>CALDZF010000058.1 GCA_937944165.1 uncultured Rhizobiaceae group bacterium | reverse complement strand
TTGCAGCGCTCAAAGGCTGGCGAAAAGAATTATTCGGCAATAAGGCATTGGATTTAAAAAATGGTCGTATCGCATTGGGCTACAAGAAAAGAGCAGTGCAGATTATTGATACGAGTAACTAGGCTCAGGACCTATTAATTTGATTGAAATGGCGTTTGTTATGACAAGAAATACAAGGCAAAGCTTGCAGGGTGGGGTTATACCCCAGTCAAAAGCTTTAACGCTGTAGTTCACAGTCGTAACAATCGTCCTCCAGATCGGTTAGGTGGATTGGGCAGGTTTTCACGGGCTAATGCGTTGTTTCGACTTGCAAACCAAGAGGTTTACTACGTCTCACGTCTATTATCCGCAAAAACTTGTCCCAACCATTTTAACCAAATTAATAGGTCCTGAGCCTAGTGTCTGTACTCAACAACACTAACGCTAATCTCTTCTTCAACCTCGCGGCTTAATTGATCAAGCCTGTTTAGGACTCTTTCTCCAAGCAAAATTTTCAAACTTTTTGGGATTTCTATTACAAGCGTTTCTTTTTTGATTCTAATTATCTCAATCTTTGGCAAGATGCCTTCCACTGAAGCTGAGAAAAGATATGCCAATCTAAATAGCGCTGCTTGCAACCTTGCTTTCTTGTTTGTTTCTTCACTTGCCAATTGAGCAATTACAGGTGGCACTTTTTTTGCGCCCATACCTTGATGGCGATGAAAGTTTACAATTGCCAAATATGCACGCCCTTCATGACTGATAGAGTTAAAGCCAGCATTATTGATAATTCCTAGCGTTTGTTCTGCTCTGTAATCAGAAGCTGAACGCCATGCTATGTCTGCCAAATTACAAGAAGCCTTGCGCCATCGCTCATCGTCTTTGGTTTCTTTTATCCCGATAGCTTTAAGTGCTTTACCAGTCCAATCTGCAAGTTCAAGGCTGTGTTTGGGAGAGCGGGCGCGTAAAATGGCAAGTTCTCCAGTTGCCTGCAAAAGCGCATCGCTTTGGCGTTCTTTTTTATTCAATAGAGAATAGAGATACCCTTCCCGAACCCCTGTTGCCAAAATGGTAATTTCTTTTGCCTCCAAATAACTCAAAGTTTCAATTAAAACTGCAGCGCCATATGGCAGAAGATTTTGTCTGTTTTTGGAGATTTCTTCAATACCTCTAAAATCATCAAGATTATCTTTTATTACCCGCTTGCAAAACTCAATATAATCTTTGGTTTTGACAGTGTATCCATGAACGACTTCCAGTGGGTAATTGACATCATGCATATGAAGCCGCGCCAGCGAACGCCAAGTTCCGCCAATTGCGTAAAACCTTCTGTGCTTGCCTGGCCATTTTACTTTAATTTTGGAAAGCTCTTTACGCGCAATTTCACTGGCTTGATCGAGGTTTTCTTTTGATGTTTCCTGCAATCGCAACCCACCTAACGGCGTTGTAACACCGTGTTTTATAGCACTGGTTGTAGGAATAAGCTCCATGGAGCCACCCCCCAAATCACCAACAATCCCGTCAGCCGTGTAAATACCACTATTTGCACCCAACCCCGCATAATGTGCTTCCATCGCACCAGAAAGAAGTTGAACTTTTGAGTTACAAATCCTTTCTACCTGTTTGATAAATGCGTCACCGTTGCTGGCCTCGCGCGATGCCGCAGTAGCAAGAATATGAATTCCGCTTACTGTCATTTGAGAAGAAATTTTATAAAACCGTTTAATTGCATCAAGAGAACGCTGAACTGCATCATCATCCAGCTTGCCAGTTTGCGCAACACCTTTGCCAAGTCCACATAGAACTTTTTCATTAAACAATACCGCAGGTGAACGCGACAAACCTTCATAGACCACTAATCGTATTGAATTTGACCCAATATCAATAATTGCAATTGGTTGGTGCTCAGGTAGCCTGCCCTGCGCTTCTGCAACAATTGACTTACCAGTTGCATTTTTGGTCTTTAGAGATTTGTTGAGGCTTGCCAATTTTCTATTGCCTTCCCTACTCCAATGTTTTTGGAGCTATATTTAAATATGCATGACAATTAATGCATTCCTAAATGTTCAAGTGCGTTTGCTGCAGTTGTCCTTGAAATGGCAGATTTTCTAGACATTGCTTCTGCATCAATTGCTTCGACCAGCCTGCCAGCAGATTCAAGCGATCGCTCCATTCTCAATACGCAATAATCAATGACTTTTTCATCAACTGATAATTGCCTGTCAGCAAAAAGTTTAATCATTACATGGCATAATAATTCATCGTCTGGCTCGCTGAGTTCAAAGATTTGAACAGCTTTCAAACGCGATGCTAAATCCGGTAGCTTTATGTTCCACTCAATAGGCCATGAACGACTGGTGATTAAAGCGTAACCGCCGCCTTGTTTAACTGCATTTAAAAAATGAAACATGGCAGTTTCATTAATAAAGCCACTTGTAGCATCTTCAACAAGGAAATTACTACCTTGCGAGGCAAGCTTTACAAATTCATCAAGTCTATTAGCCAATTCAACACATTTGCACATTACCGCATCTGCTTTGTCTGCCCATACGCTTGCAATATGGGTTTTGCCAGCACCAATTGGGCCTGCAAGCACACTTATATTTCCAGGCCAATCAGGCCATTTATCCACCATTAAAATTGCCATTTTATTAGCATGGCTTTCTATCAAGTCCTCACGGCGATGCGTAACAGGCACTGATAAATCCAATGGTAATTGTGAAGTGGTTTTGGAAGCTTTTTTACTCATAAACGCTTTATAATCTTCATGATGCTTTTGTAGCAGTTCTTTTAGTTGTTTGCTTTGTTGATTTACGTTCGGAAGCTACCACAGGTTTGCCTTTATACAAATCGCTCTCAAGATAACGCCCAAGGCCAAACCTGATTACAACACCGACAGCAGCAGCAGCAGGCACAGCAATTAACATGCCTGTAAAACCAAACAATGTACCAAAAGCAAATAATGCAAACATCAACCATACTGGATGCAAACCAACTTTCTCACCAACCAGCTTGGGCTGCAAGATATTACCTTCCAAAAATTGGCCTAAGAAAAACGTACCAGCGCAAAGTGCAACAGGTATCCATTCAGGCCAAAACTGAACTAATGCTACGCCGACAGATAATATGAAGCCCAATATCGAACCTACAAATGGAATAAAAGAAATCAGTCCTGCAAACAGGCCAATTAAAAGCCCGAAATTCAAGCCAATAATTGTAAGACTGGCACCGTAGAAAAAGCCTAGTATCAGGCAAACAGTACCTTGCCCACGTACAAAACCAGCAACGGCTGAATCAATATCCTTAAAAATCCCACGTATTGTATCGCGATGATCATGCGGTAACCAACTATCTACGCGTTTTATCATACGATCCCAATCAAACAGTAAATAGAAGGCTACAACAGGCGTAACAACCAATAAGGAAATTAAATCTACAAGTGACTTTCCAGAACTCCACACTTTCTTTAGAACCGT
Source organism: uncultured Rhizobiaceae group bacterium (assembly GCA_937944165.1). Taxonomy (GTDB): domain Bacteria; phylum Pseudomonadota; class Alphaproteobacteria; order Rhizobiales; family Rhizobiaceae; genus JAALLB01. Next base: position 4,487 of record CALDZF010000058.1, on the reverse strand, counting down.
TGAAATCCAACCAGCGCCCTCTTTCATCAAGCCATTGATGTTATCCTGCAGAGATTTACCATCCACGCCAATCAAATCACGCAACCAGTCGCTTTCCGTTGATGCTATTAAAGATTGAAGACTGCCAACCAATGTGGGTAATCTATCAAGAAAACCTGCAATTTGTGTTGCAAGAACCGGGAGCAGTATCATTAAAAAGATAACAAAAACAACGATGAAAGCGATTAGAATAAGAACAGTCGCCCACATTCTACTGACACCTTTACTCTCAAGTTTGTCAGCAACAGGGTCAAGAAAATAAGCCAACACCATACCTGCAATGAAAGGCAAAAGAATATCAGCGAACACCCACATGAATGCAACAAAGAAAGTAAACATGGCGAGCCAGAAAAAAATCTGTCTTCTTACGCGTAATCCAAAATTCTCGTCCATTCTACACTCCCTAAAGCGAAACAAGTATGTTAGAGGTTTCGCAGATTCTATAAAAAGATACTATTCCTTATCAATTGCGGAGCAATGCGGCAATCATGTCTTCTTCAAATACATCATCCGATAACAGTTTAAGCTATGCCCAGGCTGGGGTGGATATTGATGCTGGCAATGCCTTGGTTGAAGCAATTAAACCTGCAGTTAAATCGACTGCGCGTTCTGGCTCTAATCCTGATATTGGCGGGTTTGGCGGATTATTTGATTTAAAAGAAAGTGGATATAAAGACCCGGTTCTTGTTGCTGCAAATGACGGCGTTGGCACAAAACTTAAAATTGCGATTGAAGCAGGTATTCATAACACTGTTGGCATCGACCTGGTTGCAATGTGTGTGAATGACTTAATCGTTCAAGGTGCAGAGCCACTTTTCTTCCTCGATTATCTTGCAACTGGCAAATTGGATGTTGCAGAAGCTACTCAGGTCATTGAAGGCATTGCAGAGGGCTGTCGCCAGTCTGGTGCAGCACTTATTGGTGGTGAAACAGCAGAAATGCCTGGAATGTACCAAAGCAAGGATTATGATCTTGCAGGCTTTTCCGTAGGCGCTGTTGAGCGTGATGGAATATTACCTTCTAATAATATTGCGCAGGGTGACATACTTTTAGGCCTTGCTTCTTCTGGCGTTCATTCAAATGGGTTCTCATTGGTTCGTAAAATTATTGAACTTGCTGGCCTTACATGGAACGACCCTGCTCCATTCCAGGAAGGCTCTTCTATCGCGGAAGCCTTTCTTGAACCTACACGAATATATGTGAAGCCACTCCTTGCTGCCATTCGCGAAACAGCTGGCGTGAAAGCCATGGCGCATATTACAGGTGGCGGATTTACAGAAAACATTCCACGTGTCTTGCCAAAAGGTATTGGCGCAAAGCTTGATTTATCAAAAATTCTACCACCAAAAGTATTTGGATGGTTATCTAAAACAGGTGGTGTAAAACAATCAGAAATGCTTAGAACTTTTAACTGTGGCATCGGCATGGTGATTGTTGTTGCACCTGATAAAGCCGAGGCTGTTAAATCTTCATTGGAAGCAAGCGGCGAAAAAGTTACACAATTAGGCGAACTCATTAAAGATGAAAATAGCAAAGTAACTTACGAGGGAAACCTTTCTTGGTAGCCAATATACGCAAAAAACTGGCTGTTCTTATTTCAGGCCGTGGTTCAAACATGGAAGCTATTTTGAACGCTACACGGTTTAAAGATTATCCAGCAAAAATTTGCATCGTAATTTCTGATAACCCTGAAGCCAAAGGGCTAGAGACAGCTATCAAATCTGGTATAGAAGCCAGAAGTTTCAAGCGTAATGATTATCAAGACAAAGCATCCCACGAACAAGCAATCATGGAAGCAATTAATGCTTCTGGTGCCGATTTAATATGTCTTGCAGGATATATGCGAATTCTTTCTTCCGACTTTACTGATACCTATGATGGCAGGCTAATCAACATTCACCCTAGCCTGTTACCAAAGTTCAAAGGTCTAAACACGCATCAACGCGCAATAACTGCTGGTGAAAAAGAACATGGCTGTACTGTTCATTATGTAAATTCGCAAATGGATGGAGGTAAGATTATTTCTCAGGCAGTTGTTCCCGTTCTGGAAGATGATACTGCAGACACATTAGCAAGCCGCGTTTTGATTGAAGAACACAAACTTTATCAAGAAGTCATTCGTAATCTTGCAAAACAATAAGAAACTAACGATAATGCAGCCACAGTATTCATGAGGTATTAGAGTATGAGACAATTTCTTTTAACTGCAATTATAGCTTCATCATTTGTTATGGTTGATACGAGCTCTTCTACTGCATTTCTAAAACAAGATAAGTTTCCGGCTTGTAATTCTGAAAAGGTAATCAAAACTATTGGCAAGCGCTTTAATAAAACTGAAAAAATCTACTGGGAAAAACGCGGACTGGTTTTAAATACAGTTCAAAAGCCACATTTGCATACAGATAATGCTTTTCCTGCGTCTCCTATCAAGAGGCGCTATTGTCATGGCGATGCAATATTTGAAAATGGAAAGAAACGCCGCATTCACTACCTTATTGAAAAAGGTACAGGCTTTGCCGGTTTTACATGGAACGTTGAATATTGCATCCACGGACTAGATCCGTGGAATTATTATGATGGAAATTGCCAAGTATTGAGCCAGTAGGCTCAGGCTCTATCTAATAAAACAGCCTTAAAATGCACCAGACAAATATTGCAATTGCATTGTCAAATCTTCTGCATGATCAGATTTTGGAATAATAACTTTATATTCAGGCTCAAAATCTGTGGTTGTTATGCCAAAACTTGTTTCAGGCTCTGAAGCAAGTTCGATTGTCTCTTCAACTATTGGTGCAGTAGCTACAACAACTGGCTTAGTGACAACAAGATTTTCCTTAGCTTTGACAATTTTGGTTTCTTTTGGTTCGCTAGGTTTTGTTAATGGCGAAAGCGTTGGAACAACACTGGCAATAACAGGCTTTGAAAGTTCAGGTTGAATTTCTCTTACAGCCTTTGTTGGAATTGCAGCAACCAAAATAGGTGCATACTCAACTGCATCTGTTTGGATATTAGTATCTTCCAAAGCAGCTACATCAAATGATTTCTGTATTTCAGGGGCGTGATGTCCCCTAGGTGACGGCACAACAATGTCATCCAGATCTATGCTGGTTACTTGAAAACTTTCATCAGGATTTAAATGTTGAAGGATTTTATCACTTGCACGCAAATTAGAGGTCAACGCGAAAGATGCAGTTGCGACTTGCGTATTTGCAACGTCTATCTCTGGTTTTTCATTTTGAACCAGCAACTGTTCTGGCTTGGGGTTTCTCTCTGGAACCAAACCATCAAAAGGCCATGCCTTATCAAATTCAGCAATGCTTAACGTGGACACATTCACGTCAATGTTGGATTCTGTACCTGGAACGCGGTATAAGCAGCGGCGCTTATTACAATTTGGATGGGCTGAAAATTGCCACAGTGTATATTTTTCCCAATTTCCCATTGGAAATGAACCACGAATATCACCCTTAAATCGTGCATACCAAAGTTGCATGCGAGAGAGTAACGGGAACTCATCTCGGCGCGCAGCAATACGTTTAGCGGTATCATGATTTGTATAAAGTACAGGATAACGGCCTATACGTTTATACACTTGTTTTGCAAAAATCTCTGCATCCTTGAACGAAATCCATTTTTTAGGATCATCATGTTCAATATCAAGTGCCAAGAGATCGTCTTTTTCTGGCTTGGTAAAATTAATAAAGTGATTAGCTTGTTGTATGGGGTTTCCTGGGCGACCAAGATGATATGCTCCCCACTTTAGACCCAATGCTTTCGCAAGCGCTTTTCTTGTATGATAAAGTTGTTGCTTCATAAAGTAGTTTTGGAAAGTCTTTTTACAAAGATGTCTTTTAGTTGTATTGCCACCACAAGCATATGGCGAAGCCAATCCATCACTGGATTTTCCGATAAAGCCGCGAATACGCTTATCTTTTACCATTTTATTCCAGTCAATAGGGTTTTTCTCATAAGCATCAATAACAAGTGCTTTTTGCTTGTTACGCCAAGCATGATTAAAATCAGAAGCACGCACTTCAAATGTAAGACTAAACAATAGAATACACGTTGTAATACTAGAAACGATAATAGAAGATAAGCCGAACTTTTTTAGAACCACCTTGAAAAACCCCCCAATTTTACCACTTTTACCAAACAATTGCATTGTCAAACCTAACGTTCAGCGAAAAAATTTCGCCAACTACAAGAATTATAAGAACATTTTTAATCCTAAACTTTTATAGTTAATGAAACGTAACAAGTTGACCATACGTAAAAAATTTAATCTAGCTAATTTGTAGGACATAATCAATTGAATATGATTAAATTGTGTCACTACCAAGCAATATATAGTAGACTTTACTGAAAACTACGCAAAATTCTCATCAGCACGAAAACGAAAAAACAACCAGCCTTGATTGGCTGTAATTTTCTTCTAAATAATTATTTAT
>CALDZF010000057.1 GCA_937944165.1 uncultured Rhizobiaceae group bacterium | reverse complement strand
AATAAATCACATGCCGATCTGTTTACAAACGACCTGCACAACCTTATCGCTCAAAGCGAAAGAATAAACCAACGCTTGAAAAACCAAAATACCAGAAATAAAAACTCAAAAATAAGACATGAGGTTACTCTTTCCCTAATTAATCTTTCTCTCAAATATCTCGCTTTACGTCATCCTCGCCCTTGAGGCGAGGATCCAGAATGTAGGGGGCGTGAGCGCTGGATCCTCGGGGCTGAAGTTATTACTTTCCTTCTCCCACAAAACGTTCTGTGTGGGAGAAGGGGAAGTATATCTCCCTCACCCACAACCTCACACACCATATCAGCCGCAAAACTTCACTTTCCCCAATTTGCCCCTCTGGCTCCATTGACTCTTTTGACTCACCTGATAAACGTTCGCGCGAGCAAGGTAATGCCTTTGGTTTGGCTTAAATTGGGCAATTAATTACCATCCCCGAAATTCTTATCCTGCGAGATAGCATGAACAAGAAGAATTCTTCCAATGATATGGCAAATGCCATTCGTTTTCTCTCAATAGACGCTGTACAAGCTGCAAATTCCGGTCATCCGGGTCTTCCGATGGGGGCAGCTGATATTGTTACGGTGCTATTCACCAAATACATGAATTTTGATGCAAAGCATCCACATTGGCCAGATCGCGACCGTTTCGTGCTTTCTGCGGGTCATGGCTCAATGTTGCTTTATTCCCTTCTATATCTTTTGGGTTATGAAGATATTGACATTGACCAGATCAAAAACTTTCGCCAATTAGGATCCAATACCGCTGGTCACCCTGAATATGGCCATGCCGCTGGCATTGAAACCACCACTGGCCCACTTGGCCAAGGCATAGGTAATGCGGTGGGCATGGCAATCGCCGAGCGCAAAATGAATGCAGACTTTGGCGATGATCTCACCAACCACTATACGTATTGCCTGGCAGGCGATGGGTGCTTGATGGAAGGCATCAGCCAGGAAGCGATTACACTTGCAGGACATTTAAAGCTGAATAAGTTAATCGTCTTTTGGGACAATAACTCAATCTCAATCGATGGCCCGATTTCCATGACCGACTCCACAGACCAGATTGCACGCTTTAAGGCATCTGGATGGAATACTATTCACATTGATGGTCATAATCATGATGAAATTGGCGAGGCCATTGAAAAAGCTCAAAAGAGCGACAAGCCAACGATGATTTCTTGTAAAACAACCATTGGCTTTGGCTCTCCTAACGTGGCAGGCAAATCAAAAGCCCATGGCGCACCTTTGGGAGATGAAGAAATCGCCCTCACTCGTGAAGCATTGGGTTGGGAAGCAGAGCCTTTCAAGGTTCCTGCAGAAATTCTTGATGATTGGCGCATTGCAGGGCTTCAATGTTGTAAAGAGCACAAAGCCTGGGAAAAACGCTACGAAGATATAGATGCAGAACTTAAAGGTGAGTTTGAACGCCGTATGCGTGGTGATGTTTCTCCAGACCTTGGTGATGCAATCCTCAAGATGAAGAAAAGCCTTGCTAAAGAACAGCCAAAAATGGCAACGCGTCAATCTTCGCAAGCCGTTCTTGAAGTAATCAATAGTGTCGTACCAGAAACGGTTGGCGGCTCTGCTGACTTGACGGGTTCAAACAACACAAAGACAAGCCAGACAGAAATTTTATCCGCTCAAGATTATTCTGGTCGCTTTATTCATTACGGTATTCGTGAGCATGGCATGGCCGCCGCGATGAACGGCATGGCACTGCATGGCGGTCTTATTCCTTATTCAGGTGGCTTTCTGATCTTCTCGGATTACTGTCGACCATCCATTCGCCTAGCCGCTCTGATGGGCATTCGCGCAATTCACGTTTTAACGCATGATTCAATCGGCCTTGGTGAAGATGGCCCTACCCACCAGCCTGTCGAACATATGGCAGCACTTCGTGCAATCCCTAACCTTTATGTATTCCGCCCGGCAGATACTTGCGAAACAGCCGAGTGCTGGCAAATCGCCATGGAAGCTAAAACAACACCAAGTGCAATCGCTTTAACGCGTCAGGGATTGCCGACGGTGCGTACAGAATTTAATGAAGATAATTGTTGTGCAATGGGCGCCTATGAATTGTCACCTGCTTCTGATGAGGCAAACGTAACAATTTTTGCATCGGGTTCAGAAGTTGAACTTGCACTGAACGCGCAATCAGAACTGGAAGAAGCTGGAACGCCAACGCGCGTTGTGTCTGTCCCATGTTTTGAACTTTTTGAAGCGCAATCTACAGATTATCAAAAATCAATCATTGGTGACGCACCTGTAAAGATCGCGATTGAAGCAGCAATCAAGCAAGGCTGGGAACGTTTCATTGGATGTGATGGCACATTCATCGGAATGAACGGCTTTGGCGCATCCGCACCTGCTGCTCAACTCTTTGAACATTTTGGCATAACCGCTGATGCAGTGATAGAAGCTGCAAAAGCAAAACTTACAGAACTTGAAAACGCGGACGCATAAGTACCGCGTGTAATACTGGAGAAAAGAAATGACATTAAAAGTCGGTATTAACGGATTTGGCCGCATTGGCCGTAACATTCTTCGTGCAATCATTGAGTCTGGTCGTACAGACATTCAGGTTGTTGCAATCAACGATTTGGGTCCTGTTGAAACAAACGCACACCTAATGCGTTATGATTCCGTACATGGCAAATTTCCTGGTACGGTAACTGTAAGCGGTGACACCATGGATGTAGGCCAAGGCCCAATCCGTGTAACCGCCATTCGCGACCCAAAAGAACTACCATGGTCAGATGTTGATATCGCGATGGAATGTACAGGTTTCTTCGCAAACAAGGATGGCGCAAGCCAGCACCTTGAAAACGGATCAAAGCGCGTATTGATTTCTGCCCCAGGTGGTTCAGATATTCCGACAATCGTTTACGGTGTAAACCACGACACGCTTAAAAGCGATGATCTGGTTGTTTCAAATGCTTCATGTACAACAAACTGTATTACCCCTGTTGCCTATATCATGAACAAAGCTTTTGGCATTGAAAAGGGCTATATGACAACCATTCACTCATACACAGGTGATCAACCAACGCTTGATACAATGCACAAGGACTTGTACCGTGCACGTGCTGCTGCCATGTCAATGATCCCGACTTCTACAGGTGCTGCAAAGGCTGTTGGCCTTGTATTGCCAGAACTACTTGGCAAGCTTGACGGCTCTTCAATCCGCGTTCCAACACCAAATGTTTCCGTAGTTGATTTTAAATTCGTGCCAAAGCGTGATGTAACCGTTGAAGAAGTAAACGCTGCAATCAAGGCAGCATCAGAAGGCGAATTAAACGGCATTCTGGATTATATTACAGAGCCGCTGGTTTCCATGGATTTCAACCACGACCCGCATTCATCAAGCTTCTGCGAAGATCAAACCACCGTGCTGGAAGGCAATCTTGTTCGCATCTTAACCTGGTACGACAACGAATGGGGTTTCTCTAATCGCATGTCAGATACGGCCGTGGCAATGGGTAAACTGATTTAAATAGGAACATTTAAGCTGACAAAAGCAACACGAATAAACCCGGATAATATGTGGCCAAGCTTTGGCTTCCCTTTTCATCACGCAGTAGTGGAACCAAAGGGAAGACGAGTACATATATCCGGGCAGGTTGCTTGGGATGAAAACCGCAATGTTATTGGTATTGGAAATGCAAAAGTTCAAACTAAATACATCATCTCCAGACTGGAATATATTTTAAAATCAATCGGCGGCAGTCTTGATAACATTATGTCAGTGAATGTTTTCTACACAGATCAAAGCGATTACGAGGCAATTTGTGAGGCTCGTAAGGAAGCATTTTCTCTGGAACACGGCCCAGCGAGTACAGCAGTCAGAGTTGCTGGTCTGGTACAGCCAGGGCTTCTACTTGAGATTTCAGCAATAGCTGTTATTCCCGAAGAATAACTTCCAACAGGATGACAAGTACCATCACAATCTTTCTGGCCATTGCGTTAATCATCATCGCGGTGGCCTTTTTGCTTTCATGGATGTTCCGCAAAAATATCAGGCGCGATAAACAAATCGAAAAACTGCACGAGCGCCATGATGACGAATTGGGTTCAGGCGTGGGTACAGGAATTGGTATTGATAAGGTAGA
>CALDZF010000056.1 GCA_937944165.1 uncultured Rhizobiaceae group bacterium | reverse complement strand
TTGCGCAAAAAAACATCCACTTGCTCTTTCCAAAAATGAAACCACCAACTTGGAAGAACTTACGAAATATAATTACATTAACCGTGAATATGTTGATGAGATCGAAGGCTTAATACCGCCAGAACAGTTTATCTTTACAGCTATTGCCAGACATATGGAGGGTTTAATTCTGTTACTTTTAACAGGAAAATACTTTGGCTATTTACCCGACCACACAGCGGCTCCATGGGTAGAGAGAGGAAAGCTTGTTCGTATAAACGCTCCAGGATCAGAACGCACAGGTCAGTTCATGATCGTTAAACGCAAAGACAAACAACAAACCAGAGCAATGATGGAGCTACTGTCTATTTTATCTGAGGTTTAACAGTGCAAAGGTATAAACATCGTATTCTAATGATGTGGACTTAAAATCTATCCAATACAACACGATAATATTCTTGCTACTAATAGATTTGTGGTTGTCAGAAATCAGAAGATAAAAAACAGAGGTTTAGTAAGAATGATTGATTTGGCTTGGTATGATTTAATAGGGGCAACTGGAGCTGCAATTATTGTTACAACATATATGCTTTTGCAGATTGGGAAAATCAAAAGCGACGGCTTGAGTTACTCGGTACTTAATGCAATTGGTGCTGGATTAATCTTGTTCTCACTTTATTTCAAATTCAATCTGTCAGCATTTTTAATTGAGTTTTTCTGGGTAATGATTAGCGCTTACGGTATTTATAAATACTTTCAAAAATCAAATAGCTCAAGAAATTGAATATGAAATAAGATCGTAAAATTCGTCAATCCATCCACACCGCATAATATTAACAAAAAGATTAGGAAGTAGACAGGCTTTAGCTGTTTTAAAGCTAACGTGAGCTGGTGGAGCATTTGTTTATGATATACAAAAATAGCAGCTAATCAAAGTCAACGAAAAGCTAAGACACAAAGAAAAAATCACAATAATATTTAAAGGGTCAACAATGAGTAGTTTTGACGAGGATCTATTTCTAAAAGGACTTGAACAACGAAAAGCCACCTTGGGTGCGGAGTATGTTGAAAAAAATCTGGCAGCCGCAGATGATTTCACGCGTCCGTTCCAAGAGGCGATGACGGCCTGGTGTTGGGGGTTTGGCTGGGGGGATGATGTCATCAATGCAAAAACTCGCTCCATGATGAACTTGTCCATGATTGGCGCGTTGGGCAAAATGAACGAATGGGAAATCCATTGTCGAGGTGCCATTAAAAATGGCGTAAGCAAAGAAGAAATCCGAGCCATTATCCATGTAATCGGTATTTATTGTGGTGTGCCACAAGCACTAGAGTGCTTCCGTGTTGCAAAAAAAGTTTTGGAGGAATGAACTAGGCTTTTGGACAAGGATATGCTTAAAAACAAAGGTTGATCACTGCTTTGTAATCTTCACGAATGCCTTCATGTTAGGATGATATATACAATAATAACCTTCAAAAAGATTGCTTGTGACTTCTATTGTGTCACTTTCGCCTTTTTGCAGGTCTTTTGTGGTCCAGCTTTCATCATTCGCTGTGGCCGTGTGTGGTACAATATCATCGTTTATAAAGGTGATCTTATCGCCAACGCGAGCATTAATTTTTTCAGGGACAAACTTAAATCCCTTGATCCGCACTTCATGCGTAATACTTTCTGCAAATGTGTTTGAAGCATTAAAAACAATGGCACCAAAAGATGCCATTGCTCCGCTAACCATAATTCTACGGTTAATCATTGTCATTATCCGTTAACTGCTTTAACCATCTTTTCAGCATGAGCCTCATGCTGCTTGAAGATTTCAAGACCTGCTTTAAACAGTTTTTTAACTTCAGCGTTTTCAATGTTTGGAATAAACGCGTTTACCATCAAGTCATTAACTGCTTTGTGATAAGCAAGCTCGTTTTCAGCGTAAAACTTGTCAAACTCAGCGCCTTCAAGACTGCTTAGTTTGCTCATAATGTCTGATGAATTTTTTGTAAGTGTTTGGCTAAGGAAGTTGTCCTTAGGCTGTGCGCCAAGCTTTTTAAGTAGAGCCAAAGCTTGTTCGTTTACAGCTGTGTGGTCACTCATCATTGATTGAGCAAATTTAAGAACAGCAGGATTTTGTGATTTCACCATAGCGATGGCTGCATATGCAATATCGATGTTGTCTGCTGTATATGCAACGTGTGCAAGCTCAACATCTGTAAGCGCTGCTGGATCATTAGCCAACACTGGTGAAGTTAGTAGTGCAGCTGACATTGTAAGACCGATTAATAGTTTTTTCATTTTTAAATTCCTCTTCGAATGAACCATTTATACCGACAACATATAGCCATTGCGTGTTAGTTAAATCTCAGATCGTACATAGTTTCTCTCAGATCGTTCAGCATATTGAACAATATCACGTTATGTATTATGTTAGTCAACATGTTAGACTTATTAAGTGATATTCTTACGAAACTATCCGTGCAAGGCACGCTTTATTTTCGTACTTCATTTACGTCCCCTTGGGGTGTAGCCGTACCTTCTTTCAAGAATGTTGCGCGGTTTCATTTTGCGCATCGGGGCAATTGTTCTGTTTCAATTGATGGTGTCGACAAGCCTATTTCACTGGCTCAAGGCGATTTAATCATCATTCCACATGGCGCAACTCACAACCTTTACAACGGTCAAAACCCTGAAGAAATTGTCTTACCTCTTGATAATGTTTTGGAAAAGTCGGGATACGATGGCAATGGCGTTTTGGTTTATGGGGGCGATGATAATGACCACAAAACTCAACTCATCTGCGGACATTTTTCGTTTGAAAGTCACGCTCGCCATGTATTAATTGATCGATTGCCGCCTTTTATCCATGTGAAGAATTATGGTGAAACGTCTGGGCGTTGGATGGAAGCTACTCTTCGCATGATTAGTGATGAAACTGGCAATCGCCGCCTGGGTAGTGATCTAATCGCACTAAAAATGTCAGAAGCAATTCTGGCACAAGCCTTACGAAGTTTCATAGAGAACGATGCAACTTTACAGTGGGGATTAACCGCATTTTCTGACAAACAATTATGCAAGGCATTAGACGCGTTCCACAAAAAACCCGACGCGCCTTGGACCGTAGAAACAATGGCACAATGTGCTGGCATGTCACGCACAAGCTTTGCTGTTCAATTTCAGAAAAAAATGGCAATGTCCCCCATGCAATATGTATCAAGTTGGCGCATGGAAATTGCCAAGCAATATCTCACAAACCCCTCAATGTCGCTCTCGGATACAGCAGAAAGCGTGGGGTATGCTTCAGATTCGGCATTTTCCAGAGTATTCAAAAAAGAAATTGGAATGACGCCAGCCAGCTTTAGAAAAGCGGCCACTCTTTAACAAAACTTATTTTTTGAACGATCTGCATTAAATTACGAACTAAGCAATATGTATTAATCATAATATATGCCTTTAAACTCTACTAATCAGCTTGAATGCTTTTTATTAAAATTTTGAAAAGGAATATATTATGCCTCGTTTTATCACTAAAGAAATTCACGCATATCTTGATTACCCGGTTGCATTGGGCCTAATGGCTATGCCATTCATCTTGGGCTTGGGCGCAAGTAACCCTCTTGCTTTTTGGCTTTCTGTAATCACTGGTGTTGCAGCACTTTTACTTACAATCCTAACAGACCATCATCTTGGTTTGATTAGAGTTTTACCTTACAAATTCCACCTTCTAGTTGACGGTTTGGTTGGTCTAACATTTGTAGCTGCACCATTCGTGCTTGGTTTTACAGGTATTGATTTTGGTTACTATCTAGCTCTTGGTCTAACAGTTCTATGTGTAGTTAGCCTTCACAAACCAGAAGAAATGACTGTTTCTGCATAGTCGGTTAAAAGAATTAAAGCTCTTACTAAATCCATGATTATGGAATAGTAAGAGCTTTATGTTTTTTACAGAAAATAAATATGTCTGATCAAAGCGACCTAATAACACGTATTAAAGCTTGTACTATATGCAATGACTTACCTTTGGGGCCCAAGCCAATCGTTCAACTTAGCCCAGAAGCAAAAGTTTTAATTGCAGGACAAGCCCCGGGTCAAATTACCCATAAAAAAGGTGTGCCATTCGATGACCCTTCTGGAGATAGGTTGCGCGACTGGTTAGGGATTAATCGTGAAATTTTTTATGACGCAACAAAACTGGCCGTTGTTCCAATGGGGTTTTGTTATCCAGGAACAGGAAAATCTGGCGATTTACCCCCCAGAATTGAATGCGCTGCTCAATGGCGTGAAGAGGTTCTAGCCTCCATGACATCGCTGGGACTAACAATCATCATTGGCAGATATGCAATTGACTGGCATATGCCTGATATGGGCAAAAAAACAGTAACTGAAGTTGTAAAAACCTGGCGCGAGCATTTTCCTAAACGTTTAATTCTGCCACACCCAAGCCCAAGAAATAACCGCTGGCTAAAGCAAAACCCGTGGTTTGAACAAGAGGTTATCCCACAACTACAAAAGCGGGTAAAAGAACTGATTTAAGTCAGAGCCTCGCAAAGCACCCACTTCTATTTTTTAAAACATATTCTTATATTTTACGTCTTCTTCGTATCATCTACTACATTCATGCTAGCTACCGCGCCTTCACCCAAAGGAATGGAAGCAAAAGGCCCACCATGGCACATATGGCCTGGATCCCGATTATCCATAGGCGGTTCGTTAGCCAGAACCTCTTGCGCAAATTGTTCTGCATTATCGTTTGGTCGATAACCAATGAAAGAGGCAAGTGAATTATCTACGGGTACACGATCATTATCTGAAACACCATAAATGACGGAAAACCCTGTAACGGGTGTATCAACACATTTTTCAACAAGTTGAACCAGATCGCTATAAGAAAGCCAGGAACCAAGCGCTCTTGCATTATTGACGCCTTCATAGGAAAGACATGAAAGAATGCGCATGTGAACCGATTCAAGTCCACGCTTTTCCCAATACATGCGCCCCAAATCTTCTGCAAAACATTTAGCCAGCCCATAAAATGTATCCGGACGATGCGCCACATCTGTTCCGATAAACTCATTCTTCGG
>CALDZF010000055.1 GCA_937944165.1 uncultured Rhizobiaceae group bacterium | reverse complement strand
TGGAAGTTTGAGTCAGCAATATAAACAAATAGGAAATGCTGTTCCTGTTAATCTCGGATATTTTATTGGCCAAGCCGTTGTAAAAGCACTTAATAGTTCTTCAAAATTTTTATCCAAGCAAAAAAATCTATCCCCGCTTTAGTAGATTGATGGATACTTTATTCATCAGCAAGATGCACAACCATGGAACGTACGACCATCGTTTTATGTCTTGGTGACAGCGGAGCGGTCGTGGTCATCGAATGCGTGTGAGCGACTTACGGTTTGTGCTGGGTTTGATACGGGATTATCGCGAATGATAATCTGCCTGATCGGCTCAAGCGTTCTCCAAGAGGCTTTGTCGAAACACTGTGCCTGAGTAGTTCGACATTGACATCAAATCTCCGCGTGAGGGCTGAACGCCCAGCACATAGGGTTCTTTGGTTATCAGCCCTCACAGTTGTGCTTAGCGAAGCAAACCAAGGGTTTGTTCGCATCAAATTTCTTGGCGAACAAATCAAAAGGATTTGCTTCGCTTGTTTTCCGATAAGGCATCCGCCTTGTCGTCCCTCTCTCGACGGCACTTCGTTTGTCTGCCGAGCAGTGGTTCACGCATTGGCGTTTTGGCTTCTCAACGGCGCTTTGCTTGTTTGCCAACCAGCGGCTAAACGCCTCTGCTTGCTCTGCCACGGAGGGGAGGAACCTTATGTACCACCGTTCGAAATTCGGGCGAGTGGATGCAGATTTATGTCCGCCTCCTCCTTGTGGGGAGGCACGTGATTGGCGCGGTACGCGACAGAACGGGTGGGGGTAACGCACTTGAAATCGGATCTTGAACCTAGCCGATAGTTGTAGCACCCCACCCACTCTGCCGCGCTTACGCTTGCAGTCGTTTCAGGCTCGCACCACCTGTCGCTCCCCGTCCTTCGGCCCCCCACAAGGAGGAGGCGGGCATTAATGCGATACTTTAACTTATGAAAGAGAGAAACCGCTTACAACAATCCGCGAAGTTTAAAGCCTGTTTTCATGTATGATGACGGATTTCTTGCGTCACCATTTTTACGTACTTCATAGTGCAGGTGAGGGCCAGTGCTGCGGCCGGTTGAGCCTACTTTGCCGATTGTTTGTCCCAGACGGACCTTTTGGCCATTCCTGACACTAATACGGCTTAAATGCGCATAACGAGAAATGATACCATCCTGATGACGTACTTCAACAACCTTGCCATAGCCGCCATTACGACCCGCTTTTATAATTACACCATCGCCAGTTGCCAAAACAGGGGTACCAGTTGTAGCTTTGAAGTCCATACCACTGTGCATGGCAGAACGCCCATTGAAAGGATCTTTACGGTGACCAAAACGGCTTGAAATTTGAGCGCCAGGAATTGGATTTGCAAAAGGCATTTTACGCGCAATACCAGAGATATTATCATAATGATCAAGGGTAGATTCTAATGCCTCAAGATGCGCTTCAAATGGAACTGAATGATCAAGCGGTACAAATGGCCCGCCAACGCCAGATTTAGGCATTTGAGGAACACGTACACCTGAAGATTTCAAGATTGAGGTAATTTTAGCAGCCTTGCTTGCCGCCGCAATTCGCAGTTCATCAACTTCCGCGCGCTGGCTTGTATCAATAACACCAATTTGCTGCGCTACACTACCGAAAAGCTCTTGCGTAAAATTCGTTGAAAGCGTTGGTGAATAAGGGTTGTCAGTTTTAACAAATGATTGATAGCTTGAAGCTGTTTGAATTTGAGTATTAGAAGTATCAATACTGCCTGTTGTGATATTATCGGTTTTAACCGGATTTAATGTTGGAACAGGAATCGCACCCGTAGTCCTTGTTGCATTTAGTCCTCGTTTTTTAGCTGCATCGAGTAGATTTGTCATGCGGCTGCTGCGTTGCCCGATACTGTCTTGACGCGCCATAAGCTCTTGCACACGTGCTTCAATGGCTTGTTGATCTAGTAATTGACGAGAGGTAACACGGTCTAACTTAGTACGAAGCGCTGCTATGCGGTCTTCATATTCATGTTTGACGCGTGCCTGATTGGCAAAAGATGCACTAATAAGATCATCGCGGAATACGAGATATGCTGTCGCACTGAAATAACCGACCATGAGCATAATTGCCGAACACACCGCAATTGAAAAGAAAACAGGACGAATAACAAATTGTCGTGTTTTGCCATTTCTGCTGACAACAATTGTATGAGGTTCACGACGCTTGCCGAAGCTGGCAGGTTCTCTAATTTGTGCGTTATTCATAAAATTAATACTCAAAATAAACTTACTGAATTGAGTGAGAGTATGAATGTTTATGGTTAACAAAGAGTTTTTAAGTTCCTTTACGGAAAATATTTAATTTCCTAAAGGCGATAAGTTTCTATAAAACAATGGCGTAAGCCCTGTTGCGCACCTTGCCCGATCATTAAAAGGGCCTTTGAGATGGCCTCTAAAATGCTTTGATACTAGCTTATTGAATGTATAATAGGGGTCTAAACCTTGCTTGTTGCAAAGAAAACGGAACCATTTCGCACCAACTGCAACATGGCCTTTTTCATCTTCGTAGATAATATTGAAAATCTCAGCAGTCTTATGATCACCCGCTGCTCTTAGCTTGGTAACCATTGGCGGGGTTACATCCAGCCCACGCGCTTCCAACACCAGTGGCACTACAGCCAGACGCGCATTTAAATCGTGCCCAGTTTCACTGGCCGCTTCCCATAACCCGTCATGAGCTGGCAAGTCACCATATTCTGCATCAAGATCGGCCAAGCGTTCACGCAAAAGCGTAAAATGTTTGGCTTCTTCCTTTGCAACCATAACCCAACCATCAAAAAACGAACGAGGCATTCTCACATGGGAAAAACGAACGATAATATCAAGCGCCAGATCAATTGCGTTTAATTCAATATGGGCAATCGCATGGATAAGGGCCAATCGGCCTTTGGCAGAGGTTAAAGGGCGTTTTTTAACCTGTGAGGGAGAAATTAATTCAGGCTTCTTCGGTCGCCCTGGTCTCTCTGGCGCTTTAATATGTTTAGCTCCGTTAAGTGAAAGCTGCCTGTTTTCCCATGCATTAGCCATTTGATTGGTAAGGTTGACTTTTTCGTCTAACTCACAAGCAATGAGGGCGTTATAAGCACCCTCGGCCAAACTATTTGGTTTGTTTAAGCTTATAATTTCACCCAAAGTATTCTCGCTAACCAAATAACTCTTGAGCCGTTGCCAATACTTCTTCAACATGGCCTGGTACTTTTACTTTTACCCATGCTTTTGCAATCTTGCCATCAGCATCGATAATTAAAGTAGTGCGGTTAACTCCCATGTATTTTTTGCCATACATGCTTTTCTCAATCCAAACGCCATAAGCTTCCAGAGTGGTTTTTTCTTCGTCTGATATAAGCATGGTAGTTAATTCATGTTTTGTAATAAATTTATCATGCTTCTTGACAGGATCAGGTGAAATGCCCGCAACAAGGCATCCCAATTTTTTAAATGCTTCAAGATGTTGAGAAAACTCAATAGCTTCTTTTGTGCAGCCTGAAGTATCATCTTTTGGATAAAAGAAAAGAATGACGGGAGAACCTTTTTGGGCAGAAAGCGTAAAGCTTCCTTCACCATTAGTTGGAAGTGTGAAATCTGGTGCGACATCGCCTTCAGTAACTTTTAACATTTGCCTTCCTTTCGTCATTAACCCGATGCATAGAATCTGTTACTCTATATAAAGTCATTGATTTGAACGGCAAGCCAACAAGTTAAATGATAGTGAATTACTTCACATATTCACATAGATGTGGGAAAAAGAACTGAAAAACGAGCACTACCAACCTTTGAATAAAAACCTACACCCTTCAAGTGGAGGCGCTCAATTGCCTTCGCGAAGGAAAAAGAATGCCTTAATGCGATCCTTTAGATTTGCGTTGGCAAGTTTAATCTGCATCGCGATCCTAATCGGTAGCATAATAGGTGGGCTTTATTTTTTATTGCAGGGGGAAACGTCAAAGCGCTCTGCAGTGGTCGCACGGATAGAAGCAGGGCTGCAAGATGTTGTTGGTGATGATTTCAAAGTTAATTTACAGAATGTAAATTTGGAATTTAGTACTGACGCCAGTGTGGTCTTTAAAACCAATAATGCTCAAATTACCAGAAATAGTGATGGGGAAGTATTATCCGCAATTGGTGTAATTGAAACCAAACTTAATCTCTTTGAAGCATTAAATGGTAGTGCGGTAATCGAAAATGTTCGAATTGAAAACCTCGAAGTTAATGCAGACATACTGGGCCGTGGCGCGGGTGTTTTTCTGCCAACGCATTTGGATATACCCTTTAATATCATTGGTGAGACACTTTCCAAATTCCAACAGAATCTGGATGAAGGAAAATTCAAGCGGTTTGAAATAGTGAACTCCACCATCAATGGTAATGTATTAGGCAGGAAGCAAAAAGATCCCATTGCACTTAATTTTTTATCAGTAACACCGGGTGGTTCTGGCCGTTTTAAGCTTAGTGCAGATTTAAAAACAGAATTTTCTAATATCAAAATTTCATCCAGTTATGAATTGCAAGAAGATAAAACCAGCTCCTATAACTTTCTTGCAAGCGGTATTCATTTAAGAGAATGGCTCTCTGACCCTGACATTCAAGAAGGGGTTATTGGTTCTAATGCCATCATAAATGTAGCAGGCAATATTCCTTTTAACGAAAATACCATTGCGCTCGAGCCGACTATGAATATTCAGTCTGATGAAAGTATTTTGAGATTTGGCCGTGCGGCAAAAACAGATGTCGGTAATTTAAATTTAAACCTGCGCCTAATTTTGGCTGAAAATCAAATTGAGCTTGATCCTTCAAACATCCAATTAGGGCGTCTAAAAGCAAGTTGGATCGGAGGTATAAAACCTTACAATGCGCAAAGAGGGTATGGTGGCTCGCTGCGCTATGACCTTATTATGGAACAAGGGGTTTTTGAGCCAACACGACAGGGTGAAACAACTATTCCCGCCGGATTTAAAATTGCAGGCTTATACAACGTTGATGATAAAGACTTATTGATAGACCGTATTTTGCTTACGACCCAAAATGGTTCTGTGCAGGGTAAAGGCCAAATGTTGTTTGATGGTGAAACGCCTGCTATTAAGGCACAAGCCAATACGGATGGAATTTCTGTTGTTGCTATAAAGCAATTTTGGCCTTTTTTCATGGCGGGTGGTGCAAGAGATTGGACCCATAAACATATTATTGATGGATGGGTGGATAAAGGAACGCTAAAAGCTGATATTCCTCCAGGTATTATTTTTCGCGTCAAGGATGGGGCTAAGATCAAACCGGAAGAGTTCAGCCTGCAGTTTGGTATTAAAGATGTAAGTTTCATACCGTTTGGTGAAATGCCTGCAATTAGAAAAGGCAAGGGACAAGTTGAAATCTCAGGTATGAAAATTTCATCTTCCCTTAATTCAGGAATTGCATCTGCAGATGGAAGCAAGTCTGTAAATATTAAATCTGGTTCATTTGAGATGAAGGATTACGCTGCCAATTCGCGTATTGGTAATGCGAGCATTACATTGGAGGGGGATGCAAAATCCATTGCCAAGATTGCTGACCGTAAACCGTTGCGTGTTATGGAGCGCATGAAAGTCAGTGCAGATCAATTTTCAGGAAACGGTTTTGCTGACATCGTTACAAAGTTTCCAATTGGTGAGGGTACAAATTATTCCAAGGTTGATTGGAATGTTTTGTTGGATTTGCAAAACGCTTCCAGCACCAAGAAGCTTGCAGGCCGCCAATTTAGCGATGCAAATATTGTTATAGAGGCAACCCCTATATCTGCAAAAGTTACGGGTGAAGCCAAGATTGATGGCGTTAAGGCTCGCCTTGATTTGGTGGAGCCAATTGGTAAATCGGGAAAAGCAAAGCGTAAGCGTGAAGTTACAACCACCATGAATGACAAAGCAAGAAAGGCACTAGGCATCGATTTAAGCCCTGTTATTGAAGGACCCATTAAAGTTGCTATTGTGGAAAGAAGTGGAACACAAAGTTATAAAATCGACTTCAAGGACGCAGTTATCTCAATGCCATGGGTTGGGTGGAGCAAGGGGAAGGGGATTCCCGCAAGCTCAGAATTTAGTTTAAAGGCTAGTGGTAATCTATTTAATTTAAATGATTTTAAGCTTATTGGCACAGGTTTTTCTGCTGCTGGTAATCTGGTAATGAGCAAGAAAGGCCTGATTTCGGCAAAACTTAGCAGGTTGAAGCTTAATGATAACGATAATATAGCTCTAAACATTCAAAGAGAAAATGACACCTATAATATTGCGGCAAATGGTGGCTCATATGATGCGCGCGGTGTCATGAATACGCTTCTATACCAAGCTTCCTTTGATCAAGTGCAAGGAAAACGGTCTGTAAACTTAATTGCTAAGTTTAAGGAAGTTAAGGGGTTTGAAAAGCGCAAGATTTTTAATGTTGATTTAAAATACCAAAGCAGAAATGGCAAGTTGACAAAACTTGATATGGTCGGTGCTGGAGCAAATAATGCAAATTATAATGTTCAAGCGCAACGCAATGGCAATGAAACTTTGTTCACAATCAAATCAAACAATGCTGGTAATGCGCTTGCCTTCACTAATATTTATACTCGCATGGAGGGCGGGCAAATTAACACGCAATTAGTAAGGCGTGATAATGGTCCGTTTTTAGGGCCAGTTAAGCTTAAGAACTTTGTCGTTGTTAATGAACCCAGATTGGCAAGCCTCGTTTCTAATGTGAGAAGGCAGGTGCCAAATCAAAGAGGACAGCGCAGTAATATCATTCCCTTAAAAGGCGATAAGCGCATTAAATTTGAATTAGCCCAGGCGAAAATAGAAAAAGGTACAGGTTATCTAAATTTAAAAGATGCAATCATCAGAAACAATGCGATTGGTTTAAGCATGGATGGAATTTTGTATAACAATAAGGATTATATGAATTTAAAAGGTACATTCATGCCAGCAAACTCGGTTAATCTGGCAGTCTCAGCTATCCCGATTTTAGGTAGGTTTTTTGCAAACGGAAAAGATAGGGCTTTAATCGGGATTACTTATAAGTTATCAGGGCCAAGAACAAATCCTGAAATGCTGGTTAATCCACTTTCAATTGTTACGCCAGGGTTCTTCAATAGAGTGTTTGAATTTCAGTAAGCTATTCAGGCTTAACCAAAAAATGTTTCTTTTTGCCCATTGATAGCTTAACCGTACCCGCATCGTTAAGATTATCTGTAGTGATGTTCATGCGCTCATCTGAGATTTGTTGATCGTTAATGCGGATAGCGCCACCTTTGACGTGACGACGCGCTTCCCCATTGGATGTTGCAAGCCCCGCTTCAACAATAAGCGATAAAAGCCCAACCCCACTATCCAAATCAGACTGCGAAATAGTTACAGTAGGAAGTGTGTCGGTTGCCTGTCCTTCTTCAAAGGTTTTACGAGCTGTCTCGGCAGCTTGTTCGGCTACTTCACGACCATGAACCATTGCGGTTGTTTCGGTTGCAAGTACTTTCTTGGCCTCATTAAGTTCAGCACCCTCAAGCGCTTCATAACGAGCTATTTCATCAAGCGGTAATGTAGTGAATAGACGCATGAAACGCCCGACATCCGCATCTTCAGAATTACGGAAGTATTGCCAGTAGTCATAGGCGGGTAGATGACTATCAGAAAGCCATACAGCACCGTCTGCAGTCTTGCCCATTTTTGCACCTGAAGAGGTTGTAAGCAGAGGTGTCGTTAAGGCAAACAGGCTTGGTGTTCCCATGCGTCTTCCCAAGTCCACACCAGAAACAATATTGCCCCATTGATCAGAACCGCCCATCTGCAATCGACAGTCATAACGCTTGGCAAGTTCCGCAAAGTCATAGGCTTGCAGGCACATGTAGTTAAACTCAAGGAATGATAAATGTTGCTCGCGCTCAAGACGCATTTTAACCGAGTCACGCGCCAACATTTGATTGACGGACAAATGTTTGCCCACATCGCGCAAAAATTCTACGTAATTAAGTTCAAGCAGCCATTCAGCATTATCTGCCATGATTGCCTTGTCATTTTCAAAATCAAGGAACTTGGAAAAGACCTGCTTAATGCCTGATTTATTTTCTTCAATATCGGCAGGTGTGAGCATCTTGCGGCTTTCATCCTTGCCGGAGGGGTCGCCAACCATTGTCGTGCCACCTCCCATTAGTGCAAGGGAGCAATGGCCAGTTTGCTGGAACCAGTAAAGCAACATAATCTGCACAAGACTGCCAGCATGCAAGCTTTGCGCTGTTGCGTCAAAACCAATATAAGCCGTTGTCTTTTCCTTGGCCAATTGAGCATCAAGACCTGTTTCATCTGAGAGTTGATGGATAAAGCCGCGCGATTGAAGAACCTGTAAAAACTCGGATTTGAAGGCAGACATTTTATGTTTCGTTTCTTTGATGTGCTAAGTAATAAGAATCTTGTGTCTCATAGCAGGAAGTACGGGAATTTCAAATGGCGATTAAGACTGCAATAGGCTTAATGAGCGGCACCAGCATGGATGGTATTGATGCAGCACTCATTAGAACTGACGGAAAAGGTTTTGTTGAGCGTGGTGCTATGGGGTTTTATCCTTATTCGGTTGAAACGCAAACCCTGCTGAAACAAGCATTGGAAGATGCCAAAACAATAAAAACGCGCGCTGAGCGACCAGGATGTTTAAAGGAAGCAGAAGCGCTTATTACAAAGCTACATGCTGATGCGGTTGAAGCATTTCTGCAAAGTAACGCCCTGCAAGCCTCGCAAATTGATCTGCTTGGTTTTCATGGACAAACAGTATTGCATAGACCCAACCAAGCGTTAACGGTTCAATTAGGCAATGGCCAAATGCTTGCACAAACGACAGGCATTGATGCGGTATATGACATGCGTGCTAATGATATGATACATGACGGGCAGGGTGCACCATTGGTGCCGGTTTATCACAAGGCACTTTGCGATAATGTACCGAAGGATTTAAGCCAGCAAACACCAATCGTTTTTGTCAACATCGGTGGAATTTCAAATATCTCTTATATAGGAAAGGAACTAATAGCCTTTGACACAGGGCCGGGAAATGCGCTGATTGACCAATGGGTACAAGCACAGGCAGGCATTCCATTTGATCAAGGCGGAATGATTGCGGCGGAAGGTAAGGTGAATAACGAACTGGTAGATGAATATTTAGCTAATCCATACTTTCAAAAGGCTCTGCCAAAGTCGCTGGACAGAAATGATTTTGTACCGCCGAAAGATAATGCGGTAAGTGTTAAGGATGGTGCCAGAACACTTGCCCATATTTCTGCTGCTGCAATTATGAAATCTGTTGAACATTTACCGCAGGCGCCAAAGCTATGGGTTATTTGTGGTGGAGGGCGTCTTAATCCTCATATCATGGCGGATTTAAAAGAGCTAGCAATAAAACATGGGGGGGAAGTTATATCAGCAGAAGAAGCAGGTCTTGATGGCGATGCAATGGAGGCCGAGTGTTGGGGGTATCTTGCAGTAAGGAGTGAGCAAGGTTTGCCACTTACATTCCCCAAAACAACAGGTTGTAAATTACCTGTATCGGGCGGCGTTTTGCACCGCGCTAAATAACATCTTCAAGAAATTTACGTTTGATTAACCATACAGGCGCACACTTGCCTTAGTTATAGAGTTTAGCAGGCAACATATATGAGTAATGAAACAAGGTGGCTA
This sequence comes from uncultured Rhizobiaceae group bacterium, assembly GCA_937944165.1. GTDB lineage: Bacteria > Pseudomonadota > Alphaproteobacteria > Rhizobiales > Rhizobiaceae > JAALLB01. The sequence goes on along the minus strand of CALDZF010000055.1, from coordinate 4,607 downwards.
ACCGCTGGTTTCTAACGAAAATATAACCCATTCCGTTAGAAATGCGCTTAAGCTGCATAGGAGTGATTATGAAAATTATATATACTATCATGTTAATAACCGGGCTGGCAGGCACGTCTTATCTTGGCCAAGGGACAACTGAAGCAGAGGCTTCTCGAGTAAAATGCGGCGACCGGCAGAAAATTATAAAAGTTCTAAAAGATGATTACAAAGAAGTCCCAACTGCAATCGGACTTTCTCAAAAAAGTACGGAAGCTTTTGAAATTTTTACATCAGAAGAGGGTACTTGGACTGTAATGATGACGATGGCTAGTGGTCAGACGTGCATAATGGCAACGGGCCATTCCTGGGAGGACTTGCCAAAGCAGTTGCTCGGTACAAAGACTTAAATTCTAAGACCTGTGCTTTGCTATGATGCGTTGTTATAAAGTTCGATTTCTGGTGTCAGAATGTCAGTTAATGGCTTAAGTTCGTTTTCGTAAATGCGCCATTTATCTACTGAAGTTTTATAAATATCCTGACGCACCTGCCACATGGAAGCGGTTTTAACATCACGTTTTGTTTGACGTTTGGAAAGACAGCTATCTTCCCACTCAAGATTAAGGTAACTGATTATGTGCCTTGCATGATGCTCTGTGTCATTGACCATGTCTTCATAACGTACTTCATGGATATTGAGTGGCAAAACATCCTGCCAATGTCGCATAAGATTTGCGTATTCCAGATAAAACTGTCCCAGTATCTGCAGGTCATTTGCAAAGGTGCGATTATAACCGCGTAACGGATTTTTAAAGGCAGACAAGCATGTATCGACCGGGTGCCTTTTTGCATGAATGATTTTTGCGTTTGGAAAGACCAAGGCAATAAATCCTAGCGCACGGAAATTCGTTGGCATTTTATCAACCTTGTGAATGCCTTTAAGTTTATCGAAACCGTGCATTTCAATATATTGCTTGCCAATATTAACGAAACCATCAGCAGGTGCAGATGCAAGGTTTGACCTAACAATATCAATGCGCTCTTCTAAACCGTTTTTCTGAAAATTGGTCAGGCCGATGTGGTGAATTTGCTGATTGAAAAATTCCAACTCATCAAAATCCCGTATTTTGGAATGCCCAGCCAGAATACTTTCTATCAGCGTAGTTCCTGAGCGTGGCATACCGAGAACAAAAACCTGCTCTTTTGATTGATGCCCTTTATGACTGTGAGTATCAAAGAACGTTTTGGTGAAGACAGCCTTTTGCACTTCAAATTCTTGTGTATCTTTGAAGGAGTGTGCATTGGCATCTAGCGGCTGAATTTTATTTGCCTTGTTGAAGTAATCAAAAGCCACCTGATTATTGCCAAGCTTTTCCTCGATATTGCCCAATGCAGCAAATGTCATGCAACGGTGCATATCATCGCGAAACTTTTCTGGTGAATTGGTAATAGCTTGGCTTAATTCTGACTGTAATTCTTGAATTTGTTCAGGCGTATTATCAGGAAGTGCCGCCATCATGTCGCCAATCGCAATAATACCGTCGGGATGAAGTTCTTTTATAGCTTCATACTCTTTGCGTGCAGATGTTGAATCCCCAAGTCTTAAATAACAATTTGAACGCATACCATGGATGCGTAATTTATCTTTTATAAGTGGTTCTGCTTGATTGAGGAGTTTAATCGCGTTTTGAGGCTCTCCAATTTCCAAATTACAGTGCGCCATCATTAGCAGTGTATTGGTATCGTCTTTATCGGTGCTAAGTCTTTGCTTTAGATATTTAAGCGCAGCCTCATAATCTCTCAATCCAGTCATATGTGCGTAAGCCAAAGCACTTAAAATAATGCTGTTCGACTTTGCCAGCTTAAGGGATTGCTTGAGTAATTGGCTGCCAGATTGAAAATCTCCAAGTTTACAAAGCATCATGCCAGCTGCAAATGGAATATGCGGATTTTTCTTGTCTTTTTTGCTTGCTTGTTGAAGCTTTTGAATTTCACCACCAAGCGCTTGAGGTGGTGCTGCCTCTATCTGCTTTTGTATTTGTAAAAGTTTCTTATTATCAGCAGACACAAGCTAGCCCTTATGTATGGTTTAGCGGAGCAACATTGTTTCTTCTATACCACCAGGAATAATGCCAAGGCGTTTATCGAGATAAGTACCGCATTCTTCAATGAGTTCTTCTTGATGCTCTGTAAAGAAGTGGTTTGCTTCAAGCATGGTGTTCTGCGTAATCAAAATACCGCGTTGAGCCTTGAGTTTATCGACCAAGCCTTGCACATGTTCAGGAGGGGCAACACGGTCTTCTTCACCGTGTATAATAAGGCCAGACGCTGGGCAAGGTGCCAGAAATGAGAAGTCATAAATGTTGGGTTGAGGCGCAATTGACATAAAACCTTCAATTTCAGGGCGACGCATTAAAAGTTGCATTCCAATCCATGCACCAAATGAAAACCCGGCAACCCAGCAACCGCGCGCATCAGGATGAAGCGTTTGAACCCAATCAAGAGCTGCTGCTGCATCCGAAAGTTCGCCTTGCCCGTGGTCAAATTCGCCCTGGCTTCTACCAACGCCACGAAAATTAAAGCGTAATGTCGTAAATCCGCGCTCCTGGAACATATAAAAAAGGTCATAGACAATTTTGTTATTCATCGTGCCGCCAAACTTTGGATGGGGATGAGGATGAAGAATAATTGCTATAGGTGCAGTTTTATCTTTTGATGGTTGGTAACGCCCTTCAAGTCTTCCAGTAGGGCCATTAAAAATAACTTCAGGCATAATATCTCCTGTACTCAATATTTTTTCTTGTTTTACCAAGTAAAATGCGGTTCGTGCAGCTTACAGCACTTGACGTTGCAGGGTTGGTTTTTTACAACAGTTTAGAATTATTATAAACTGGATTAACAGCCAAACCTGCCTGAAAAGTCTTCATAGACAATCACGGGTGCAAATTTCAAGTAAATTGCGCATCTAAATGGCTAAATAAGCTGATTATGTCCATTAGCAATGAAATACCGTACTAAAATGGTGCATAAAGCCAGATATTATCTCGACTATAACGCTAGTGCGCCTTTGCTGGATTGCGCTCGCGACTCGATGATTGAGGCTATGGATAAAGCTGGTAACCCATCTTCGATACATTATGAAGGCAGGATTGCGCGCAAGTTAGTTGAAAATGCCCGCTCTTCATTTGCTAAATTAATAAATTTCAAAGCAACAAACATAATTTTTACGTCAGGCGCTACAGAAGCTGCCAATCACGTATTATCACCTGTTGTCAGGGCTGGTGGACGTGAGTTGAATATATCCAAACTGTATCTCTGTGCAACTGAACATCCTTGTATGCTTCAAGGGGGTAGATTTGCCAAAGAGCAGATCGAAATCTTGCCAATATATAAAAATGGCGTGCTTGATATACAAGTCTTGGAAGCAGTGCTTGAGCGTCATGATGCGCAAGCAGGCCTGCCTATGGTTGCAGTGCAATTAGCCAATAATGAAACTGGCGTGATTCAACCTGTGAACAAAATAGCAGAAGTGATTCATAAATATGATGGTTTTCTGGTTGTTGACGCAGTCCAGGCGCTAGGCAAAATGCCTTTATCTGTTGAAGGAACCGAAGCCGACTTTCTGATTTTCTCCAGCCATAAAATAGGAGGCCCCCAAGGGGCAGGCGCAATTGTTTTGCGTGATGCTTCCGTATCTCCAGTGCCGTTATTGCAAGGTGGTGGACAGGAAAATTATCACCGTGGCGGCACAGAAAATGTTATCGCTATTACGGGTTTTGGTACAGCTTGTGAATGGCATTTGCAAAACCTGACAAAAAATATCAAGAATTTTTGTGAAAGGGACTCGATTGAGGCCGAACTAGACACTATATCAAGGGAAGCTGGCAATGCGGTTGCACAACCGGTGTTCTTTGGTAAAGGGACAAGCCGTCTTGGAAATACTTTGTGTTTTGCAGTTGCAGGCGTAAAGGCCGAAACAGCTTTAATGGCTTTGGATCTGGATGGTATTTCGGTTTCATCAGGCTCTGCCTGTTCTTCTGGAAAGGTGAACAAAAGCCATGTACTGGAAGCAATGGGCGCAAGTCGTGATGAAATGGAAGGGGCAATACGCCTTAGCCTTGGATGGAATGATAATACATCAGGTGCGGAAAAATTCCTCACTGCATGGAAGACAATCGTAAGCCGAATGGCTGCTTAGAGTAATTTGAATTTTAACCTCGGAGAAACTGGAACATGCCAGCTGTACAGGAAACAATCGATACCGTCGCACTTTTGGACGTTGATAAATATAAATATGGTTTCTCAACTGATATCGAAAACGATATGGCACCAAAAGGCTTGTCGGAAGAGGTAATCCGTTTTATCTCAGCCAAGAAGGACGAGCCAGAATGGATGCTTCAATGGCGTCTGGATGCTTATGAGCGCTGGAAAACCATGGATGAACCTGAATGGGCACGCGTTGATTATCCTAAGATCGATTTCAACGATATCTATTATTATGCAGCTCCAAAGAACTTCGAAGATGGCCCGAAATCGCTGGATGAAGTTGATCCTGAACTTCTCAAAACTTACGAGAAGCTTGGCATTCCACTAAAAGAGCAGGAACTGCTTGCAGGTGTGCGTCGTCA
>CALDZF010000054.1 GCA_937944165.1 uncultured Rhizobiaceae group bacterium | reverse complement strand
GTGTGAGTCTTATCTGTGGCAAAAGCAAAAACTCAATTTGTCTGTCAGTCTTGTGGCAGTTCTTATCCTCAATGGTCAGGCAAATGCGATAGCTGTGGCGAGTGGAATTCACTGGTCGAAGATAATCCGACAACAGGCATTGCCGCTAACCCAGGCAAACAAATGCGCAAGGGCACACCAGTCCAATTGGTTTCACTTGCAGGAGAATCAGAACAAGCCCCACGCATTGTTTCAGGCATTCCTGAGTTAGACCGCGTTACAGGTGGCGGATTTGTAAAAGGTTCTGCCTTACTGGTTGGAGGTGACCCTGGTATCGGCAAGTCAACGCTTTTGATGCAGGCTTCTGCGGCAGTTGCCAAACAAGGCCATAAGGTTGTCTATGTTTCTGGTGAGGAAGCAGTTGCACAAATTCGCATGCGTGCGCTGCGTCTTAATGCAATTGAGCCAAATGTTGGTTTGGCGGCAGAAACCAGCATTGAAAACATCATCGCCACACTAGAAAATGATGAGCCACCTGCCCTTCTTATTCTTGATTCCATACAAACACTATGGACTGATCTGGCAGATTCAGCACCAGGCACCGTGACGCAAGTACGCTCTGCGGCTCAAGCAATGATACGCTACGCCAAAAAATCAGGCACCTGCGTTGTGCTGGTTGGTCACGTTACCAAAGACGGTCAAATTGCTGGCCCGCGTGTGGTTGAACATATGGTCGATGCAGTTTTGTATTTTGAAGGTGAAGGCGGACATCATTATCGTATTTTGCGTAATGTCAAAAACCGCTTCGGGCCAACAGATGAAATTGGCGTTTTTGAAATGTCTGACAAAGGCCTGCGCGAAGTGCCTAACCCGTCCGAACTTTTTTTGGGTGAACGCAATGAAACCTCCCCTGGCGCTGCTGTATTTGCAGGCATGGAAGGCTCGCGCCCTGTATTGGTCGAAATTCAGGCACTTGTGGCTCAATCCTCGCTTGGCACACCACGGCGCGCAGTAATCGGCTGGGATACATCCAGACTTTCCATGGTTTTAGCTGTTTTAGAGGCTCATTGTGGTGTCAAGCTTGGGCAATATGATGTTTATCTTAATGTCGCTGGCGGCTATAAAATAATAGAACCAGCCGCAGATCTTGCAGTAGCAGCAGCCTTACTGTCATCTCTTTGCGGTGTCCCCTTGCCCAAAGATAGTGTGCATTTTGGAGAAATAAGCCTTTCCGGCTCTACAAGACCCGTTGCCCATGCCAATCACAGACTAAAAGAAGCAGGTAAATTAGGCTTTCATCGCGCTTCTGCCTCAACAGCCAGCGATGATGATACCAAAAACAGCGGAATAAAGGTTGAGCATATCAAGGAATTAACTGAATTAGCGGTCAAAATCTCTTCAATGAAAGAAAAATCGCAATAACGTAATAATAATTGTGCAAGCCATACCACCAAAAGCGCTTTTGGGCTGGAAAAAAAATTCAAATACAGCTAATCCTCAAGCAATTAAATAATTATAGGGGTCGTCCACGATGGCAATTGAGTTGTTGGACATCATACTTATCTTGCTTATGTTGGTTTCAGGCCTACTCGCAATGGTTCGCGGTTTCTCCAGAGAAATACTTTCCATCAGCTCTTGGCTAGTTGCCTTATTGCTTGCCTGGTTCTTCCACAAGTCATTGGTGCCTTATGTTTCAGAATACACTAAAATCATCAGCGACCATGAGGCCGTTCCCCCAATTGTGTCAGGCGTTATCATTTTTATCATTGGATTAATTGTTGTAAGTCTCATTACAATTAAAATAGCAGACATGATCGTAGATAGCCGCATTGGTGCACTGGATAGAACATTAGGCTTTATTTTCGGTGCGTTTAGAGGGTTTTTACTTGTTACTGTTTTAACAATATTTGCTGAATTTCTAATTTCTGAACAAGTCCCAACTTGGGTAACTGAAGCAAAATCTAAACCAATGATTGATTCTGTTGGTCAAAGTATTATCAACTCAATACCTGATGATCCATTCTCATTTGTGCAAGAAAAACTGGGCATATCCAGTGATCCTAAACCAGAAGGTCAGGACTCCTAACCTTTGCAAAACCAACCTTGAAAGAGGCCTAAATGTCATTTCTTGATGATGATAAACTCCGCGAAGAATGTGGAGTATTTGGTATTTTCAACCACGAAGATGCCGCAGCCCTAACAACGCTTGGACTACACTCTTTACAGCACAGAGGCCAAGAAGGTGCTGGCATTGTTTCTTTTGATAGCAAACAATTCCACGCTGAACGCCATATGGGGCTGATTGGTGATACATTCACCAAACAAAGCGTATTAAACAGACTGCCTGGACATCGTGCAATTGGCCATACCCGCTACTCCACTACAGGCGGCGATGAAATGCGCAACGTGCAACCTTTCTTTGCAGAGTTTTCTGGTGGTGGTTTTGCAATTGCTCATAATGGCAATATCACAAACGCAATGACACTGCGTTTGGAACTGCAACGTGCAGGCGCAATTTTCCAATCCACTTCAGATACAGAGACGGTTCTGCATCTGATTGCCATGGGCAAGGAAACAATGTTCGTTGATCGCTTGCAAGAAGCACTACGCCGTCTTGAAGGTGCCTTTTCATTTGTTGGCCTTACCAATAAAAAGCTTATCGGTTGCCGCGACCGTTTGGGTGTGCGACCGTTAGTTTTGGGTGATTTGGATGGTTCTTATATTCTGGCATCAGAAACCTGTGCGCTTGATATTATTGGCGCCCGCTTTGTGCGCGATATTGAGCCAGGTGAATTGGTGATTATTACGGACAGAGGCATTCGCAGTCTGCGCCCATTTGAAGAAACAAAAAAACGCTTCTGCATTTTTGAATATGTTTATTTTGCCCGCCCGGACTCGATGATGGAAGGCAGCAGTGTTTATGATGTGCGCAAGCAAATAGGTGTGGAACTTGCAAAAGAAGCACCTGCTGACGCAGATATAGTTGTGCCAGTGCCAGACTCAGGTGTACCCGCAGCCATTGGCTTTGCACAAGGTGCTGGCCTTCCGTTTGAACTTGGCATCATAAGAAACCATTATGTCGGCAGAACCTTTATTCAACCTTCTGACTCAATCAGACACATGGGTGTAAAACTCAAACACAACGCCAACCGCAAACTGATTGAAGGTAAACGCGTTATCTTGGTAGACGATTCTATTGTGCGTGGAACAACCTCACAAAAGATCGTGCAAATGGTTCGCGATGCAGGTGCTGCATCTGTCCATATGAGGATTGCCAGCCCGCCAACACGGGCTTCATGCTTTTATGGTGTTGATACGCCCGAAAGCCACAAGTTACTTGCATCTCGCATGTCTATCGAGGAAATGCAGGAATTCATTCGCGTAGACTCTCTTGCTTTTATTTCGCTTGACGGTCTTTACCGTGCTGCTGGTGAAAAGGGCCGCGACAAGGAAAGTCCACAATATTGCGACGCATGTTTTTCTGGCGAATACCCAACCGCCCTGACAGACCATGATGACCGCGACAATATTTCAAACCTCGCATTATTATCAGAAGCAAACGGCTAACTTATGAAACCGCTAGAAGGCAAAATTGCGCTCGTAACAGGTGCCTCACGCGGCATTGGCTATCATTGTGCATTAACTCTGGCAAAACAAGGCGCCCATATTATTGCAATTGCACGCACGGTCGGCGGACTGGAAGAACTTGACGATGAAATACAAGAAGCTGGCAGCTCTGCTACACTTGTACCATTTGATCTGACAGATTTTGATGCAATAGACCGTTTGGGCGCTTCCATACATGAGCGCTGGGGCAAGCTGGATATTTTAATCGCCAATGCCGGTAAACTGGGTGATTTATCCCCGCTGGAACACATTGAAACAAAATCGTTTGATAAGGTTATGAACCTGAACGTAATTGCAAATTGGCGATTAATCCGTTCAACTTCACAACTATTACGCTCTGCAGATAACGCAAGAGTTGTTTTTATGACAGCTAATGCACCTGACAAATGCAAACCATTTTGGGGGCCATACACGGCTTCACAATCTGCACTTCAAGCTTTAGTAAAAACCTGGAGTGCAGAATGTGAGAAAAGCTCTTTACGCATCAATATGCTGAACACAGGGCCAATGCGCACAGCAATGCGTGCACAAGCAATGCCAGGTGAAGAGCCTGCCTCAATAGCCCACCCATCAGAAATTTCTGAAAGTTTATTGAAACTGGTTGCCGAAGATCTAACGCAAAATGGTCAAATTTTCGACCGCGAAGAAAACGCATTTCGTAAATAAGACCTTTATACTTGAAAAGCTATCTTCCAGTTGTCACATTATGTTGGCGGAGGAAATACCATGAGTAGTGTTATTGAATTTAAATCAGAATTTGAAGGTAAGACCCTTTTTCAAGCATTTGTAAATTCTGCTCAAAAATACGGCTCTTCCAACCCTGCATTGGAAGACGCAACTGGCAGTAGTCTCACTTACAAAAAACTTTTAATCGGTGCCAATGTCCTTGCAAGAAAATTCAAACCCCATATGCAAGCAGGCGAAGCCGTTGGCGTTTTATTACCCAATGCAGTTGGCGGCACCGTAACTCTTTTAGCTCTACAATCACTAGGTTGTGTTCCGGCCATGCTAAACTTTTCAGCGGGACCTTCAACAGTGGTCTCTGCGTGTGAAACAGCAGCCGTTAAAACAGTTTTATCCTCTCACAAGTTTATTGAAAAAGGTGATTTGCAAGAGCTTGTAAAAACAATGGAAGGCGCTGGCCTAAAATTTATATGGCTGGAAGATGTTAGAAAAAGCGTTAATTTTCTCAACAAGATTGTCTCTGCTGTAACCGCAAAAAAGCCCATAGCAGAAAGCAAATCAACCAATCCTGCCGTGATTTTATTTACCTCAGGCTCTGAAGGCTTGCCCAAAGGCGTCGTGTTGTCACATGAAAATATTTTGGCTAATATTGCTCAAGTAGGTTCAAGAATCAAATTCTCAAGAAAAACGGATAAGGTCTTCAGTGCACTACCAGTTTTCCATTCTCTTGGCCTGACAGGCGGCATGATGCTTCCGCTAGTTTATGGCGTACCGTTATTTCTCTACCCCTCACCTCTACACTATAAAATCATTCCAAAGGCAGTTTCGAAAACCAACTCAACCATTCTTTTTGGTACTGACACCTTTTTGGGTGGGTATGCCCGCATGGCAAAGGATGAAGACTTTACAAGCCTTAGAATGGTAGTCGCAGGTGCAGAACCCGTTAAACTTGAAACAACACAAGTATGGAAAACACGTTTCGATGTCGATGTTCTGGAAGGCTTCGGCATGACAGAAGCAGCCCCTGTTCTTGCTGTTAATACCATTGAAGAGCGCAAAAATGGCACCGTTGGAAAATTATTACCAGGCATTGAAGCAAGACTAGAAGAAGTCGAGGGAATTGAAGATGGCGGCAAGCTAATTATCAAAGGCCCCAACTTGATGCTTGGCTATATGAAAGCTGATAACCCGGGTGTACTTCAACCACGTGAAACCGAATGGCACGACACTGGTGACATTGTAAATATCGACAAGGACGGATTTGTAACCATAAGAGGCCGCGTAAAACGATTTGCCAAAATTGCAGGTGAAATGGTCTCCCTGACCATGATTGAAAGTATCGTAAACCCACTTGCACCTGACGATGATCATGCAGTCGTCTCAGTACCAGACAAGCGAAAAGGCGAAAAAATAATTTTAATGACAACTTCTGTTGATCTGGAAAAGTCAAAAGTACTGGAAGCCATTAGAAAACGCGGACAATCAGACCTATTGGCACCAAGCCTGATTGAAGTAGTGAACGACATTCCCCTCTTGGGCTCTGGCAAAATTGATTACACCAAAGTGAAGTCTCTCGTCAGCTAGACTCAGAGCTTATCTCTCCAATTATTCGAAATAATCAGACGCATAATCTATAATATCAATGCATACCCCAGTCAGTTTGTTTTAAGCAAAATTGTATAAATCTCTGATTCTAAATCCTTTTTCGATAAGCCTTAAATTTTTCATATTTATGCTTGAATGATATATATCGATTTGATATATATCGAATATAGATATACTCGATTAGCATATAAATTTTCCTGGATAGGATTTTTGATGAATACTCAAACACTCATTCTGGCAATCTTGAATTTCCAAGACGCCAGCGGCTATGAAATTAAAAAACAGTCAAGTGAAGGCGTCTTTAGTTACTTCGTTGACATTAGTTATGGCTCAATTTACCCGACACTTTCAAAACTTGAAGCTGATGGACTTGTATTTGGGCGCTCAGAGAGCCAGAGCGGAAAACCAGACAAAAAAGTATTCTCCATCACAACCAAAGGCAGGCAAGAATTTATTGCTACCCTCGCCTCGCCACCCGCAATAGATAAATTCAAATCAGAGTTTCTACTTGTGGCAATGTCGGCAGATTTAACTTCACCAGAGGTTATCACCAAAGCAATCGACAAGCGCATTATTGAAATGGAAGAACTCATTAAAGTCATTACCGGCTTAAGAGTGGAGTGCGATCATCCTGCAACCCAATGGATTACCAGTTACGGTCTCCACGTTAAAGGCGCGGACTTGGCCTTTCTTAGAAGCAATCGCGATAGCCTGATTGCCATGGCAGGAAAAGCAATAAAACTAGACGAAGCAGCAGAATAAACAAATTATACAAGGTTTAAAAAAATGACATTCACTATAAAAGGATCCCATTTTGCGGCAGTCCTTATAACAGCAATAATTGCTGTATGGATGTATTACGGCGAAATTGAAATTGGCGGTCAAAGCGCTCAAGCCAACGATACCAAACCAATTGCTGAACGTCAGGAACAAGTCGCGAATGATTTGTTCAAGGTTAGCTACGTAGAGCTTTACCCAACCAGTAGATCACAAACTATCGCCCTTAGAGGCCGCACAAAAGCAGAGGCAATTATTCCGGTGCGTGCCGAAACAAGCGGCGTATTGGAAAAGCGTCATGTAAACCGTGGTGATTTCGTCGAAGAAGGCCAGCTAGTATGTACAATCGCAAGTGGTGCACGTGTAGCCAATCTGGAAAGCGCAAAAGCGCGCCTCTCCCAAATGGAAGCAGACTTTGCAGCAAGCAAAAAGCTTGCAAAAAAAGGCTTCGCAACAGATACACGAGTAAGACAAATTACATTTGATCTTAATGCTGCCAAGGCACAAATGAAAGTTGCCGAAATTGAACTTGCACATACGCAAATCAAAGCCAAGGCATCTGGCATTGTGCAAGACCCTATTGCTGAACCGGGTGATGTCATTGCAATGGGGGGCGCATGCGTAACGCTTGTTGACCGTGATCCGATGTTTTTTACAGGGCAACTTTCTGAAGCACATATCAATGAAGTAAAACCTGGTATGAAAGCGGATGTGGAACTGGTTACAGGTAAAAATATAGTAGGCACGATAACATATATAGCCCCCTCTGCAGACCCACAGACCAGAACTTTTCTGACAGACATACGTCTTGATAAATCGGATAATCAGGTAAGAGGTGGTTTAACTGCAAGTGCAAAAATAAGAATGCAGGAAACGCAGTCATTTAAAATTTCACCATCATGGTTGAGCTTGGCTGACACTGGCGCACTGGGTGTGAAAATAATTGATCAAGAAGACAAAGTTCAATTTGAACCTGTAAAAGTTATTTCTCAAACGAAAGACGGTTTTTGGGTAGAAGGTATAAAAACTGGAAGTCGTATTATAACGCTTGGACAAGAATATGTTGTAAATGGCGAAAAGGTTATTGCTGTACCCGACACAAAACCAAAAGCTGAGGCAGAAGGATAATCTAATGTTAGACACAATCCTCAATCGCCCGCGTACAGTTCTGACCATGATGGTAGTCATGGTTTTGGCCGGTATTTTTACGTATATCTATATACCTAAAGAGGCCAATCCAGACATTGATGTACCAGTTTATTACATCTCCATAACTCAGCAAGGTGTTTCACCTGCTGATGCCGAGCGATTACTGGTTCGGCCAATGGAAACTGAGTTGCGCGCACTTGAAGGTTTAAAAGAAATAACCTCAACTGCATCCCAAAGTCATGCGGCTATAATTCTGGAGTTTAACATTGGTTCTGACAAGGATAAAATCCTTGCCGATATTCGCGATAAGGTAAATCTGGCACAAGCAGAATTGCCCGATGATGCAGAAGAACCTGCCATATTTCCTACCAACCTGGCACTTCAACCCACAATTATAGTCACCCTTTCAGGTAATGTTCCTGAGCGTACATTGTTCACAAACGCCAAAAAGCTACAAGATGAAATAGAAGCAATTTCATCGGTAAGAGAAGCAAACCTGCGTGGCACTCGTGAAGAACAATTTGAAGTTCTGCTTGATCTTACTAAGCTTGAATCATATGACATCACCCAAGAAGAACTTTTAAACTCCGTTGCGCAATACAATCGTCTTGTGCCAGCAGGTTTTATTGATGATGGCAACGCACGATTTAACCTGGAAGTACCAGGCCTCATTGAAACTGTAGAAGATGTTTATTCAATACCCATCAAGCAAAATGGTGAAGGTGTTGTAACCCTTGGCGAAGTAGCTGACATAAGACGCAACTTCAAAGACGCCTCAAGCTATACTCGCGTAAATGGCAAACCTGCCATGTCCATTGATGTTGTAAAACGCATTGGCACCAATATTATTGAGAACAACAAGCAAGTTCGTGAGGTTGTTGACGGCTTCACAAAAGACTGGCCAGAGACAATCAAAGTTACTTACATGATTGATCAATCCAACTTTATTTTTGAAGTCTTGGGTTCGCTAGAATCTGCCATTTTAACAGCAATAGCACTTGTGATGATTGTCATAGTCGCGTCGCTTGGCATTGGCTCAGGCATTTTGGTTGGCATCTCAATCCCTGCTTCTTTCATGGTAGGCTTTTTAATCCTTTCAGCCGTTGGCTTAACGGTTAACATGATGGTAATGTTCGGCATGGTTTTAACCGTTGGCATGTTGGTCGATGGAGCCATTGTCGTAACCGAATATGCCAACCGCAAAATAGCAGAAGGAATGCCAGCAAAAGAGGCTTATCCGCGTGCTGCAAAGCTCATGTTCTGGCCTGTAATATCTTCAACAGCGACCACACTAGCTGCATTCTTGCCTCTCTTACTATGGCCAGGTGTGCCAGGCGAATTTATGAGTTACTTGCCTATCATGGTGATCATCGTTTTATCCGCATCGCTATTAACTGCGCTTATCTTCTTGCCGACCATGGGTGTAGCCTTTGCAGAATTAGGTGCCTTTGCAGCGCACAATAGCCGTATATTAAAAACCTTGTTTGTAGGCATTGCTTGTGGTTTCGTTGGCGTCTTTATGTTAGCCCCTGCCCTGCATGTTGAGTATCTGGCCAGCTACGGTTTAACTTTTGAACAAAGCGAAATATTAACGGGTTTAAGCGGTGGATTTTTAGCAGCCATTGTTACTTATTATATTGTAGGAAAATTCCAAGGCGCTCGCAGTAAGCGCATATTGGAAATTGATGAAACAGCTCGCATGCTATCCTCCAAAGAAGCAATTGATGTTTCAAAAGTAAAAGGCATCACAGGTGGATATTTGTGGTTCTTAAGAAGCATTACAAAAGGCATTACCGGAAACATAATTGTTTTGCTGATTGCTGCCGGGATTACATATACAACTATCACAGTATTCTCGCAAAATGCCAAAGGTGTTGAATTCTTCGTGGATGAAGAACCCGACATTGCATTCCTGTTTATTTCTGCACGGGGCAATTTATCAGGAAAAGACATACAAGACATTGCAATCAACGTTGAAAAAGAAGTTCTCAAGGTAAGAGGCATTGATAATATCGTTATGACTGCAACGGCACCAGGTGGTGGTGCAAGTGGCGGCGGTGTTGACCCAAGCCAACCACAAGACTTGCCAGCTGACGTAGTTGCCAGAATTACAATTGAACTTGCTGACTATTCAAAACGCCGCAGAGCCGTCGATATATTTGCAGAAATCCGTGAACGCACGGCAGATATTGCAGGTATTAAAGTTGAACTTAGAAAGCTGGAAGGTGGCCCACCAACAGGTAAGGACATCCGCCTTGAAGTAAAATCAACAAACTACGATCAAATGGTTGCTGCTATCAAGCGAGTCCGAAGTAAATTCGACAGCATGCAGGATTTGCAAGACATAGAAGATGATCGTCCTCTTCCTGGGATTGATTGGCAGTTAACTGTCGACCGTGAAGAGGCTGGGCGTTACAATGCAAGCATCCCTGCAGTAGGTGCAATGATACAGTTGATTACCAATGGTACGTTGATTGGCACTTCAAATCCGGATGACTCTGACGATTCAATTGACATTCGCGTGCGCCTACCCGAAGAACAACGCGCACTTGATCGTCTTGGCGAGTTAAGATTGCGCACACAAAACGGGCAAGTTCCAATTACAAACTTCATTACTATGGAGCCAAAACAGAAAGTTACTTCCATTAAGCGCCGTGACGGTCTTTATGCAATGGACATCAAAGCTAATCTTCTTGCATCTGCCAAAGCAGACGGCCTAACGCCAGATGAAAAAGTCATAGAAATAAAAGAATGGCTTGAACAGCAAGAATGGCCAGAAAACATTTTCCTTAAATTCCGTGGTGCTGACGAAGAACAAAAAGAGTCAGGCGAATTCCTTGCAAAAGCTGGTGCTGGTGCCCTCTTCCTCATGTTTATAATCTTGGTAACGCAGTATAATTCATTCTATCAAACTATATTGACACTCTCGACCGTCATTCTTGCAGTTATTGGTGTATTAATTGGCATGATTATAACGGGTCAAAAATTCTCAATCATCATGACAGGCACAGGCGTCATTGCGCTTGCTGGGATTGTCGTAAACAATGCAATTGTTTTGATTGATACTTATAATCGCTTGCGAACAGAAGGTGCGAGCACGCATGACGCCGTGTTAAAAACATCTGCACAGCGCATGCGTCCTATTATGCTAACAACAGTAACAACAATCATGGGTCTTATTCCCATGGCGCTTAGTATTAATTTGAACTTCTTCGCACAAACCATAACCGTTGGTTCAATCACTGCAATTTGGTGGGTTCAACTTTCAACTGCAATTATTTCAGGTTTGGCATTTTCTACCATGCTGACACTAGTTTTAATCCCGGTTATGCTAACCCTTCCAACAAATATCGTTAATCTGTTTACAAGAAAAACAGTTGCGGTAAACCAAGCCCCAATAGAAGAAGATAATGTGGAAGAAGTGAAAGTAGCAGAAACCGACAAAGAAATTAAAGCACCAAAAGAATTGGTGGCATCCAATGTAACACCCATTACAAAAAAGAAGAAGGCAGTTGCAAAAAAACCTGCTAAATCCGATACAGAAAAAAAGCCACCTTCAAGTGGTATGCTAGAAGCAGCGGAATAATATTTTATTCTTCTTTTGATTTAACTTCGTCTTTAGCAAGATAACGATTAAAATTACGTATCGAAAACGGTAAGGACGCTAAATATAACAGCGCAATTAACGTTAGCACTTTCCATGGATAGGTAAATAAAAACGCTGCCATTAATACCGCCATTATCATTACTGGCAGTACAAGATCAGGCCTTATTTTTGTCGTGATATTCTTGCCTGAAAAACTGGCAATATTCGACACCATGAAAAATCCGCATAGCAAAGTAAAGCCGGTAGCAAGCCACGCAAAGCCTTCAGTTTTTTCTACACCCACCAATAACAGATAAATGGGTAAAAGCGCTATAACAGCCCCTGCTGGCGCAGGAACACCCGTAAAGAAACGATTGCGCCATTCAGGTGCATTCGGATTATCAAGCATAACATTGAAGCGCGCTAAACGAAGGCAAGCACAACTTGCATAAATAATTGCTGCAATCCAACCAATAGAGCGCACTTCACTTAATAATGAAAAATACAAAAGCATTGCTGGCGCCACACCAAAGTTCACAAAATCAGCAAGGCTATCCATTTCTGCACCAAATCGGGTAGTAGACTTTAAAAAGCGAGCTACGCGCCCGTCAATTCCATCTAGAAACCCGGCAAAAATAATCGCTGCAACAGCAAATTCAATCCGCCCTTCAATGGCAAAACGGATGGACGTAAGTCCCGAACAAATTGCTAGAAGCGTAAGAAGGTTAGGAAATATAGTCCGCAGTGGAATATCTCTAAGCCTTAGCGCCGTTTCATCATTTTGCGTATCTTTATTATCACCATCAGGATCAAAAGGAGGAAATGGCGTTTCCATTATAACCTATCCTAACTTGCTCTGATAAGTGGTATTGTAACATCATCATCAAAGCGTGCCAGAATAGTTTCGCCCGCAATTGCATTTTGCCCAACGGCAACACCAGGTTGAGCTTTGTTTGGTAAATAGACATCAAGACGCGAGCCAAAACGAATTAGACCAAATCTTTCACCTTGATCAACATCATCTTTTGTCTCTGCCCAACACACAATACGCCTCGCCACCAAACCAGCAATTTGCACAACAGCTATCTCACCTTGTTCCGTATTGATAACCAGACTATTACGTTCATTTTCATCTGATGCCTTATCCAATTCAGCATTTAAAAAGTTGCCTTTTTTATAAACTATACGATCGATTTTTCCTTTCATCGGCGCCCGGTTTACATGACAATTGAAGACATTCATAAAAACGGATATACGCAACAAAGGCTCATCCCCAAGATCTAATTCTGGAGGTGGAACAACTTTTCCAACATGAGAGATTTTTCCGTCAGCGGGGCTGATTACAAGATCATCACTAATTGGCGTAATGCGTTTTGGATCCCTAAAAAATAGAGCACACCAAATTGTAAGAGCAACTCCTAGATAAAACAAAGGAGACCACACCCAACCCATAATCAAGGTTATGACACCAAAGATTGCAATAAATTTATACCCCTCTGGATGAATTGGAGGCAAGGCATTTTTTATAGAAGTAGTTAAGCTCATAATTTATCCGCAATTTAATTTTTACAACAGCTATCAGATTTATAATGCTAACTCAATCACTTGCTGGTTTCTTACGAGTCAAAATACCAAGATCATCACTTTCACGCGCTGCCCTTAATTTTTCTTCCGCTTCCGTAGCTTCACGTTGGCGGCTCCACATTTGTTGATACAATCCTTTTTGTTTCAGCAAGACCTTATGTGTGCCACGCTCAACTATTTCACCTGCTTGCAGAACTAAAATTTCATCAGCAGATACAACTGTCGATAATCTATGCGCAATAACCATCGTAGTTCTATCTCTTGAAACAATATCAAGTGCAGCTTGAATTTCACGTTCTGTTTGGGTGTCTAACGCAGAAGTTGCCTCATCCAAAATCAAAATAGGCGGTGCTTTTAACAAGGTTCGCGCAATAGCAACACGCTGTTTTTCACCGCCCGAAAGTTTTAAACCACGTTCACCAACTTCTGTTTTAAAACCATCAGGCAAATTACGTATGAAGTCACCAATCTGCGCCATTTCGGCCGCCTGCTCAACTTCTTCATCCGTTGCGTCAGGCCGCCCATAGCGAATATTATAGGCGATTGTTTCATTGAACAAAACGGTATCTTGCGGAACCATTCCAACATGCTCGCGTAGGCTTTTTTGTGTCACATCACGCAAATCTTGGCCATCAATATGAATGGCACCTTGAATAACATCATAAAACCTGAACATTAACCTAGAAATGGTTGACTTCCCCGCACCAGAAGGACCAACAATCGCAACCGTTTTTCCAGCTGGCACATTAAAAGAAACATTCTTTAAAATCTGGCGCTCTTTATCATAATGGAAAGCCACTCCATCAAATGCAATCTCGCCTTGCAGTACTTCAAGTTCTTTTGCATTTGGTTTGTTTTTAATCTCCTGATCCACCCCTAAAAGCTTGAACATTTCTTCCAGATCAGCAAAGCCCTGACGTATCTCGCGATAAATAAATCCAATAAAATTAAGCGGCACGAATAATTGCATCAAGAGTGCATTAATCATGACAAAATCACCAAGCGTCTGTTCACCCGCCTGCACTGCATAAACAGATAAAAGCATACAAGCGACCATGCCCAGCCCCATAATGACGGCCTGACCAAAGTTTAACCACGCAAGCGAAGTCCAGACTTTTGTTGCTGCTTTTTCGTAGCGCGCCATAGACTCGCCAAATCGATTAGCTTCCAACTCTTCATTGCCAAAGTATTTAACAGTTTCAAAATTTAACAGTGAATCAATTGCCTTTGAATTGGCCTCTGTATCATTGGCATTCATGTCACGTCGTATATCAATGCGCCAATCAGAAGCACGAACCGAAAACCACGTATAAGCCCACACCATGATTGTAATTACAGCTACATAACGCCAATCAAACCAGTACCAGATAACAATTGCCATAAAAGCAAATTCTATAATGGTTGGAATACCATTTAAAATTGAAAACCGAACAATCGACTCGATGCCTTTAGTGCCACGCTCAATAACACGCGTAAGACCACCTGTTCTTCTTTGTAAATGATAGCGCAAACTCAAGGAATGCAAATGTCCGAACACAATAGACGATAATTGCCGTACCGCATGCTGCCCTACACTTGCAAAAAGCGCATCGCGCAATTGGTTAAACCCAAGAGATACAACCCGCCCCACGTTATAGGCAACAACCAACATAACAGGGGTCAACAGCAACAACGGCAGCCACTCATTAAGGTCGGCTTGATTTAAATCACCCGTGAGTGCATCCGTTGCAAGCTTATAAAAATATGGAATAAGAACCGTAACAATCTTGCCGATAATCATAAATATCGAGGCATATAGCACTCGTCTTTTTAAATCAGGACGATCGCTCGGCCACATATAGGGCCAAAGATTTGCAAAAGTGCCAGACATGCCACCGCGTCCGGCATCAACAAGCGGTTTTTGTTGGGTAGCTTTGGCTGTACTTGCAGGCTTATTTGGGATTGAATTATCAACCATCTTTAGCCTCGGTATTTTTCAGTTGCAGCAATTCACCCATTACCAATTGAATGTTGTATAAAGCATTATGATTAAGCGAGTAGCAGGATTTATTAGCGTCTTTTTCAAAATCAACAATTCCTGCTTCTTTCAAAACCGATAAATGCTGAGAAATAGTGGACTGCGATTGCGTAAAACACTCACACATATCAGCACAACAGCAATGCTCTAAATTTGCTAACTCTTGCACTATTCGCAAGCGCACAGGATGCCCCAACGCCTTTAACATTAAAGCCATTTGATCGATTTCAACTCTTTGTTCAGTGAAATTGGCATTACAATGAGGGGGTTTTTCGAATATCATGACTTGCTTTATCGGTAAATGCCGATGAAGTCAATTCATCTAGGCTCAGAACCTAACCCTATTCACTACTTAGAGTTCACTCAGGGATTTGCAATACTTGGCCAGGATAAATTCTATGCGGGTTTCTTACCTGATCGCGGTTTGCATCAAAGATGGTTGTATACCGAATACCAGCACCGTAATTTCTGCGTGCAACAGTCCATAGGCTATCGCCACGCCGAATGATAACAGCGCTACCAGTCGTAATTTCTTTCTTTGTATCTTTATCAATATCCGTTTTATCGGCAT
This sequence comes from uncultured Rhizobiaceae group bacterium, assembly GCA_937944165.1. Lineage (GTDB taxonomy): Bacteria > Pseudomonadota > Alphaproteobacteria > Rhizobiales > Rhizobiaceae > JAALLB01. The sequence goes on along the minus strand of CALDZF010000054.1, from coordinate 3,242 downwards.
CAACCGCACCTACAATTTGCAGTTCTTCCTTTATGGCACTGTCAGGTTGATGAACAAGGTTAACTTCGGCTCGTGAAATCACCTCTGCAGCATTCGTATCGGTCATGTCGACGCGAAGATCATATCGACCTGGCTCAATGTTTTTATCTATTTCAAAAAGAAACGCATCAGTTTTAGCAACTTTGGTTTTTCCTAGAAGTTTATTGTCCATATAAAGATTAACTTGTTTATTGGCTTCACCCCTTCCTGCAACAAAGATTTTACCTGCTTCTACATCCGCTGCTTCAATCAATAAAGTTGGGTCTTTAGCCTCACCAGCTTCTTGCTTAGCAGGTTTTGCAACCGATACAGTTTCTTTTGCGGCAGCACTTACAGCCTTTTCTGGTTGCGGTTCGGGAGTTTGTAATATTTTGCTTGGTTTACCTGTATCAGCCAATAGAACGGTAACACCGCCAATACTCTTTGGTTCAGGAACATCTATAATTGCAATTTCAGATGAACGTACCTCTTCATTATTGTCATGCGATTTTACCTGTAAGGTGAGTTGATGTTTACCAGCTTCTAAAGGGGTATCCAAAACAAATACAAATTCACCACTGGCGCTGGAATTGGTTTCGGCAACAACCTTATCTTCATCACCAACCAACCTTACAGTTTCATTGGCATTTGCTTTACCTGCAACAACAGCATCACCGCTACGCTCAACTCTTATAATATCAAATGAAGGGGTATCTACCTCTTTTGGCTCCTCATCAGCAGATGCTTCCACTTCGGGTTCAATAATCTTTCGCGGCGAAGGTGACGGAACTGGAGCGGGAGGTGTCTGCAGCGCTGCTTCAACCTCCTGTTGTACAATACTTGCTCCTGTTTCAGAAACCGTAATAGCAGTTTTTTGATTTGTAAGTTCAGACTTTAAAATTACATAGCCTATAATCCCAGCGACAACGACACCAGCAGCAGTAAAAAATATGGGTGCAAAACTTTTTGCCATAATTCAATTTAGCTCCATATATAATAATAACAATAACATACTACGAAAGTAGAAACCATGTATGAATATCATACCAGATCATGGCAATTGTAGGAGCTTTATATGAGCCAAATGAAATCAATTTGTGTTTATTGCGGATCACAGTCTGGCAATTCACCGCAATTTACGCATCAAGCAGAAATACTGGGCAAAGCACTGGCTCTCAATAATATCAGATTGGTATATGGCGGTGGCTCGCGCGGTATCATGGGCACTGTATCCAAATCAGTTCAAGATAATGGCGGCAAAGTTCTAGGTATTATCCCTGATTTTCTGCTTCCCAAGGAAGGTGAATGGGATCAATCCTCCAACAATCTTGAAATTCAAGTCACGCAAAACATGCATGAGCGCAAACAAAAAATGTTTGATGAATCAGATGCCTTCATCGCACTGCCTGGTGGCATTGGCACACTGGAGGAAATCGTCGAAATCATCACTTGGGCGCAACTGGGTCGTCACAACAAACCCATCGCCTTTTTAAATGCCGATGGATTTTGGAACCCCATGCTGGAACTCATAGAACATATGAAAACAGCAGGGTTTATTCATACAGCCAATAAAATAAAACCAATAGTAATTCAAAATGCTGACGAAGTTATTGCCTCACTCAAAATATAGAATTAGTAATTATAATGTTATCAGAATGTTACATTAAAATTCTAACAAATTAACATAAAGGACTTGTTTTTTAAATAACAAGCTACATTTATAAAATAACGGAATACCTTTGGATTGAACTAATCCCCTACCCCCCAAATAGTTCAATCCTTAACTCGGCCACCAACGAAAGTTAGGTGGTCTTTTTTTGCCATTTGTTTGGCTGAAGCATAGACCAAGAATACAAAGCAAGCCCTATCCAGATAAGTATAAACGCGATTACCTGCGGTTGTTTCAATTCTTCCCCGAAAATGAAGATACCGATTAGAAAAATCATGGTTGGCGCGATATATTGCATCATGCCAATCGTTGAAAGTCGTAAGCGCTTGGCACCATTAGCATAAAGGATAAGTGGCACAGCTGTTGCAGGTCCAGCACACATCAACAAGAAAATATCAAGATTACCAGTATTACCAAAAGAAAGCGCATCATTGACAATAAGCCAAACCATATAAGCAATACCAACCGGAAACATCAAAACTACTTCAACCAAAAAGCCTTGCGTCGGCCCAACATCTACCGTCTTGCGAATTAAGCCATAAAACGCAAACGTTAGCGCCAGAGAAATACTAATCCAGGGAAATACACCTTGCATGATTGTCAAAATAACAACCGCCAAAAGTGCCAATAAAATCGCCGCTAACTGCAAACGGTTAAAACGTTCATGCAAGAACAAGCCACCCATCGCAACACTCACCAAAGGGTTGATATAATAAGCCATCGCTGTCTCAAGCGTGCGATCAACAGAAATAGCCCAGATAAATATGCCCCAATTAACGCTAATCAAAAGAGACGTAAAAAATAATATACCCATTTTTCTGGGAGATTTTAGCGTCGGTAAAATATCGCTCGTACGGCCCATAAACCACAAGATTACGCCCGCAACAGGCAAAGACCAAATCACCCGATGCATCGTTACCTCAACCGCATCTACGTGCGAAGTAGCCTTCCAAAAAAGCGCCAAACATCCCCAAATCAAGAACGCAGACAAGGCAAAGAAAAAACCACTGCGTGAAGTCTCTTCTTGAGTGGCTTGGCGCTCACTCAAACCACACCCGTCCGCATCAATTTGTAATTAATCGAGTCTATCAATGCCTGAAATGATGCGTCGATGATGTTGTCGGAGACGCCTACCGTTGTCCAGCGATTGCCCTCACGGTCTATGGAATCGATCAGCACGCGGGTGATGGCCTCTGTACCACCGTTTAGAATTCTCACCTTGTAATCAACCAGTTCCAGATCATCAATTTGCTCCTGATATTTACCAAGGTCTTTGCGCAGCGCATTATCTAGCGCGTTAACAGGGCCTTGCCCTTCTGCCACTGAGAGGAAGCTTTCACCATCAATCGTCAGTTTCACCACAGCTTCTGAAACCGTAATCACTTCGCCAATTGCATTGAACCTGCGCTCTACTTGAACGCGGAAACTATCGATAGAAAAATATTTTGGAACACTTCCCAAATGTCTGCGCGCTAAAAGCTCAAAACTTGCATCTGCCGCCTCATAGGCAAAGCCTGATGCTTCTTTTTCTTTTACAATGGAAATCAGACTATCG
>CALDZF010000053.1 GCA_937944165.1 uncultured Rhizobiaceae group bacterium | reverse complement strand
TCAACAATAGGCTTAAGCGCATCAACATGCTTTTGCGCCCATAGGCCAGCACAGCCTTGAGAAATGCGCCCAGTTTGAGAAACAGCCGTACACTCCGTCATAATAAAGCCCAAACCACCAACGGCGCGAGAACCCAAATGCACCATATGCCAATCCGAAGCCACCCCATCATCAGAACTATACTGACACATGGGCGACATGCCGACACGGTTTTTGAAAGTAACATCCTTTATTTTCAAAGATGTAAAAAGGTGAGACATAGTATTAGGATTCCCATAGTAATTAGAATTGTTTTCAAATCATACTAACGAAATTCAATACAGATAGCATGTCAGAAAAACGCCATTCTTAAAACAATTCATCAAAAAACAATACTTGTTCATAAGATTATTGAATATGTAAAAAACCAATATGCTGACAACTTAAGAGTTGGATTTAGAAAATTATCTACGATTTTTTGTGCCCCACAACCACCACAGCCAACAAATTTCCATGAAATATCAATAGTTTATCAGGAGCATATAAAAAAAACCAGAGCCTTTCATATCGAAGGGATCACCCTAAAAGCTGACTTTACATAATGTTGTGTAATCAATGAAACCATCAATAGCCTAGTCTTAGTATTAGGATACCACATTAAAATACCCGCGTCATTTCAGTAACGCGCGGGTACAGTCTTTATTTGCAAAATTACTTCTTCAAGCTTTCCGCAGTTACTTTATAGATTTCGCCTGCATCAGTAGCTACATAAAGTGCGTTATCATACCCCATGACAAGGCCACGGAATCTCTCTGAGAAACCAAGAGGCATTTGCGTGATACCATTGATGCCCAAACCGTCAGGCGTAATACTGATCATATCAATTCTTGAACCTTCTGGCGTATCCCCAAAAGCAATACCCATAATCCCAACCGCCAAGCGACCTTCATAAATGCCCCAGTTCTTGCCTTTTATAAAAGCTGCAGAACCGGTACCTTGAGAAAAGCCGTTATTGTTCCACGTAGCTGGCATTAAATCTTCAAAGCGTGTGTCGCTCATCGGTGTATAAGCAGCACGAATTGCCGGGTCCACTGCATCCTGCTGATTAGGCTCATAACCACAATATTGGTCAGGACACTCGCCTCTACCACCTATATTCTGCGCAGGATCCCAACCGGCATTACCACCATTTACAAGAGCTGTGATTTCATCATTGTGCCAAGGACCATGTTCAGCTGTGAATGCTTTACCATCACTTGGACGAAAATCTATTCCTTGAACATTTCTGTGACCATAAGTGTATATGCGCTTATCAAAGCCTTCAGGTGGATTATTGTCCGGGTGAGCATTACCCTCGCTATCAATTCTTATGACTTTACCACATAGAAGTGTTCCATCTTGCGGACAAGTTCCTCTGTGGCGGTCACCACCTGCCACCCAAAGATAACCACCAGGTCCAATGCGAATTCTGCCACCATTGTGTGCGCCTGGACCTCCAAAGGGTTGATCAGAATCAAATGGTTTGTACTGGATGTCCTTAACGATATCAGTCCGTTCAGTGACGCCTTTAAGGTCATCGGCAACCTTGAATTTCATTACGATGTTGCCATCACATTTTTCAAAATTAGTTTTGCAGCCATCGCCGTGATACTTGTTTGAGCTGGAGTAGACAAAAAGAGTACGGTTATTTGCGAAATTCCTGTCTGGAACGACACCAAGCATACCAGCTTGTCCTTCACAAAAAAGATCACTGCCTGTATCGGCATAACCTTCGGAATCTTTCATCCCGTAAAGAGCATGCACAGTTCCATCTTTGGTTCTAACGGAAAGACCCTTGCATTTTTCAGTGAAAAACATCGTGCCGTCAGGCAGGAAAGCCATATCCCATGGACTGTCCAAACCTTCCAAAATAACCTTTGAAGTAATTTTGGGTACGTCCATAGCTCCCTGGTTAGCCTGCGCCTGAGCAGCAGCAGGTATTGCCAAAATCAAGGCAGACGACATAAATCCCGAACAGAAACTTTTAAGTATACTCTTCATTTTTCTCTCCTAATCTATTGTTATTATTCGCACTTTTTATATATGCAGCCAAATACATAGTCTCTTAGTCAAAAATTTTTATAAAACGAGTTGTTCCTTTCTGGTTGGTTCACTGCAGAAAATACAAGTCTCTTTGTATCTGATTATCTCAAACCCTTGTCGATACTGAACACAGACCAAGAAAGAGATTAACTCAGTTAAAACCAATAACGAACTATGTCGTCTTAACAAGACGCACAACTCCAGATACAATATACTGGTTGTTAAAAGTGCAGTTAATAGCGGCATTAAGATGCAACGCATTTCCAGCTTTAACAAACAGCTAGAATTCTGAGGATGTAAGGTTTTGGCAATTGAGTCAAGTTAACTCACCATAGTGTGTAAATACTCGAGTCGTTTTGTTTATAAGTTTGCCACTATAAATCTGTCCTCTAACCCCCAACTAACAAACAAAAAAGGCGACCCGTAGGTCGCCCGTTTTTTATCGTATCTCCAAGTTTGAAACCTAGAGGAAGTGATTTACTGATCCGCCAGTTTTCAAGCTTTTGCGATTTACACCCATGCGTGTAAGTGTTGCATCGTCAAATTGTGATAGGTAAGCGTGTACACATAGTTCAGCTTGTTTTTCACGTGCTTTGATTAAGTTAGAAAACATTGACATAATTTTATTCCCTTATTCTTCGAAAGCTTCTTTGCTGCCGATAGGTAATACATACGCTATGCAAAAAGTTTTAGGTAGATGGGAAAACGCACGTGAGCCATGCAAAAGTTGCAACCCTTTAAGAACACTCTATTAATAAATTGTCACAAACAACTGTAGGTTTCCATGTTTCAAAATTTCACTACACCCTCTGACGCTTTCAACGGCAACAATCGTCTTGCAGATTTGAGAAAACAAATGCAAAAGGAAAACATAAGTGCTTTTCTGGTTCCCCATGCTGATGAACACCAAAATGAATATCTGCCTGAACGCGCAGAAAGATTGGCGTGGCTGACAGGCTTTACAGGTTCTGCGGGGTTTTCAATTATTACGCTTAAGCAGGCTATTGTTTTTGCAGATGGCCGTTATACAGTGCAAGTTAATGAGCAAATCGACAAATCAGCCTTTAGTGCTGAAAGCCTTGTTGATACTCCCCCCTCAAAATGGTTAGAGGCTAATATGAAGGAAGGGGATATAATCGCCTATGATCCTTGGCTCATTACGCTTAATCAACTCAAGACTTTTGAAAAAGCAGCAAGGGCGACAAACAGCAAATTGCAGCCCATTGATAATCTGATTGATCGCATATGGGCAGACCAACCACCTGAACCCATGGGCATTGTTGCACTTCATGATATTCAATACGCAGGCAAGTCGGCAAACGACAAGATTACAGAAATTCAAAAAGTAATTATTGATAAAAAATGCGATTTCACCATATTGACAGATCCAGCCTCTCTGGCCTGGCTATTTAACATTCGCGGTACTGATGTTGTTCACAATCCTTTGGCGCTTGGCTTTGCAATCATTCCAGCTCATGAAAAGCCGTTAGTCTTTATGGCTGAACAAAAATTTAACAACAAAACAAAAGCAGCATTATCAGAAATAGCCAACCTGCACGCACCAACTGAGCTGGAGAACAAATTAATTGAAATTTCAAAAAACAAATCAGTCCTATGTGATCCAGACCGTGTTTCAGTCGCCCTTGCCGATATAATCAACAACACTGGAGGTAAGATTACGCATGGTAGAGATCCCGTTGTATTGCCTCGCGCCATAAAAAATGAAGTAGAGCAGAACGGCGCACACAATGCACATCTGCGCGATGGTGTTGCCATGGCTAAATTCTTGTGTTGGCTGGATGCACAGCCCTGCAATACAATTTCAGAGATTGATGCAGCAACAAAACTTGAAGCAATCCGCAGCCAAAATGCGCTTGATATGAAGAGCGTATTAAAAGAAATTTCTTTTGATACGATTTCAGCTTCTGGCCCTCATGCTGCCCTGCCCCATTACCGCGTTAATGAAGATAGCAATCGCATGTTGGGCAATGGAGAAATCTATCTAGTAGATTCTGGTGGGCAATATGAAGATGGTACAACTGATATTACCCGCACAATTGCAATCGGTACCCCGTCAAAAGAGGCCATTACAAATTTTACCCTTGTCTTAAAAGGGCATATTGCAATTGATCAAGCTAAGTTTCCAAAAGGCACACGCGGCATTGATCTGGACATTCTGGCTCGTCATGCATTGTGGCAAAATGGCAAAGATTATGCCCATGGCACTGGCCACGGCGTTGGCTCATATATGAATGTACATGAAGGGCCACAAGGTATTCACCGCCGTGCAATGGAACCTTTGCAACCTGGCATGATAATTTCTAATGAACCTGGATATTACGTTGAAGGTGAATATGGCATTCGCATAGAAAATCTTGTTCTCGTTTCACAATTACAAGACATTGGTGGCAATATTGAAGTCCATACTTTCGAAAACCTAACCTGGGCGCCAATAGACAAACACCTCATAGATAAATCATTGCTTACAAGTTCAGAAATAAACTGGTTAAATGATTATCACAGGATGGTCTTTGAAAAAATATCACCTCATATAACAGGCAAAACCTTAAAATGGTTAGAGATGGTCACTTCTAAATTATAGTTTCTCTAGGAACAATCATAAAAAACCATTAAACTTCAATATGTTGATTAAAGTGTGTATTTATTCACATCGTATTCAGTAATAAAAGTTAATAATAAGTTATCAAAAGAGGCAAGCAACTTGCCTTTGAAGAAAGGAACGAGAAAATGCTAAAGAAAGCAATCAAAAGAACAGGACTGGCTATAATAGCAGTGGCTTCTATCACAGTTGCTGGCATTGGTTTATTAACTCCTGCGGTACATGCGGCACCAATTCACCTTAATCCAATCCCAGAAACCAAACTTGCACAAGATATCGAGGAAGTAAAATTCCGTGGTAGACATGGCTTTAGAGGTCACCGTGGTGGTTTCAGAGGCGGTTTCCGTGGGCATCGTGGCGGGTTTAGTAAATTCAGTCGCGGACATCGCAGTGGTTTTCGTGGGCACCGAGGCAGCTTTCGCAAATTTAATCGCGGTCACGGAAAAAGTTTTAGATCACGCAAATTCTCACGTCATGGTGGCTTTAGTCGCGGACACCGTTTTGGTGGACACCGCTTTAGAGGTCACAGATTTTCACGCCATGGTGGTTTTCGCTTCGGTGGTCGCAGACACTAGAGCATATTCGCGGAAATTGTACACATTTTTCGAATAAGAATATGTTTAAAAATAAATGGCTAGAGCATTTTTGAGTAACTCTGTTTTAACTCAAAATGCTCTAAGCTTTGCATTAAAACCCGAAGGCTCTTCCAACAACCACTATAAACATGCCAATAGCCAAAACGGCTATTGGAGATAATCTAAAACTGGCTGCAAGTGCCGCAAGCATTGCAATAATTTCAACTGGCCCATTGGTTAAAGCTGGCGGCAGTACAATTGTAACAAGTACCGCGCCAGGTACAGCTTCAAGTGCTGCCTCCGCTCTTGGGTGCAAATTTTTAAATCGTGCAAGTACCACATGCCCTGCAGAGCGCGTTATATAAGTTACAACACCAGTTAGCAGAATAACAATCCAGACATTTACAGGTGTTGCAGGTAACAGGAAAAAATCAAACACTTGTTTTATCCTCATCTGGCTTGCCAATCATCGCAGCCAACATTACCCCTACCATTGAACCAATCATAATATGCCAAGGCGCTCCTATCAGTTTGAACACAAGCACGGAAGCAATGCCACTCGCCAAGACTGAAGCCAGCCAATTGGGTCTTGAACGAAACCCCATGAGCAAAGATAAGAAATAAATTGATAAAAGCATATCAAAGCCAAAAGCCTCAGGATTGGTAATCAGCTTGCCAAAACTTGCTCCAAGCGTCGTAAACCCAATCCATACAAAATAAAGCGGAATTGCATATCCAAAATAATAGGACGGTTTAAGAGAATGGTTTTGAGCACGAATTTCACCTGCCCCAAACAAGGGATCGCACAAAAAGAAGAACGCAGAATATTTTTGTGAAAATGAAAGCCCATCCATATACCGTCCAAGCGAAGCTGAATATAAAACATGTCGAAAATTTATTGCAAAAACCGCTAAAAGCACTGACCAAACAGGTGCTTGTTGCCCGTATAAATCCAAAAACACAAACTGGCTTGCACCTGCAAACACACTGGCGCTGGAAAGAACTGTCTCGCTAAAAGTAAGCCCGTTATTAACCCCAGTTGCACCAAAAAGCATGGCAAAAAAGGTCACTGCAAACATTATAGGCAGAGAGTCCTTTGTACCTGCAAAAAATTGGGATTCGTTTTTCATCGAATTATACTTATGGAAACAAATGGCAATTACCAGCGTTAATTTCTAATAGCACCCGTGAATTTAATTTAATCACGGCCAATCAGTTTAAACCAGCCATCTTCATCCGTAGTTTCAACGCCAAGGTCTTCAGCTTTTTTAAGCTTAGAGCCAGCACCAGGCCCCGCAACCACCAAATCTGTTTTTTTGGATACTGAACCAGAAACCTTGGCACCTAACCGTTCTGCCATGGCCTTGGCCTCATCGCGAGTCATTTGTTCAAGCGAACCTGTAAAGACAACCGTCTTGCCCACAACCGGACTGTCATTAGCAACTTGCTCAACAGGCTTAGGCTTTACTTGCACCAATAATCTATTCCAAACGTCAAGATTTCTGGTTTCACTAAAAAACTCTTTCAAAGCTTGCGCAACGGTCGAGCCAATACCATCAACTGAAAGTAATTCATCATAAACTTGTTGCTCACTTAAACTTGTCATAGCCTTGTTAAAGGCATCAATATCACCATAAGTTTTGCTTAAATCCTTTGCGGTTTGTTCACCCACATGACGAATCCCAAGACCAAAGATATAACGATACATATCGACTTCGCGAACTGCATCAATCGCATCAAAGAGCTTAGCAGCGCTGGTACTGCCCCACCCCTCCATATCTTTTAATTTCTTCAGTGACCTTGCATCTCTTTCACGAAGTGTAAAAATATCAGCGGCATCTGCAATACGCCCAGCTTCATAAAAAGCTTCCACCTGTTTATCACCAAGCCCATCAATATCCAAAGCGCCACGAGAGGCAAAATGTTTTAGACGCTCAACAGCCTGCGCAGGACAAATCAAACCACCGGTGCAGCGTTTAACAGAATCTGCTTTACCTGTTTTTTCATTAACATCACGGATCGCACTACTACCACATACAGGACAAGACGTTGGAAACTCAAAAGGCTCAACACCATAAGGGCGCTTGGATAAATCAACGTCCAGGATTTGCGGTATGACATCGCCTGCGCGTTGTAGCATGACATGATCACCAACACGAAGATCTTTGCCATCTCTCAAAACTTCCCCCTTACTCCCAACCCCTTTTACATAATCTTCATTATGCAAAGTGGCATTTGTCACGACAACGCCACCCACGGTTATCGGTTCTAGTCTGGCAACAGGTGTCAACGCGCCAGTGCGCCCCACTTGAATTTCAATATCGCGTAAAATCGTCCAAGCTTTTTCTGCAGGAAACTTATGCGCAATTGCCCAGCGCGGCACGCGAGATTTCAACCCTAGTCTTGCTTGAAGTGCCAGATCATCCACCTTGTAAACAACACCATCAATGTCATACACAAGTTCAGGCCGGTCTGCTTCTATTTGGCGATAATGTTTCAGAAGTTCCTCAATATTTTCAAAGCTTTGCATGAGAGGATTGATTCTAAATCCGCACGCTCTCATCCACTCAACCATGCCCATTTGCGTGGTTGCCGGCATCGCACTCATCTCGCCCCAAGCGTAAGCAAAAAAGTTTAAGGGACGCGTTGCCGTGATCGCACTATCCAGTTGACGAAGCGAACCAGCAGCCGTATTTCGAGGATTTACATAAGTGGGCTTACCTTGCGCTTCCATGCGTTTATTCAAATCAAGAAATGCTGCATGGCTCATGTAAACCTCGCCGCGAATTTCTACTACATCGGGAATATTATCCCCTGCCAATACGGTTGGAACATCTGAAATTGTCTTGGCATTTTCAGTTACGTTTTCCCCTGTAGCGCCATCCCCACGCGTTGCAGCTGTAACCAGTTTTCCCTTCTCATAACGAAGGGAAAGTGAAAGTCCATCAATTTTAGGCTCCGCAGTAAGTGACATTTTTTCACCTGCTGGCAGATTTAAAAACTTACGCATACGTTTTGTAAAATCATAAACATCTTGATCGTTAAAAGCATTTTCAAGTGAAAGCATCGGGATTGAATGAGTAACTTTTTCAAACTTATCAAGCGCTACAAATCCAACTTTTTTAGATGGAGAATCTTCCCTGATTAAATCAGGAAACCTTTGCTCAATTCCCAAATTACGGCGGCGAAGCGCATCATATTCTGCATCAGAAATTTCAGGGTTATCCTTGCCGTGATAAAGCGCATCATGGCGGGTTATTTCCAAAGCCAAACGTTCCAATTCTTGCGATGCCGCTTTGTGATTAAGCGCCTCTATAGCAATATTGGAATACTCATTTGTCAAAGATTTACCCACCGCTACACAGAAGTTTGGTTCATAAGTTTTTTGGCAGCAGCGCGCGCTTCTTGAGTTACTGTTGCACCTGACAACATTCGCGCTATCTCCTCTAGCCTTACCCCATCCACAATTGGCGTAACAGCGGTTGCAACCCGGTCACTACCATTAACTGTAGATTTTGCAATTAAATAATGTCCTGATGCAATTGCAGCAACTTGCGGCGCATGCGTAACAGAAAGAACCTGAACGCCCTCAGATAATCGGGATAGGCGTTGACCTATCGCATCAGCGACTGCGCCACCAACCCCTGAGTCAATTTCATCAAATACGAGTGTCGGTGCAGACCCCCTATCTGCAAGTGCTACTTTCAAAGCCAGCATAAAGCGTGACAACTCCCCCCCTGAGGCAACCTTGCGCATTGCACCAGGTTTTGATCCTGGATTGGTTTGTACCCAAAACTCAAGCGCATCTATACCTGAAGGGCCTGCATTTGCTTCATCAGCTTCTTGATGGACAATAAACTTGGCAAGTTCCAGTTTTAAGGCAGGTAATTCCTTCATAACTGTTTTTTCCAGTAGCTCACCCGCCTCTTCACGCTTCTTGGATAAATCAATAGCCAGCCTGTAAAACTCATCCTTGAGAGATTTCACTTCTGCATTAAGCCTTGAAAGCCTGTCTTCACCATCTTCCAACATCGTTAGATTATCAGCCATACGAACTGCAAGGTCGGGTAAATTCTCTACTGCCACATTATACTTGCGCGCGGCAGCCCTTAGAGCAAAGAGCCGCTCTTCTGATGTCTCCAATTCCTGAGGATCAAAGTGCGTTTCATGAAACGCTGTTTCAAGCGAGTTTTGCGCTGCATAAAGTGCATTTAATGCTACGTCGAGATGCTCAAGTGTTTCATCAATTAATTCAGGTGCTTGTTGGCGTTTGCGCTCTAATCGTCGCGCAAGGTTTGAGATGCTCGTAACAGGCGAACCATTACCTGATAACGTTTCATTGGCTTCGGCCAAATCAGTTGCAACCTGCTCAACCTTCATCATTTTTTGGCGTTGTTCGGCAAGCTTTCCTTCTTCACCTGTTTCTGGGGCAAGAAGTTTTAACTCTTCAGAAGAAGAGCGTAGATAATCTGCTTCCCTCTGCGCTTCTTCAATCTCAGACTTTAAACTGTCCAGCTTACTTTCAGCCTCTTTCCAGGCATACCAAGCATTGGTTGTTAGGTTTGCCTGAGCTTCAAGACCGCCATGCGCGTCTAATAAATTGCGGTGTGTGGAAGCATCTAGCATGGCACGATCATCATGTTGCCCATGAATTTCCACCAATTGACTGCCTATTTGCTTCATCAAGCCAACTGAAACAGGTTCATCATTAATAAACGCACGTGTTTTGCCGTCTTTTTTCTGCACACGGCGTAAAATCAAACCATCTGAGGCTGAAATACTATTTTGCGATAATACTTTATGTACGGGATGGCCATCTCTGGGTTCAAATACCGCTGTAACACTGCCTTCATTAATAGTATTACGAACAAGTCCGCCTTCCCCACGCCCTCCCAAGGCAAGTGCTAAACTATCAAGCAAAATGGATTTACCCGCGCCAGTTTCACCCGTAAGCACGGATAGACCGTTTGAGAACTCAATATCGAGTCGCTCTATCAAAACAATGTCACGTATGGAAAGCTGAACTAGCATAAAGTACGAATCGCAAAAGCAATGAATCTTAACAAGTTAAGTTTTATGCATTCATAACAGCAGTTCAAGGACTTTTGCAGTCCTGTATTTTGTTATCAAGAGATAGCGCTAAATTACAGCAAATTTATTTTTAAAACACCAACACCGAAGCCCATTAATTTAGGCTCAAGGCTCATTAGTGAGTTATAAGCTTATGTCTGTTTGCTACCAAAAAGACCTTGAAGCCATGAATTATCAGACTCTTGTGGTTTGAAACCACCAGTCTGTAAAAGCTTATATGAGTCATTATACCACGAACTATCAGGGAAGTTATGCCCTAATACCGCAGCAGAATTTTGCGCTTCCTCAACAAGTCCTAGTGAAAAATAACTTTCTGTTAATCTGGCAAGAGCCTCTTCAACATGGCGCGTATTAGGGTATCTTTCAACAACTTTACGATAACGGTTAATCGCGGCCAAGAATTCACGGCGCTCTTGATAGTAACGCCCTACAAGCATTTCTTTACCTGCAATCTGATCACGCGCAATGATCATTTTTTTGCGTGCATCGTCAACATATTCACTGTCTGGGTATTTCTCAATCAGCGCATTCATAGCACCGAACGCATTTACAGTTGTGGATTGATCACGTGTGATATGCGGTATTCTTTTAAAATGAGACATCCCAATGATATATTGAGCATAAGCAGCATCTTTATCGCCAGGGTAAAGTTCCAGAAAACGCGTACCGGCGTTGGCAGCTTCAGTATAAGCGCCTTTTCTGTAATTAATAAAAGTTTTCAAAATTAATGACTTGCGGGAAAATTCTGAATAAGGATGCTGTCTTTCCAAATCATCCAAGCGTTTTTGCGACCGATCAAAATCGCCAGCGTCAAGATTGGCCAAGGCTTGGTTGTATAACGTATCTGGAGCAATAACTTCATCAACAGCAAAATTCGCACTCTTATCATCTGTCTTACTACAAGCAGAAAGTGCAACAACACATGTTACTAATGCAATCTTTTTTAATGCGGTAAATCTCATATTAGACCTGCTCAATACTTATTCGTTACGCTTGCTTATGTATTCATATAAAATCTGTTTATTGATATTATATCAAATTTATCAAAACTTCCAGACTACTTCGCCCATGAATATTGCTATTTTATGGCAAACACCATCACAAAGTAATGATTACACAGCCTAGATAAGAACAGCAGCATATGCAGGTGCGCTTACAGCAACGAGTTCACCATGCATAATTTTAGGGCGCGACATTGGCGGCTCTACGAAATCAAAAGCTTCTTTGTCTGAAAGTAAAGCGGATAAAACCATTGCATTAAGCTTGTGACCGCCACGATAAGAACGATAACATCCGATAATTGGCGCTCCGGCAAGTGCTAAATCCCCAATTGCATCTAATGTTTTGTGACGAACAAATTCATCTTTATAACGCAACCCCTCTGGGTTTATAATTGCGTTATCATCTCCGATGACAACAGAGTTTTCCAATGATGAACCAAGGGCAAAACCAGCTGCCCAAAGGCGTTCAACATCTTTCATGAAACCAAAAGTACGTGCACGACTTAATTCATTGCAGAAGACGTCTTCTGTAATGTCAGAAGCAAACGCTTGCCTGCCAATAGCTTCACAATCAAAGTCTATTTCAACTTCAAAACGAGTACCTTCATAAGGCACAAATTCCCCCCACGACGCGCCCATATCAACTCGAATTGGCTTATTAACACGTATATAACAACGTCTTGCAGCAAGCGAGGTCAGACCAACAGAACGTATAGCTTCAACAAATACGATAGAACTTCCATCCATGACAGGCACTTCAGCCGCATCAAGTTCAACGATAACATTATCAACATTAAGCGCGCGAAGGGCTGCCATTAAATGTTCAATAGTTGCTGCATGAGCAGAGTTTAAAGAACCAAGCACTGTGCATAAGTCAGTTGCACCAACAGTGCTAAGGTTTGCAGGTAAATCAATTGTTTCATCAGGCGATGAAGGGTCGATTACATTGAAAACGATGCCAGTATTGGCATCTGCAGGATGAAGCGTCATATTGACTTCTTCTCCAGAGTGAACACCTACACCTGCAAATTGCAGACTATCTCTGATAGTAGTTTGATGACCTAACAATGTATTCCCCATATTGCCCAGCGCATTTTATAGTAGCCTACAAAAATGCTATAAGTTGCTTCGAGAATCTTTATCCGCATCTCGAATGTGCTTAATTAATAGCTAGTTAAATAACAAGTTCCAAATCACGCTTTCTTACCTTTTGTTACCAAAACTCAAAAGCTATATTTTTTTATACAATAATTTCATATACTTACAAAAAACCCCACTTCTTACTTTTTGTAACAAGCGGGGTTCATTAACAAGTGGTTAATTTAGTTAGCTTGCCTACGAAGGAACGCAGGAATATCCAACTGATCGTCTTCTTGTGCTGGCGATTCTACCGGCGCAACACGTCCCATTGTATCCAATTGCCCTCTTTTAGGCGCATATGGATTATCATCTGTCCTTGCAGCAGGCGCTGGAATTGGCGCCGCAGGTTGGGCTGCTGGCTGTGGTGCAGCTTCTACAGGTTTTTGAGTAACAGGTGCAGGTGCCGACGGTGCAGTACGTTGTGGCGCTTGTGTTGCAGGCTGCTGCTCTTCATTTTCACGACCAGCAAAGCTATTCTTTAGTTTATTTAATAACCCCATTGGGCCATGAGAAACATCAGTCTTTGGAGCTTGTTTCACATGTCCAGTTGAAGCTGTTTGTACGGCTTCAGCCTGAATTGGTCTTGGAAACTCTTCAATCGAAGGAATTGCGGTAGCTTGTACAACACCTTGTGGTTGCTCAGCAGCAGGCACAACAAAATTTTCAGTCTCCGGCATTAGCTCTTCAACCAAAGTTTTTTTGAACTCATCTTCAATGCTTGGATCTGAAAAGCCCTTATTTTCCGGCTTGAAAGGTGTAAGACCAATGCCATCACGTTCTACACGCTGTGTTTCTTGTGGCAGAGCCATTGAAGCAGCAGTCTTTTCTATTTTCTTGGAAACTTTTTCTGCGTCAGTATCTTTATCACTTGATGCAACAACTTCAGCTGCAGCAGGAATTGCTTTTGGTGTAGCACGGACAACACTTTCTGAGGTTTTAGCAGCAGTAGGAGCCTCATTACCTAATAAGGCTGCATCAATACCTGTTGCTACAACAGAAACCCTAATCACACCTTCAAGATTTTCATCAAATGTAGCACCAACTATAATATTGGCAGTTTGATCAACTTCTTCACTGATACGAGTTGCAGCTTCATCGACTTCAAAGAGCGTCATATCACGGCCACCTGTGATCGAAATCAACAGACCTTGTGCACCACTCATGGTTGTTTCATCCAATAGTGGATTGGAAATAGCAGCTTCAGCAGCTTGTCTTGCGCGGCCTTCGCCACCCGCTTCACCTGTACCCATCATAGCCTTGCCCATATCGCGCATGACAGAGCGAACATCTGCAAAATCAAGATTAATAAGGCCTTCTTTGACCATTAAGTCTGTAATACATGCAACACCAGAATAAAGCACCTGATCTGCCATGCCAAAGGCATCAGCAAAAGTTGTTTTATCATTGGCAATGCGGAATAGGTTCTGGTTTGGAATAACAATTAAAGTGTCAACATTCTTTTGCAGTTCGGCAATACCTGCATCAGCTGTTTTCATGCGCCTTTGTCCTTCAAACTGGAATGGTTTTGTCACCACGCCAACCGTCAGAACACCCATTTCACGTGCAGCACGCGCTACAACTGGCGCAGCACCTGTACCAGTACCACCGCCCATGCCCGCCGTTACAAATGCCATGTGTGTACCAGTCAGGTAATCCTGAATTTCAGTCATGCATTCTTCAGCAGCAGCAGCGCCTACTTCTGGCATTGAACCAGCGCCCAGGCCTTCTGTTACGTCTGTACCAAGCTGAATAATTTTTTCAGCAGCAGACATAGTCAGTGCTTGAGCGTCTGTATTCGCTACAACAAATTCAACGCCTTCAAGACCACCATTAATCATATTGTTAACAGCGTTTCCACCTCCACCGCCAACACCAAATACTGTAATCTTTGGCTTCAGCTCTGTAATATCAGGCTTTTGCAAATTAATAGTCATTTTCCTCGTCTCCAGTTTGTTAGACGGGAAAACCCGCCAGAACCAATTTGTGATTTAATAATCACTGCCACATTTACTCCGTATTTTTTGATGACACCGCTTGTCAGTTATTTCAAAAAACACGCATCAATTCATACCGCCCTTAAGGCAGTACATTTAAAAACTTTCCCTAAACCAATTGCCTAACCGCCCCAAAGGACCGCTGGTTCCTGTAGCCAACATGCTATTGAACTTTGTAGGAGTAGAAAAGTTTTCAATCTTTGCCATCTGCGGATAGATCAAAAGACCTACTGCAGTAGAAAATACAGGCCCTTTTGCCATTTCAGGCAGACCTGCAATACCCATTGGACGCCCAAGACGCACATTGCGCGATAAAACACGACGTGCCACTTCAGACATTCCATTTAATTGACTTGCCCCACCCGTGAGCACTAAGCGCTTACCAACTGCCTCAGCAAATCCAGAACTTGCAAGGCGATCACGTATCATTTCCAAGGTTTCTTCAACTCTTGGGCGAATAATTCTGGTTAATTGCGCACGACTGACAAGAGGAGGCGTATCACTCTCTGCATCATCAATAGGAGGAATTGCAATAACAGCTTCATCATCCCCCGCACCTAGCAATGCTGAACCATATTTAATTTTCAACATTTCAGCATCATCAAGCCGTGTAGAAAGACCTCTGGCCAAATCCATCGTCACATGCGAACCACCAATTGCAATTGCGTCTGAATATACGTAACTACCATCCATAAAGATAGAAAGTGTTGTAGTCCCGCCGCCAATATCAATGCATGCGCAGCCCATTTTCATTTCATCTTCAACAAGGGTAGCAAGTCCAGCTGCATAAGGTGTTGCAACCATACCCTCAACAGAAAGGTGAGCACGATTAACGCATAGTTCCAAATTTCTCAAAGGAGCATTTTCCGCTGTCAAAACATGCATATCAACGCCGAGACGCTCACCAATCATGCCATGAGGATCAGAAATACCATGCTCGCCATCTAATGAGTAACCAATAGGAATGGAGTGAACCACTGAACGCTCAGGTGCCAAAGCATGTTGAGCACCTGTAAGAAGAACTTGCGAAACATCTTTATGTGTAACTGCATGTCTACCTAAAGAAATATCAGCAGAAAACGCTTCACTCACGAGGCGACCTGATGAGACATTGGTAATCAGGCTATCCACCGTCATACCCGCATTGCGCTCAGCACTTTCAACAGCTTGTCGAATAGCTTGTTCAGCCTGTTCAAGATTAATAATCACACCTGATTTTACACCGCGCGACCTTTGATGCCCAAGTCCCAAGACTTTTAGCTTGTGCGTACGACCTAATACAGCATCACCTGGATCACGCGGAATTAATTCTGCAATTAAACAGCAAATTTTTGATGTTCCAACATCCAGAACACTAACAATAGTCGAACGTTTGTCCGACAAGGGTTTTACACGTGGTAAAAGGCCATCTGAACGCAGCATACTACTCATGTTTTATGCCACTTCCGCTTGAGGGATTCTTGAATTGCTGTTTTGCGAATTTCTGCCATTTCAGGATCAAGCTTGATCACCAAACGATCCGGCAAACGCATATCGATTTGTAATACATCGCGATCAAGAAGCGTTTTCTTATTTTGCAAATCCTGCAAATCGTTTAAAGCGTATTCCCAGTCAGACGCAGGTAACAAAACTTGTATGCCATTTTCCATGGATAGGTTCCAACGTCTGCCAGCAACACGCACATAAGCGCTCGCTTTTTGCGAAATTGCTGGATATTTATTCATCACAGATAAAAATTCAGCAGCAACCATATTGGCGCCCTCACCTACAACTTGAGGCAGGCTCATATGTGATTGTTCCGCTTTGGCAATCACAAAACCATCACTGGCAATCAGATGCAATTCACCTTTTGATTGCCATAGCGCTACTGGCTTTCTTTCAATCACATCAACAACGATGGTATCAGGATACACTTTTCTAATTGTTGCCGATTTAACCCAAGGGTCGTTTAGCACTTCTTCACGCGCGGCATCTACTTCAAAAGAAAAGAGCGAATTACCTAGCTGCGTTGCGAGCCTTGCTTGCAATATATTGATATCAAGATTAACATTTCCATTAACAACAAGCTTGCTTGCTTCAAAGCCAGTTTGCGACGTCATAGATGCGATAATTCTATTTTTATCAGAATCTTTAATTAGATAGCTGGAGCCAAAGGTAACCGCACCTGCCAAAATCAATAACTGTACTGCGCGCCTTTTTAGAAATGGTAATTGTAGTACAGCTCTCGTAAGACGGCTTGCTTTACGGAACCCTCTTGTGGAATTACGAGCAGTTTCATCACCCATAACAAAATTAGCTGGCTTTGCATTAGCAAGCCAACTTTCATCCATTTCATTATGGAGTTTATTTCCACCTATCGGTTGCAAGAAGCGTCCTCCACAATCCAACTCAACAATTCTTCCCAGGAATGCCCAGCATGAGCAGCCTGTTCAGGCAAAAGAGACGTAGCAGTCATACCCGGCTGGGTATTAACCTCAAGCCAAACAAGTTCACCAGTCCCCATAAGCCCATCATCAAGACGGAAGTCAGAGCGCGAAACGCCACGACATCCCATCACTTCATGGGCTTTCAAAGACAGTTTCAGTATTTCTTGGTAAATATTTGGTTTAATTTTTGCAGGAATTATGTGTTTTGACCCACCTTTTTCATATTTTGCGGCAAAATCATAGAATTTTTCACTCCCGACCTGGATTTCAGTTACCCCAAGGGCAACATTTCCCATAACAGAACAAGTTAATTCACGCCCTGCAACGAATCGTTCTGCCATTAAATACTCACCATATGGCCAATCATCACGGATTAATTCCTGCGATGGGTGAGCCCTATCTTCTTTGACAAAAATAACCCCACAAGAAGACCCTTCGCATACAGGCTTTATTACATATGGCGGTTTCATAGGGTGTTCTTTTGCAGCCTGGTGGCGCTCAATCAGCACAGATTCAGCGACTGGAATATTAGCAGTCTTGGCAAGCTTTTTAGCTTTTTGCTTATCCATCGCTAATGCAGACGCAAGCACACCAGAATGCGTATATGGAATATTGAGAAATTCAAGCACGCCTTGAATAAGACCATCTTCACCATATGGACCATGTAAAGCGTTAAATGCAACATCAGGATTGAGTTGGCGAAGAACTGAACTGATTTTACGGTCAACATCAACTTCAGTAACTTTATAACCTGCATTACGAAGACCATCCGCACATGCTTTGCCTGAAGAAAGTGATACTTCCCTCTCGGATGACCAACCACCCATTAAAACCGCTACATGCTTCCCCGACACCATATGTACCCCCGTACAATTATATTTTGAACAATCTCGAATTTAGAATCCAAGACACTGTAAGAAATTTTACGACAAGGGTCGCAACAGATTCCTTTTAGCCTGCCTGTTTACTATTACTTATAAGACGGACTGGTTTCTCCAGTTTCTCGCCTAAAATCCTCGAAATCAGATTGTTTGCCGCATTCTTAAGACGAAGGGTACGCAACGCTAAGATCATTGTGCCCAGCAAATCACTTTATTGATGATTCTAACTTAATTTAAAGATATTCCAAGACCAAGAAGCGTTAAAATATAACTTTTTCTGCTTTAAATCAGTGCCTACCTATGCGTTTAAGTTCCCACTCAAGGGTAATGCCTGTTTTTTCAAGAACTTTACTTCTTACGTGTTCGCCTAGGTTTTCAAGGTCGCTTGCTGTGGCGTTACCTGTATTAATCATGAAATTACAATGCATTTCACTCATTTGCGCACCACCTATACTAAATCCACGAA
>CALDZF010000052.1 GCA_937944165.1 uncultured Rhizobiaceae group bacterium | reverse complement strand
AGACCATCGGCAAATGGGAAGAATGCGTCTGATGCAACAGCACTTCCTTTAGTCAGAAGCTCTTGACTGTTAGCCGCTTCCATCGCATCAACAGCTTTTCTGGCTGCTATGCGTGATGAATCCAGCCGACTCATTTGGCCTGCACCAATGCCTACTGTTGCAAGGTCTTTTGCATAAACAATCGCATTGGATTTAACATGTTTTGCAACCTGAAAGGCAAATTTCATATCAGCCAGTTGTTCTTTTGTTGGCTGAACTTTGGTGACAACTTTTAATTCAAGATCATCAATCACACGCGCATCACGGTCTTGAACCAACAAGCCACCTGCCACTGTTTTTACGGACAAGCCTTTGGAGGAAGGATCTGGCAGGCCGCCTGTTACAAGCAAGCGAAGGTTTTTCTTGGACGCGATAATTTCGCGTGCTTCTTCGTCCGCGTCAGGTGCAATGATAACTTCTGTAAAAATCTCAACAATTTGCTTTGCTGATGCAGCATCCAGGGTTTGGTTAAGCGCAATGATGCCACCAAAAGCTGAGACGGTATCACAAGCAAAAGCCTTTTTATAAGCCTCTCCCAGAGTTTTACCACGTGCAACGCCACATGGGTTTGCATGTTTGATGATGGCGACAGCTGCTCCTTCTTTAGGATTAAACTCGCTCACAAGTTCAAAGGCTGCATCTGTATCATTGATGTTATTGTATGATAATTGCTTGCCTTGAAGTTGTGTGGCCGTTGCAACACCTTTTCGATTATCGCCAGTTTTATAAAAGCCCGCCTGTTGGTGAGGGTTTTCACCGTAGCGCATTTCTGCAGCCAAGTTCCCCGCAACGCTTCTATGTAACGGCATACTTGATCCGACTTTTTCGGCAAACCAGTTGGAGATTGCTGAGTCGTAGCTTGCTGTTCTTGCAAAGGCCTTATGTGCAAGACGTTTGCGTAATTCCAAGGTCGTTTGATTATCGTGTATGTTTAATTGTTCAAGCACTTCTGCGTAATCAGCGGGATCTGTGATGATGTTGACGAAGCCGTGGTTCTTTGCCGCTGCGCGGATCATTGCTGGCCCACCAATGTCGATATTCTCCACGCAGGTATCATAATCAGCGCCCATAGAGATGGTTTCTTCAAACGGATAAAGATTGATAACTGCCATATCAATCGGGCTGATGTTTTGTTCGCTCATTGCTTTTTGGTGCGCTTTATCGGTGCGAACCGCAAGCAACCCACCATGGACAGATGGATGCAGTGTTTTTACGCGACCGTCCATGATTTCAGGAAAATTGGTAATGGAGGATACATCCTCAACTGAAATACCAGCCTCTGTAATTGCTTTTGAGGTTCCCCCTGTTGAAAGGAGTTTAATGCCTTTGTCCGAAAGTGCCTTTGCCAGTTCGATAATGCCGGTTTTGTCTGATACGGATAGCAATGCTGTTTTTACTTCGGACAAGTTGGGAATGACATGTTGTTTAGCAATCGGTGACATGACGTTGCAGCTTTCTTATTTAATTCTTGATTGGGGTATTACGAAGCTTCTTTAGCTTGAATTTTTTGTAAAGCCCAGTTTATTTCTGGCTTATCGTAAGCTTTTGTATGAATAACCATTTGCCATGCTGTTCTTGGTCTTGGCAAGGTTGCAAAGAAAATACTTTCAACAAGTTCCACCTTGAAGCCTGGACAATCAAAGCGCCACTGTTCGCCTTCAAGTGTTTCAAGCAAACAGGTTTCAGAATTTGACGCTAAAGAAGCCTTGATATTTGGGTGCAGATGAAACCGCAGTGCAATATTATCTTTTGTTGTATATTTTATATTGCCTTTATTAGGATCGGAGAACCATTCCTGACCAAGTAAACGATTGCCATCGCTATCAAGTGTGAGGCTTCTTTGATAACGAATGCCAAATTCTCTCACGTATCCACTATGACTTGCAGTAATGGTTGAGGAAGTGCTGGTGTCTTCACGCGCGTATTCCATTTTCAGATTATTAGTAAAAACCTGACCACTAATTGCACGTCCTGCCGTGCCAGGATTTTCAAATCTGGAACTGGAAGTGTTGTTGAGTGTTACCGTAGAGTGCGCATTAGTTGTACGCCAGACTTGAGAGGCATCTTTATCGTGGATTGCTGGTTTGCCGCAATTTACAATGATTGAGGATAATCCATCTGAAAATTCAAAAGATAAAGCGCCTGCATTCGCACATATAGAGAGCTCACCTTTTGCTGGTTCGCCTGTATCAAAGATTAAAGTTGCTGTTCCTAAATTGGCTCTTTGATAACCTGAATGAATAGCATCTTTAATTGGTTCGCCTAAACTCTCGTCATAACGTAATAAGGTGCTGATTAAATCTTTTTGCGTAACACCTACGCCATTAAATCTTGCAAGTGTTCCATCACCGTGCCTGAAAAACTTTAAGGCTGGCATTAAGCGTTCTATTGCGGAGAGAAGTTTTTCAGGTGGCGCTAAATCATTTGCCATATAACCCTGTTTTAAAGGCAATAGAAGCGCAAGTATTTCCGGAATGACTCCAGGATTGCGAGAGATATGCCCGCCATCTGGAAGGATTTGCTTTTGCAATTCCAGACCAAGTTTTTCTGCGGTATTTTCCAAAGATGTTGAATGCCCATCAAAGGTTATTGCAGCATAAGCAAGTGCAATATGTGCCAGTAAACGTGGCTGACCATCTGGCGTATTTATAATTTCGCGTTTCAGTATTTTAATATGCTTACCTAAAGAGCGCATTAAAAGCGTGTGAAAATCTGGATCTGGTTTTCCCAAAAGTACAATTGAATGACAAATAAATGAAATTAAACGTTTGGATGTTGTTTCAATTTCCCATGCCCATTTTGAAGTTTGTTCAGGTTTTAGTTCAATCCAATTCCTAACCAATATTCTGGCATGACTGTCTGATAATATGTCTTTGTTGGCAGAAAAATGTAAAAGCCAAGTGAAGCTATGAAGTTCTTTTATCCAAGCTTGGTTTTTTGTAGATATTAAAAATGGGCTTACACTATTTGTCTGAATAGTTTCGCCGCCAAGAGTATATTTCCCATTATAAAACTCTTGAGCAATAATTGCGTCAGCCGTATGCAAATCATGTGGGGCTATAACAAGTCGTTCAGGCACATATGATTTAAAACCAGACAAAGCAGTAATGCCTGAATATATTTTTCCTTTGATACTCCTAAAAGAGCGACCAATGGACAATCTCGTTGCTCTTAATGTGTGAAATACGCTCATTAACTACCTAACCCCACCTTGGGGCTAAACGATAGGAGATTTTTTTAGGTAATGGTAGTGGGATAATGCAATTATCGTTTGATAAAGCGACAGGCAAAAAATCCGTCTAATCCACCGAAAGCAGGGTTTTCTTGATTGGATAAATGAAAGGGTAGAGTGCGCAATGCACCTTGGCCATTTATGCATTCTTCCAGCCCATTTACTTCTTCACTTTTAATGGGGTCAATTTTAAGATCGTCAAACTGCTTTATAGCTTTTGCCAAGAGGTTTTCACCTTCTTCCTTGAGCATTGAGCAATTGGAAAAAACAAATATTCCTCCTGATTTTAAAAAGTTCTTTGATTTTTCGATTAGTGCAAATTGTAATTTTGCAAGCGTTGTAATTTCTTCTGTACTTCTGGTCCATAAAACATCAGGGTGCCTTCTAATCGTACCTGTGGAAGAGCAGGGTGCATCCAATAAGATTGCGTCAAATTTTTCATCAGGATTAAACGTCATAATGTCAGCTTCAATTAACTTGGCATTTAGGTTTAACCGGTCAAGATTTTGCTGAAGTCTATCCAGTCGTGGCTTGGAAATATCAACAGCGGTTACGGTATATCCCGCATGTGCAAGTTGTGCAGTTTTGCCCCCAGGAGCTGCGCATAATTCTAAGACCTTTGCAGGTTTATCTATTGTAATTAATTGGGCAGGCAGGGTAGCTGCTGCATCTTGTACCCACCAATCACCGCTGTCATATCCTTCAAGGCGATTAATAGCATTTGTATTTGTTAACCGCACTGAACCTGTCGGTAAAACAAAGCCTCCTAGTTTGTCTGCCCAATAATGTGGGTCAGATTTTACTGTCAAATCCACCATGGGTTCAAGTGAAGTCAGTTTGGATACATTTTCAGCTTTGTCTTTCCCGTAGTCTTTACGCAGTGTTTTCTCCATCCATCTAGGCAAGGATGATGTTGTATTGGTTTTTTGTAAGACGCTTTCTTTCTCACGCACCATACGGCGCAAGACTGCGTTACTCATGCCGCGAAAGCGTGATGTTCTTTCATCATCGCCAATTGCCGTGACTGCCAAATCCACTGCAGCACTGTCTGGAGCGTCTAAAAATAATATCTGGCTTGCTGCCACATGAAGCGAATGAATTAAAAATCGTGCGCGTTTGGGTGGAGCCCTGTCCATTAATTGTTTTAAAACAGCTTCAATTTGGTTATGTTTTCTAAGTGCCGTAACCGTAATTGCTCTTGCCAGGCCTTGATCACGTGTATCAAGTTTTAAAAATTGTGATAATCCATGTTGGCGATCACAAAGGGCATCCAGATTACGTGCGTCATCCATTACTCGTGTTAGCAATAAAGTTGCAACCAACCGCGTTTCCAGCCCAGCCTTTTTATGTTTCAACGCGACCGTCCCCAAGGTTGTGGTGTATTATCTTGGGTAGGGTTATCTTCCATGGACCATTCACTGGCAAGGGCTTCAAGTGCATTAATTCTGTTTTGTGTATCGGGATGTGTTGAAAAAAGATTGTCTCTTTTATATTTTCCCAATGGATTAATAATAAACATGTGTGCCGTTGAAGGATTGCGTTCAGCGGCTTCATTTGGAATTCTTGATGCGCCCATGGCGATTTTTTCCAATGCACTTGCAAGCCAAATTGGATTGCCGCAGATTTCAGCGCCGCGTTTGTCTGCTGCATATTCGCGGGTTCGGCTAATTGCCATCTGAATAAGTCCTGCAGCAAAAGGGGCTACAAACATCGCGACTATAGACCCAGCAATCCCGATGGCACCACGATCTCTGCCACCGCCAAAGAACATGGCAAAATTGGCAATCATGGAAATGGCACCAGCAAACGTCGCAGTAACTGTCATAATGAGTGTGTCACGATTTTGAATGTGTGCCAATTCATGCGCCATAACGGCTGCGACCTCTTCTGTGGTGAGGGCGTCTAATAATCCTGTACTGGCAGCAACGGCAGCATTTTCCGGGTTGCGACCTGTGGCAAAAGCATTAGGCTGTGGAGAATTAATAATATAAACATCGGGCATTGGAAGGTTTGCAGCTTCTGCCAATCTGCGGTTAAGTTCATAAAACTCAGGCGATGTGTTTTCATCAATCTGTACTGCATTATGCATACGTAAAACTGCTTTGTGTGAATTCCAATAACTAAAGAAATTCATACCAATTGCGATAACCAGCGCAATCATCATGCCGGTTTGCCCACCTATCATAAGACCTAAGCCCATGAACAAAGCTGTCATGAAAGCTAATAATGCACCTGTTTTAATAATATTCATTGTCATTCTCGGTTGTTTTTATAAATTATGACTTACATATAGGTTGTATAATGACCTGCTGAAAGACGTGAATTTAAAAAATGCCTGCAAACGATAATAACCCAGATATTCCTGAAGCAGCAAAACGTGCGCTCGCTGAGGCTGCTGAACGGCGCCAGCAAAAGGAAATTAAATCCAAGACTATGAAGCCAGCGCCCAAAGAAATACTGGGACGTGATGGACCTGATCCTGTTAGATTTGGGGATTGGGAAAAAGATGGTATCATTAGCGATTTCTAACGCACATGTTTCATAATGGAACAAGTTGTAATTGTGTAAAATTATAGATGATATATTCCAAAATGATATCAGAACATTTTTATGCGTTAGTTAGGCGTTATAATTAGCTTATCGCATTGATTTTTTAAGACCTCATTTACCAATGGAATTCGAAAAACCTTTGAATATCAGTAAAGCTCGTAACGACTACTATCCGTTTAAGTAATGGATCAGAAAACTGGCACCTGAATTGCATCTCCACTTGCAACAACGCATGGAGATGAAAAATGAAACTCGTATCAAATTTATATAATAAAGCCGCTTCTTTTAAAAATGACGAAAAAGGAAGTATCATTCCAACAGCAGTATTAATGCTAACAACCTTGGGAATTGTAGCTGGTGCAGCTATAGATTATTCAAGATATTCAAACGCAAGATCTGTCATGCTCACAGCACTTGATGCAGCAGTTTTGGATGCAGGTGTCAGGCTTGGCAGCGGTCAACCTGTAGATGCACAATTTGAAGATGATTTTAACGCTTTTTTTCAGCTTAATATTACAGGCCGCGGCGGTGTTGCAAAAGACTTTAACGTCGTAAGTTTTTCTGCAGATGAAGACACCGGTGAGGTTCTTGCAAGTGCTGAGGTTAATCTTGATACTACTTTAATGGCTATTGCTGGTATAGATGAGTTAACAGCAAAATCGACAAGTGGCGGTATTTTCCAGCAAGTTGATACTGAAGTTACAATTATGCTGGATGCTACTGGCTCGATGCAGGGCACAAAAATACAAGCTTTAAGAACGGCGGCTTCTGATGCAGTTGATATTTTATTACCTGATGGTACAGCAACTAGTAATGTGCGATTAGGTATTGTTCCTTACGCTTCTTCGATTAATGCACATAAATTTGCCGCAAGAGCGACTCAAGGTAACAATACAGTAAAAGTTGCTTCAGCAGGTGCCTTCCTAAATAGTAGTAACAATGTTGCCACTAATAGATGTGTAACAGATCGTGGCGGAAGCGAAGCTGCAACAAATGTATCTTATAAAACAGTTCCAGTAGGTTCTGATAGAAGATCAATTCAAAACCCCAATGCAGGTTTAAGGTGTCCTTCTTCAAGAATTTTGCCTTTAACAAATAATGCCAGTGAACTTAAAATGGAAATAGCGGGCATGAATGCAGCTGGTTTTACAGCCGGTAGCCTTGGTATTGCGTGGAGCTATTATATGCTCTCACCTGAGTGGAATGATCTATGGAATAACCCAGACAATGAAGCAGCGCCTTTTGCTGATGACGTTAATAAAGTTGCAATTTTGATGACAGACGGTGTTTTTAATACTGCATATGCTGATGTAGCAAATAATGCTGCTGCGGCAAACGGTCAAATCAGAGGGCCTTTTGGTAGTCTTGCGTCGGCAGCCAGCTCACAAAATATATCTGCAGAACTTTGTGAAAATATGAAAAATGATAATATCACAGTTTATACAATAGGTTTTGACTTGGATGGTATCTCTGATGCTGCCTCAAGAAACAATGCGATTAATTTATTGGATAATTGTGCAAATGATGACAGTGGTAGCCAGATTTTCTTCTACCGTGCAGAAAGCGAAGATGAGTTGCGTGAGGCTTTCAGGTCAATTGCAAGTGATATTACTAGCTTACGTATTACACAATAAAATATCAAAATTTAGATTTAAGGCGAGCCGTTTATCTGCTCGCCTTTTTGTTTTAAGTATTAAAGCCATGCAAAAAATGCATGTCTACTATGAAAGATTGAGACTCCAAGTTTTGTAATAGAGCCTCTATATGATCATCAACAGCGTAACAAACGTTGAACATAACTTTCAGAACCACTCCTCCTCCCAGGTTCTGAACTATGGATTAGCTTCCTCCTCCATTTTAGCTAATCCAAACATATGAAGCTCGTCAGATCCTCCTCCCCTGACGAGCTTTATTTGCATTTAAAGCAAATTCATCAGCCAAAATAAAAAGAGCCGCTCTTGTCAGAACGGCTCTTTCGCGATTTTTACATCTGAAAAAATCTTTATTAGCGGAATGAAGCCTCAGTGAAGGCTGCTCCAATGTGAACTTCTTTCCCCTGGATCTCCCCAGAAACCATAAAATCACTCGACATTAGACCACCTCCTTTCGATTCGTTAAACACATGTTGGATGTTGCCACAGATCGCCATAAGGTCAATACGTTTTATGATTTATTTTGTCTGTTTTCGATCAAGTCATCCACCACGGCTGGTTCTGCCAGTGTTGACGTGTCCCCCAGATTTGAGAAATCATCTTCCGCAATCTTGCGCAGGATACGGCGCATGATTTTGCCAGAACGGGTTTTTGGTAGGCCTGGCGCCCATTGGATTGCATCTGGTGAAGCGATAGGGCCGATTTCTGTTCTGACGTGATTGCGCAACTCGGTTTTAAGTTCATCGGTTGCCTCAACCCCGGCCATTAAAGTGACATAGCAATAGATGCCTTGACCCTTGATATCATGCGGGAAACCCACAACGGCTGACTCTGATACAGCATCATGGGCGCCAAGGGCTGCTTCAACTTCTGCCGTTCCCATGCGGTGGCCTGATACGTTGATTACATCATCCACGCGGCCTGTAATCCAATAGTAGCCATCTTCATCTCTTTTACAGCCGTCGCCCGTGAAATATTTACCTTTATAGGTGGAGAAATAAGTTTGAACAAAGCGCTCATGGTCGCCATAAACGGTACGCATCTGGCCTGGCCATGAATCGGTAATACAAAGATTACCGTCCGCAGCGCCTTCAAGCGGATTGCCGTCATTATCAACCAATTGTGGCTGAACGCCAAAGAAAGGTGTTGTAGCAGAACCAGGCTTTAAGTCGGTTGCACCTGGAAGCGGTGTAATCATGTGACCGCCGGTTTCCGTTTGCCACCAAGTATCAACGATTGGGCAGCGCTGCTCTCCAACCACATTATAATACCATTCCCATGCTTCCGGGTTGATCGGCTCGCCTACCGTGCCAAGAATGCGAAGTGAGGAGCGTGAGGTAGAAAGAACCGGATCATCACCCGCCTGCATAAGTGCGCGAATGGCGGTTGGTGCGGTGTAGAACTGATTAACTTTATGCTTGTCGCAGACCTCCCAGAAGCGGGCAGTGGTCGGATAATTTGGAACACCTTCAAACATGATGGTTGTCGCACCATTAGCAAGAGGGCCGTAGACGATGTATGAGTGACCGGTTACCCAACCCACATCAGCTGTACACCAGTAGATGTCACCTTCCTGATAATCAAATGTATATTGATGCGTCATGGAAGCCCAGACTAGATAACCACCCGTTGTGTGAAGAACGCCTTTTGGCTGACCAGTGGAGCCAGATGTATAAAGAATGAAAAGCGGATCTTCTGCATTCATTTCTTCAGGGGGGCAATCAGCAGATGCTTCGCCTGTTACATCATGATACCAGACATCACGACCTTCGACCCAGTTAATTTCGCCGCTAGTGCGTTTTACGACGATGATGCTTTTAACACTTTGGCCTTGCTTTTCAGCAATTTCACAGGCTGCATCGGCATTTGCCTTGAGCGGTACGGACTTGCCACCGCGCAGACCTTCATCAGCAGTAATAATGTATTCTGACTGGCAATTGACCAGACGGCCTGCAAGGGCGTCTGGCGAGAAGCCACCAAAGACGATTGAATGAACCGCACCAATGCGCGTACAGGCCAGCATTGCGTAAGCTGCTTCTGGCACCATTGGCATATATAAAGTAACGCGATCACCTTTTTTAACACCTTGTGCTTTCATTGCATTGGAGAGGCGACAGACATGTTCGTGTAATTGCTTGTACGTAATGTGCATATCATCTGAAGGATCATCTCCTTCCCAGATGATGGCTGTTTGGTCACCACGTTCGGCTAGGTGACGGTCGATACAGTTAGCACTGATGTTGAGCGTTCCGTCTTCATACCATTTGATTGAGACGTCAGGGTATTCAAAGGTTGTGTTCTTTACCTTTGTATAGGGCTTTATCCATTCAAGGCGTTTGCCTTCATCGCCCCAGAAACCCTCTGGATCAGAAACACTGCGCTCATACATTTCCTTGTATTTGGCTGCATCTGCGTGTGCATTTTTAGTTGCATCCTTTAAAACCGGATATGTTTTGTTCGTGTCTGACATGGTATCTCCTCCAACCCTTGCAATGTATAAGGGTGTTTTTACTCAAATTTCCGCCTTTATAATGCCATCACAGTTCAAAGGTCTATTCAACCATTGGTCTATGTGGATATTAGCAACGAATTGAAATCTTAACGGTTATGGTTAATTTCCGATAGTTAAAATTTTAACGAATTTTGTTTAGGTTGCACCAATTCCATTTGTTTTGTGTAGGAATTTTATAATGGCCAAAAGAAGCCGCCTCAAAATCGCAGTTGTCGCACTGCCGTTAATCCTGTCTGCCTGTGCCAGTGCAGATTTTACCTCATTTTTCAAACCTGCCAAAATCACCTGGAATGATACCAGTTGGTGCACACCGCTGCAGTTGAAATCTGCGATTACCAAAGTTGCGAAAAAATTTGGTCCGGTTCGAGTGCATTCCACACATCGCTGGCCTTTAGAAAACAAGCGCAAGGGCGGTAAGTCAAAATCATTCCATTTAACGTGTCGTGCAGTTGATTTTTCCGTTCAAGGTGGCTCACCCAATGAGATTAGGGAATATCTCAAATCCATGTGGGAAGTTGGTGGTTATAGCTATTATCCAAGAGGTAATTTCTTCCACATTGATACTGGGCCACGTCGGACTTGGTAGGTCATTGAGACAACAACACTCTATCTTCCATAAAAGCTTCAATCTCTTCTGCCTGATCGCTTGCTTCGTCGCGTAGCCAGGCAAGGAAGTTTAACACTTTGTCGTTCTCTAATGCTACTGGTGGGCAGCAGAAATAAAAGCCGCCTTTGGCGCTGATGGCTTGTTTGAAGGGGGCGATTAATCTTCCTGCGTTAATCTCGCGAAAGGCAAAGCCAAGGCGCGCCATAACAATGCCACCACCATCAACTGCTGCTTCAATACAGTGATCGGCGTGATTAAAGTGCGATCCTTTAGTGGGATTGATGTTTACATAATCCATGG
>CALDZF010000051.1 GCA_937944165.1 uncultured Rhizobiaceae group bacterium | reverse complement strand
AATCATGCTCCAGACAACCCATGCAAGAATTGCAATCAGCAATGCCTGAAATACCATTGATCTAAATTTGGGATCGTTGAGAAGTTTTACCTTTGGTTTCTCATGGACTTCACTTTGTCCCTGTGGCGCATCGGTTACAGCCATTTTTCCTCACCTATCAGTATATCCGGAACTGCAAACTATCTGCGTTCTACGGCATACATAAAATCTTTTGTAATTGTTACGGCAAATACCGCATATAAAAAACAGGGCCAGTCGTTTGACTGGCCCTGATATATCAATTCAATCCTTAGCGGATTGGTGGTGCGTATTGTAGACCACCTTTTGACCAAAGGTCATTGGTACCACGAGAAATTGCTAGTGGTGTGTCTGGTCCTACGTTGCGGTTGAATGTTTCCGCATAGTTACCAACTTGCTTGATAATGTTGTAAGCCCAATCGTTGCTAACACCTAATGCAGCACCGAATTCACCTTCAACACCAAGAACGCGCTTGATTGCAGGATTGTCTGAACCCTTCATTTCATCAGCGTTTGCAGATGTAATGCCAAGCTCTTCAGCATTTACCATTGCAAAGTGTGTCCACTTAACAAGGTTGAACCACTGGTCATCACCTTGACGTACTACTGGGCCAAGAGGCTCTTTAGAAATGATTTCTGGAAGAACTGTGTGGTCAGCAGGGTTTGTAAGTTTTAGACGCTGAGCATAAAGACCTGATTGGTCAGTTGTATAAACGTCACAACGGCCTGCATCATATGCAGCTACAACTTCGTCAGCCTTTTCGAATGCAACAATTTCATACTCAAGCTTGTTTGATGTGAAATAGTCAGCAACGTTAAGTTCTGTTGTTGTACCAGTGTTAGTACAAACAGATGCACCTGAAAGCTCAAGAGCAGACTTAACACCCAAATCTTTGCGAACCATGAAGCCTTGACCGTCGTAGTAGTTTACGCCAGCAAAGTTAAGACCCAATGTTGTGTCGCGTGTAGCTGTCCAAGTAGTGTTACGTGAAAGAACATCAATTTCACCAGACTGCAAAGCTGTAAAACGCTCTTTAGCTGATAATGGAGTGTATTTCACTTTAGTTGCATCGCCAAAAACAGCAGCAGCTACACCACGGCAAAGATCTACATCGATGCCTGTCCAGTTGCCTGCAGAGTCTGGGTTAGAGAAACCAGGAAGACCCTGGCTAACACCACACTGTACGAAGCCTTTAGCTTTTACATCATCTAGAGTTGCAGCAGACGCAGTCATTGCTGATGCGCTCATTGCAGCTACGCTAAGCGCAGTTACGATAGTTTTTTTCATAGAAAACAGCCTTTTCTGTTACCCGTGTAATTTCCTCCCATAGCGTTAATGCTGTGGGCTTGATATTTTGGTTTTTATTTCAGGCTTATTTAATAAGCCCATCCTATAGATAGGACTCTCCCTTAAAACCAATAACGCGTATAAAATTCTATTGAGGCGTTTACGTCAAGGGGAATTTTTCTGATTAGCAGCAGAAATTTGCAAATTGCTAGGCAAAACTTATTTATTTCGCTCTAAAATTATTTTTTCGCCTGCTTATTTACCATTTTCTTGCGATATGGGTAAATTCCTGCTTTTGATGAATAACTTTAATTATACATTTAATATTTGGAAATTTGACCATGAGCAAAGAAAAAGCTGAGCAAGAAAATCAAAAAACCTACCAGCTTGATACAAAACTAACGCATACGGGGAATCATCCTGATAATTATCATGGTTTTGTTAATCCGCCTGTTGTTCATGCTTCAACGGTACTTTACCCAAATTACGAAACGATGCGAACGCGTGGGCAGAAATATACCTATGGTACAAAAGGCACCCCTACTACGGATGCTTTGTGTGAAGTCCTTGATGAAATGGAAGGCTCTGCAGGAACCGTTCTTGTTCCATCCGGCCTTGCGGCAATAACTATTCCACTATTAGCGTTTGTTAGCGGTGGCGATCATATTCTTGTACTGGATAGTTGTTATGGCCCCACGCGGGATTTTTGCGATGATGTTCTAGTCAGAATGGGCGTTGATGTAGAATACTATGACCCGCTTATTGGCGCTGGAATATCCAAGCTTATGAGGGATAATACCTCAGTTGTTTTCACCGAATCTCCTGGTTCCAATACATTTGAAATCCAGGATATCCCTGCGATCTGCAAAGCTGCACATGAGCGCAATGCGATCGTCATGATTGATAACACTTGGGCAACGCCTTTATATTTCAAGCCTTTGGAACATGGTATTGATATTTCGATTCATGCGCTAACCAAATACCCAGCAGGTCATTCTGATCTGGTTCTAGGCTCTGTTTCAGCCAATGAGAAATGCTGGAAAAAACTTCAACGCCATCATGGAATTATGGGGTGTTGTGCAAGTCCGGATGATACCTATCTTACCCTGCGTGGTATTCGTTCCATGGGTGTGCGCATTCGTGAACATGAGAAAAACGCACTAGAAATAGCAAAGTGGCTGGAAGAACATCCCGCTATTGCAACAGTTCTACACCCTGCTCTACCCTCACATCCACAACATGAATTGTGGCAACGCGATTTTAAAGGCTCTACTGGTCTATTTGGCTTTACACTTAAAACTGACGACATGGAAAAAGCCGCTCGTTTTTATGATGCATTAAATATCATTGGTCGTGGCTATTCATGGGCTGGGTATGAAAGCTTGGCTGTATTGGTTAATCTTTCAGATAGAAAAATTGCCAAGGGTACAGGCGACGGCATTCTGGTTCGTCTTAATGTCGGCCTGGAAGACCCTATCGATTTAAAAGCAGATATTACACAGGCACTTCGCGCAGGTGGGTTTATCAATTGAGTATATTGGATGAAACAAGTCTAGTTTGTGCCTTTAGCATCAATGTCGATGGGACAGCTAAAAGTCTTTCAACAGATAATTTGCTAAATGTAGAAAAAGCCAAATCATGGCAATGGATACATCTTGACCGTACTGCTAACGAGATATCAAGATGGTTGAATACGGCGGTAAATATTTCACCAACCGCCGTTAGCGCACTGATTGCAGAAGAAACTCGACCTGGCATAAAAGAATTTTCAGATGGGCACGTTATTAACCTTCGAGGAATTAATCTTAATTCCGATACCCCAGATGAAGATATGGTAGCGGTAAGACTTTGGGTAACTTCTAAAGGTATCATCAGCTTGCGAAAGTACAAACTGATGGCGATACAAACTATACGCGATAAATATACGTCAAAGAAAGGCCCCAAATCAATTGGCGCTTTTGTGGCTGAACTTTGTAATGGCTTGGCATTACGCATATCCAACAAACTAAACGACATTGAAGACAATCTTGATGAATTGGAAGAAAAGTCCATTGAGCGCCCCACCGCAAAAGAACGCAGTGAACTTATGAACATAAGGCGCAAGGCTATTCCGTTAAAACGTTTTTTAACACCACAACGCGATGCCCTGGAAGAGCTTTCAAGACTGGAAGTTAATTGGTTAACAAGTATTGATAAAGAACATATCCGCGAAGCTTATCACCATTTATCGCGTATGATAGAAACATTGGACGCAATTCGCGAGCGCGCAACATTACTGCATGAAGAAATGTCGAACCGCAGTGCAGAAATTGCCAATAACAATACCTATGTGCTCACCATTGTAGCAGCAATATTTCTTCCGCTCGGATTTTTAACAGGACTACTTGGTATCAATGTTGGCGGCGTTCCAGGTACAGAGAACCCCTGGTCTTTCATGATCGTATGTATTTTGATGGTCTTAATCGGTATTATCGAAATTATAATTCTGAAATGGCTGAAGTGGATTTAATAT
>CALDZF010000050.1 GCA_937944165.1 uncultured Rhizobiaceae group bacterium | reverse complement strand
CCGCGGTCTGGTGGTAGATGGGGTTGAATGGCCGCCCATTGAGCGTCAGAAAGATAAAAAAGGTGAGACACAGCTTACAATCCTCGAATCAAATAAATAAGCTATTGAATCACAATAATACCTATGTGTTTAGACCCTAAGACCAGGACCTGTTAATCTGGTTAAAATGCTTGGAACAAATTTTGTGGATAATAGGCGTGAGGCGCGGTAAATCTTTTGTTTTTCAAGTCGAAACAATGCATTAGCCCATGAAAACTTGTCCAAGCCAAAGGACGGTTGTTATGACGGCGAATTACTGCGTTAAAGCTTTTGATTGGGGGATAAGCCCTATTCTTCAAGCTTCGCCTTGTATTGCTTGTCATATCAAACGCCGTTTCAATCAAATTAACAGATAGCAAGACTAAGACTTAAAGTGTAACTTTACTCCCAGTGTTAAAACAAATTTAGCTATTTTTAACATTAGTCGCAAAGATATTTCTAAAAATTATATGTTTACTTATCGTAACAAAAAAGTGAGGATACTTTCCTAAGTAAAAATAGGGAGAAGAAAATTGAAAAAGTTACTCGCAGGTTTTGCGTTACTTGCTACGACGGCATTAACACCTTCAGTTGGCATTGCTGCTGAACAACAATTTATCTCAATTGGCACAGGCGGCGTTACGGGGGTTTATTACCCAACAGGTGGCGCTATTTGTCGTATGGTCAACAAGAACCGAAAAGAGCATGGTATTCGTTGTTCGGTAGAATCCACTGGCGGTTCTGTTTATAATATCAACACAGTGCGTGCTGGTGAATTGGAATTTGGTGTTGCCCAATCTGATTGGCAATTCCATGCTTATAAAGGCACTTCCAAATTTGCTGATCAAGGCGCTTTTGAAAAACAAAGAGCTGTGTTTTCAGTACACCCTGAGCCATTTACACTGGTTGCCCGCAAAGGTGCAGGCGTAACAGGTTTTGAAAGCTTAAAAGGCAAAAAAGTAAATGTCGGTAACCCAGGTTCTGGTCAGCGCGCTACAACAGAAGTTGTGATGGAAGGCTTTGGCATGCAGATGTCAGACTTCGCTTTGGCTTCAGAACTTAAAGGTTCTGAAATGGCACAAGCACTTTGTGACGGCAAGATTGACGCGATGATCTACACAATCGGTCACCCGGCTGCAGCAATCACAGAAGCTGCTACAACTTGTGATGTTGAACTTGTTTCTGTCGAAGGTGGACCAATTGATACACTTGTTGGCAATAATTCATATTACCGTAAAGCAACTGTTCCTGGTGGCACTTATCGTGGCTCTGATACAGACACAAATACATTTGGTGTAGGCGCAACCTTCATTACATCTTCTGATGTTTCTGAAGAAGTCGTTTACACACTTGTAAAGGCAGTCTTTGACAATTTTGATGATTTCAAAAAACTGCATCCGGCATTTGCCAACCTTAAGGAAGAAGAAATGATCAGCGATGGTCTTTCCGCACCGCTTCATGCAGGAGCTCTTAAATACTACAAAGAGCGCGGTTGGAAATAACCAAACACAAGAAACCGGGTAACGCATGTTACCCGGTTTTTTTAATTGTAGAGTGATTAAACCATAGTGAGGGATGGGCATGGTGAAGGATGTAGCAGGTGAGCAAT
Source organism: uncultured Rhizobiaceae group bacterium (assembly GCA_937944165.1). Taxonomy (GTDB): domain Bacteria; phylum Pseudomonadota; class Alphaproteobacteria; order Rhizobiales; family Rhizobiaceae; genus JAALLB01. The sequence goes on along the minus strand of CALDZF010000050.1, from coordinate 3,508 downwards.
CAGGATCAGATGTCGATAGTCTGGTTGCAGAGGTTGAAACAGGCGCAAGAAACGCTGGTGGTTTAGCCGGTCGTATTATTATCGCCATTGCTTTTATTTGGGCGCTCTTTCAACTTTATATAGCTTCGGCAATTCCTTTTACCCTAACCTCATTAACTGGGCTTAATCTGGTTTTTAACAATCAGGAAGCGCGCCAAGTTCATTTGGCATTTGCACTTGTGCTAGCCATGCTTGCTTATCCATTGTTTAAATCAAGTACCAGGGAAAGTGTTCCTGTCTATGATTGGATTTTGGCGGGTTTGGCAGCCATGTCATGTCTTTATTTATTGTATTTTAAAAATGATATTGCAGGGCGTGCTGGGCTTCCCACGACTGCTGATCTTACCATGTCTGCTATTGGCATGGTTTCACTTGCTATTGCCGTCTATCGCTCATTGGGGCTGCCGCTTGTTATTGTTGCGCTTGTTTTCGTTGGCTATGTTTTCTTCGGGCATTATTCTTTCTTACCTGATGCCATTCAATGGAAAGGGGCTTCTTTTGGTAAGGCTATGTGGCATTTTTGGATGCAAACAGAAGGTGTTTTTGGGGTGGCACTGGGTGTTTCTGCATCAATGATTTTCCTGTTTGTTCTGTTTGGGTCATTACTTGAGAAAGCTGGCGCTGGTAATTATTTCATCAAATTAGCATTTGCCTTATTAGGTCATTTTAGAGGGGGGCCGGCTAAGGCTGCCGTTGTGGCCTCTGCCATGTCTGGCCTTTATTCAGGGTCTTCAATTGCCAATGTTGTAACGACAGGTACATTTACAATTCCGCTTATGAAGCGTACTGGATTTTCTCCTGAAAAGTCAGGGGCTGTGGAAGTTGCTTCTTCGACGAATGGGCAGTTAACGCCACCTGTTATGGGCGCTGCCGCGTTTTTAATTTCCGAGTTTACGGGTGTTTCTTATCCTGAACTTATTAAACATGCATTTCTGCCTGCCATTATTTCGTATATTGCGCTAGTTTATATTGTGCATCTTGAGGCCTTGAAATTAGGTCTTAAAGGCATGGAGCGCCCTAGCGTTATTGGTACGGCTGCGCAACGTCTTTCAGGTGTTCTATTTGGTTTTATTGCCATGGGTTTGCTGGGTATGGCTGTTTATTACGGGCTTGGTTGGATCAAGGTTGCATTCCCTAATATGACGTTTTTAACTGCGGTGATTATCTTTCTTGTGGCCTATGCTGTTTTGATTTTCAAAGCTGCGGGTGTTCCTGATCTTGCGATTGATAACCCCAATGCGCCAATGACGAAATTACCTCGTCCATGGGAAGTTGCCATTACAGGCTTTCACTTTATTTTGCCAATCGTCGTCTTGATCTGGTGCATTTTGGTCGAACGTTTATCACCAACACTTTCTGCTTATTGGGCAACGGTTGCGATGATTTTCATTCTCTTTACCCAAAGGCCAATCAAGAGCTTTTTGCGAGGAGAGGGCAACATTGGACAAGGTTTTCGTCAAGGCTGGCAAGATTTCTTTAACGGCATGATTGCGGGTTCCAGAAACATGATTGGTATTGGCGTCGCCACAGGTGCAGCAGGTGTTATCATCGGTACAGTTACACTTACAGGTGCTCATCAGGTTGTGGGTGAATTTGTCGAATTCCTGTCAGGCGGTAGCATTATTGTAATGCTTCTACTGGTAGCCGTGATGAGCCTTATTCTTGGTATGGGGCTGCCGACCACTGCCAATTATCTGGTTGTTTCATCCTTAATGGCGCCTGTGATTGTTTCTGTTGGTGCTGCTAATGGTTTGATTGTCCCGTTGGTCGCTGTGCATTTGTTTGTGTTTTATTTTGGTATTCTGGCGGATGATACGCCGCCTGTGGGGTTGGCTGCATTTGCGGCAGCTGCTATTTCTGGCGGAGACCCAATCAAAACCGGTATTCAAGGCTTTGCTTATGATATCAGGACAGCGCTTTTACCTTTCTTGTTTATCTTTAATACCGAACTCTTGCTGATTGATGTTTCAACAGGGAAAGCGTTTTTTATCTTCTTTGTGGCTGTTATCGCCATGATGCTTTTTGCAGCCGCTACGCAAGGTTATTTCCTTGCCAAAAGCAGGTTATGGGAAACCGCTGTCCTTTTACTCGTTGCCTTTACCTTGTTCAGGCCAGGCTATTGGCTTGATTATGTGCAACCGCCTTTTGATAATCGTTCAGGTATTGAAGCCTCTCAAATTGCTGAAACCATGAAAGATAACGATTTCTTGCGCATCCTGGTCAAAGGGCCTGATTTTGATGATATAGACAAAACTACCGAGCAAACCATTATGGTCAATCTAGGTAAACAAGGTGCGGGTGAAGAGCGGTTAAAACAGGGCGGGCTTTTGGTGCGGATAGAAGATGGTAAGGCCATTCTTGAAGAGCCGCTTCCTGGTACGCCTTTCTTTGTGCCTTTTCAGACATTTGATTTTTACGGTGATGCGCCCGTACAAATTGAAGCTGTGCAAGTGCGGTCGGAGCGGATATTCAAGGAAGTCTTTTATATTCCTGCATTAGCGTTATTGATGGTGGTTATCTTCTTTCAGCGTAGACGCCAAACAACACCAGCTTTTTGGGCAGGTCGTGCAATTTCATCTTAAGAGGAATTCATGGGACATATCTTTGGACGTACAACGTCTGGTAACATGCCGACCGCCGTTAAAGGTGAGGGATGTTATATCATAGACAGTAATGGCAAACGCTATTTTGACGGTTCAGGCGGGGCGGCTGTCTCCTGTCTTGGTCATTCCAATGAACGCGTTAAACAAGCGATTAACGACCAACTTTCAAATCTTGAATTTGCGCATACGGGATTTTTCACAAGTAAGCCTGCCGAAGCTCTGGCTGACCTTTTAATCAAGAATGCGCCTGAAGGCATTGACCGTGTTTATTTGGTCTCTGGTGGGTCTGAGGCTGTTGAAGCAGCGATTAAACTTGCACGGCAGTATTATCTTGAAAAGGGAGAGCCCAAGCGAAACAAGATTATTGCCAGGCGGCAAAGTTATCACGGTAACACATTGGGTGCGCTCGCATCTGGCGGAAATGAATGGCGACGCGCCCAATTTGCGCCTTTACTGATAGAAGTTTCGCATATTGCACCATGTTATGAATATCGTGAGCGCACGAGAGATGAAACTTCTTATGAATTTGGTCAAAGGGTTGCCAATGAGCTTGAAGCGGAAATTTTAAGGTTTGGTGCTGACGAAGTTATGGCTTTCATGGCAGAACCTGTCGTGGGTGCTACGCTGGGTGCTGTGCCCGCCGTTAAAGGTTATTTCACCCGTATTCGTGAGATATGCGATCAATATGGTGTTTTGTTAATTCTTGATGAAGTCATGTGCGGCATGGGACGTACAGGAACTCTTTTCGCCTGTGAGCAAGATGGCATTACGCCAGATATTGTCACAATCGCAAAAGGTCTTGGCGCTGGTTATCAACCGATTGGTGCCATGCTTTGTTCAAGTGAAATTTATGGTGCGATTGAAAC
>CALDZF010000049.1 GCA_937944165.1 uncultured Rhizobiaceae group bacterium | reverse complement strand
GGAAAAGCCATTGCCCACGCCTATTCAGACCAAGGTGCCAGTGTCATTTTGGTTGGAAGACGCGAAGCTCTGCTAGAAGATGCACTTGGTGACCGTGATGGTTTTACCATCGCAACAGACTTGATGGCAGAGGATGCAAGTCAAACCATTTATAACGCATGTAATGCTTTGAGCGCCCTGCCCGATATCATCGTCAGTGCAGCAGGCCTCAACCCTCGCAAACATGCTGATGATGTTGATCCTGAAACATGGAATAAGACAATACATTTAAACCTCTCAGTACCATTCTTCTTGGCGCAAGCTTTTGTACCTAACATGAAAAAAAACAACTGGGGGCGTATCATCAACATCGCTTCGCTCCAATCATCACGTGCCTTTTTAAACGGCATTGCCTATGGCGCATCTAAAGGTGGCGTTACGCAACTTACCCGCGCGATGGCAGAGGCCTGGTCAAAAGACGGCATTACTGCAAACGCCATTGCGCCGGGTTTCTTTCCTACCGAACTCACCGCCGCAGTCTTTGAAGATGAAAAAATGTCAGCACATCATGCAAGCATGACGTGCGCGGGCCGCAATGGCGAACTTACAGACTTAGCTGGCCCGGCAATATTCCTGGCTTCAGACGCTTCAAGCTATGTAACAGGGCAGGTTTTACCAGTAGATGGAGGCTATACCGCAAAATGAAAGCGCTTGTTTATACAGACACGATGAAAACAGAATTCCGTGAGGAAGCTGATCCCCAAGCGCTTGAAGGTGAAGTGATTGTTGATCTTACCCATTGCGGCATCTGTGGCTCAGACATGCACGCATGGCATGGTCATGATGCACGTCGTGTCCCGCCACTTATTTTAGGTCATGAGGCCGTTGGCATTCCGCGTTCAGGCAAGTTTAGCGGCAAACGCGTTGCAATCAATCCGCTGATGACATGCGGCACCTGCCTACCCTGCACCTCAGGCAGTGAACACCTTTGCGAAAAACGTGAACTCATCGGCATGCGTGTTCCTGGTGCTTTTGCGCAAGCAGTGGCGATTAAAGAAGAAAACATTTTCGAAATCCCCGATCACCTTTCATTTGATCAAGCAGCTCTTGCTGAACCTTTAGCTGTTTGCGTTCATTCCGTTCATATCGGCATGGAGCGCTTGAAAAAGCCAACAAAAGAAGCATCAGCAATCATCCTTGGCGGGGGCGCAATCGGACTGCTTTGCGCGCTTGTTCTACAAAATCAAGGCTTCACCAACCTATGGATTGGTGAGACAAATCCCCTACGAAGAGAAATGCTTGCAAAAGTCTTGAACGCAAAACCCTACGACCCAATCAACGAAAAACCTGGCATTGACCATGCTGATTTAATTCTGGATTGTGTAGGATCAGGCCATACCAGAAAGGCAGCCTCAGAACTGGCACTTCCCGGCGGCACAATTGTGCATGTGGGCTTGCAGGATAGTAATGAGGGCTTGGACACCCGACGAATAACATTGCAAGAAATCGCTTTCATCGGCACGTATTGCTATACAAACAAAGACTTCCAGGAAGCGCTGGACTTACTCGCCGCAGGCAAAGTAACGCGTAATGGTTGGTCAGAAATTAGGCCACTACAAGAAGGCATCCAAGGGTTTGAAGAAATCCATAATGGTACAGCCCCTCCCAAGATTATTCTGGAAATTTGATAAAGCGCTATTGATTAAAATTACCCAACGTAATTTTAATCAATAAATTCAACAAACATTAACGCATTCTATGTATTTTGCCTAAAAAAGGGCACTACCATGAAATTAAACGTTACTAAGATTGCACCAGAAGATCTTCCGCTTACCAATATCGAATTACGGCTAGTACAAGCAAGGCTTCTTGCCATGATGAGTGGCATTGATGGTAAAGTCCTTGAGGTTGAAAATCTCATGGCTGAAAGCATGCTTGAGCTTATGGACAAAAAAGAAGCTTATGAGCTTAAGAAAATTTACGAAGAAGAGCTTGAGAAAACTCAGGATGAAGAAACCCTGCAGGAAGTAATAGAATTTATGCAAAGAGCACCAATCCAAGAGCGCGTATCAATGCTTAAAATGCTATCTTCTTTGGCCATTTGTGATGGCGAAGTGCATGAAAACGAAGTAGCCTTCCTAAAATCTGCAATGCGCAAACTAAAAGTAATCGTTCAAATCGGTAATCCTGCTTCTATTAGAAAATAATTTGAATTCAAAACCTTTCTACTTATAATATTAGATGATAATAGCCTGCATCAATTCATCTCTTTGATAGTAGAAAAACCATGACAAATTCAGACACAACTGGTCTAACCCAATTAGGTGCCGATACAAAACTTCCAGAATCTCCTCAAGAAGCTGTTCTGGAACGGGTGAAAAACTCACAAGGCGACACAAATTTCCTGGTGCGCTTTACCCAGCCTGAATTCACATCCCTGTGCCCTATGACGGGACAGCCTGACTTTGCGCATTTGGTAATTGATTATGTACCTGAGAAGTGGATGGTAGAATCCAAGTCACTTAAGTTATATTTAGGCTCATTTCGCAACCATGGCGCATTTCATGAAGATTGCACAGTCGGCATAGGCAAACGCTTGGTTGAGCTTTTAGAGCCACGTTGGCTACGTATTGGCGGCTATTGGTATCCACGTGGCGGCATGCCAATTGATGTATTTTGGCAGACAGGTGTTCCTTTAACTGATGTTTGGTTGCCTGATCAAGGCGTTCCAACCTATCGCGGACGCGGTTAGTTATTGTTAAAAAATACCATAAAAGCAAGACAAGTCTGGACAATTCACGCGACTCTGGATAAAAGCTCGGCATGGAACACAAATGTAACAAATTGTGTAATTACGAGTTTGTTTTCATAAATAAGATATAACAGTTATAAAAACTACTATCTCCTTGAAAACTATAGATAAAAGAGGCAAAGCCGTGTCAACTTTCGACAAAGTAGCAGACATTATTTCCGAAACAAGTGAAATCCCGCGTGAAGACATCACACCGGAAAGCCATACAATCGACGATCTGGGCATTGATAGCCTGGACTTTCTTGACATCGTTTTTGCAATCGATAAGGACTTCGGCATTAAAATTCCGCTAGAAACATGGACACAAGAAGTAAATGACGGCAAAGCATCTACTGAAGAATACTTCGTCATGAAAAATCTTTGCGCAAAGATTGATGAACTTGTTGCTGCAAAAGCTTAGTCATAGCGTTTAATTTATAAAATTTTCAAGACCCCCGTTAATCGGGGGTTTTTGCGTATTTGGAATACGCTTGAAATTACAAAACAGACGGGGCAAATGCCATGAAACTTGAATATTTTCAGATGATCGACAAAATTGCAAGCGTGGATCTGGAAGCAAAAGTGCTTAATGCAACATCTACTGTCCCAGACGAAAGTCCTGTCTTTGAAGGGCATTTCCCTGGTCATCCACTTGTTCCAGGCGTCTTGATGATCGAAACAATGGCACAAGCTTCTGGTATTCTCATCATGCACACTATTAATTTTGAAAAGATACCACTTTTAGCTGGCGTAAAAGAAGGTAAACTTCGCAATTTTGTTGGCCCAAAAACAAATATCGAAATCATGGCTAAAATCGAACACGAAGGTTCAGGCTTTGCAGTAACAAAGGCTGAAATCCGTTCAGAAGGCAAACGTATTGCAAATGCGCAACTAACATTCACAATCATGCCATTTCCAAGCCCTGATCTACAGAATACCATCAAGGCGCAGGTTGCGGATATGAAAACGAACGTTTAGTTTAAGCAATATTAAGACTCACCTGAAATTTATACTGAATTCGGACTTTAAAGTATGTCTTCATCACAAAAAGAAGTTTGTATCACTGGCATCGGCTTTGTCTCCTGTTATGGCGAAGGTGCAGAGCACCATTGGAATATTTTGGGAGGTGATAAAGCCCCTACTCCAATCATTTCATCAGAGACCGTTCCTCCATACGGCGTACATCCGCTACCAGAAATGGACTGGGCATTGCAAATCCCTCGTAAAGACCAACGCCAAATGGAAAACTGGCAACGTCTTGGAACTTATGCAGCTGGTTTGGCGCTTGATGATGCTGGCCTTAAAGAAAACGAGGAAATGGTTTCAACCATGGATCTGGTCGTTGCAGCAGGCGGCGGTGAACGCGATATAGAAACCGATGAAGCAATCCTCAAAGATGCCATTGCCAGCAATGATGCAGAACAATTAATCCTTGATCGCCTACGCACAGACCTGCGCCCAACACTTTTCTTGGCGCAACTTTCAAACTTGCTAGCGGGTAATATCTCAATCGTTCATAAAGTAACTGGTTCTTCACGTACTTACATGGGCGAAGAAACTGCTGGCGTAACCGTTATTCAAAACGCAGTGTCGCGCATAGCGTCAGGCCAAAGCACGCACATGCTCGTCGGTGGTTCATACAATGCGGATAGACCAGACGCACTCTTGCCACACGCGCTTAATCATTATCTATACGATGGCGGTCGCGAAGGCGTTCATGGGCGCCAAGGAAAAGGCGGTGGCATGCGCATGGGCAGTGTTGGCGCGTTCCTTGTATTGGAAGAAGCTGAACACGCAAAAGCACGTGGGGCAAACGCCTATGCAAAATTATCGAGTGTGAGTTCTGACCTTGGCAAACGCGAAGGTGAAAAAGCTTCAAGCCGCATGGATGTTATGTTCGACAAACTAGGTGGCACACCAGATGCAGTTCTTTCAGGCGCAACCGGGGTGAGCGAAGCAACAAAATTTGAGATGGATTATCTCAACTCAAAACTTGGCGATGAAACACCGATACGCGCTTTCCAAACGCTAATTGGTCAACCGCTGGAAGCGACCTTCCCTGCAGGTGTTGCTCTTGCTTCACTCGCTCTAAAAAACAATGGCTTCTATGCTCCGTTCGAACCACAGGAAAAGCCAGCCAAAGAAGACATTTCATCTATAATGGTTACATCCATTGGTCACCATTGCGGCGAAGGCTTCGCCTTACTAAGTAAAGCTTAGGAGATATCAACATGACAAAATACACAGATCACAAAGGTCGCCCAATTGTAGTTGTTACAGGACTTGGAGCCGTTACATCTCTGGGTCGCGGTGTTGATGAAAACTGGAAAGCCCTAAGTGCAGGCAAATCAGGCATTCATAAAGTTAAGCGCTTTTCTACTGAAGGTTTGAACACACAAATCGCAGGCACTGTTGATTTCATGGAACCGGAAGAAATTTCTGCCCCTGGCATTTCATACGCCATGGCTGATGCGACAACCGAAGAAGCCTTAACAGATGCAGGCTTCGGAAAATCAGGTTTTCCTGGACCATTATTCTTTGCAGCTCCACCAGTCGAACTTGAATGGCAGCACCGTTTTGATTTGATCGGTCGCACAAGCGAAGGCGAGATCGGCTATGAGCGCATGTTGGCATCTGCGCGTGAACACAAACAGGAAAAAATGCATAGCCTCATTCAACTAGGCACCATCGCATTTCAACTGGCTGAAAAATACGAAACGCAAGGTCTGCCTATTTCGCTTTCAACGGCATGTGCGTCTGGTGCTACAGCTCTTCAGCAAGGCATAGAGGCAATTCGCCGTGGTGAAACAGATGCAGCGCTTTGTGTTGCATCAGATGGTTCAGTTACCGCAGAAGGTCTTATCAGGTTTGGTCTTCTATCCGCACTTACAACCCATAACCAAGACGAACCAAGCAAAGCCTCGCGTCCTTTCTCAAAAGACCGTAGCGGCTTTGTGATGTCAGAAGGCTCTGCGGCACTTGTACTTGAAACCCTTGAACATGCCACAAATCGCGGTGCAAAAATCTATGGTACAATCCGCGGCGTGGGCGAAAAAGCAGACAGCTTCCACCGCACCAGATCAAGCCCGGATGGCGCTCCTGTTATTACAGCAATTTCCGAAGCGATTAAAGACGCAGGCATCACACCTGATGACGTTAGCTACGTAAACGCTCATGGCACCTCAACACCTGAAAATGATCGCATGGAGTACAATTCTTTGCACGCAGTCTTCGGTGACAAAATCCATTCAACACCGATTTCATCAAGCAAATCCATGATTGGTCATACGCTCACAGCAGCAGGTGCAATTGAAGCGGTGATTTCATTCAAAACCATGCAGGAAGGCACCATCACACCGACCATCAATTACGAGACACCAGATCCGGATATTCCACTGGATGTTGTACCAAATGAAAAGCGCGATGCGGATGTGGCAAACATCCTGTCAAACTCATTCGGCTTTGGCGGGCAAAATGCATGTCTTGTATTTGGACGCGATGTAGCATAACCAGCATTCAACAGTAATTTTAAAATATCGGAGAGAGCCTTGCGCGCACTTCAACTTGTTTCAGACCGCGAAGTAAAAATTACAGACGTTCCAGCGCCAGCAGACCCTGGTCAGGGCGAAGTTCAGTTTAAAACAAAGGTCGTTGCCCTAAACCACATCGACGTCTGGGGCTGGCGCGGCATGGCATTTGCCAAGCGCAAACTGCCGATGACAGTCGGTGCTGAAGCTTCTGGTGAAATTACAAAAGTTGGCCCTGGTGTTACACACTTAAAAGTTGGCGACCTTGTTTCAATCTACGGCGCACCAACTTGTGGTACTTGCCGCCCTTGCCGCGAAGGCCGCGACAACCATTGTGAACATCCTGCTGGCGTTCATGGCTTCCATCTTGATGGATACGGCCAGGAACTATCAAACATGCCTGCCCGCAATTGTATCAAAGCACCTGTTGGCGTAACCGATATTGGTGCAGCCCTTGCCCCTGTTACATTTGGCACTGTAGAACATATGTTTTTTGATAATGCCAAACTTGAATCAGGTGAAACTGTTCTCATTCATGCAGGTGGTTCTGGCATTGGCTCTGCAGCTATTCAACTCGCAAAAAAAATTGGCTGTACTGTCATCACGACCGTTGGCTCTGATGATAAAATTGAAAAATGCATCGAGCTTGGCGCAGATCATGTCATCAACTACCGAGAAGATCGCTTCGAAGGTGTTGTTCGCAAAATCACCAAGAAAAAAGGCGTCGACGTAGTTTTTGAACACGTCGGCAAGGATACTTGGGCTGGTTCTATGTTAAGCATGCGTCCTGGAGGTCGATTGGTAACTTGCGGCTCTACTTCTGGCGTTTCAGCCGATACAAACCTGATGATGTTGTTCCAGCGTCAATTGCGATTGATCGGTTCGTTTGGTTGCCGAATGCAAAACATTACCGATGCGATGGAGAAAATGGCAAAGGGCATTGTCCATCCGGTTGTGGATTCTGAAGTTGAGTTTGGCGATATTCAAACAGCGCTTGAACGCATGGAAGCGCGCAAAATCTTCGGCAAAATAATCATGCGGGTAAACGACTAACGCTAGGTGTGAAAAGGCCATGGAGCCATTTATTCGCAAAACCTACATCTTATTCAGAAATGCGCGGGACTGGCTTCTCGCGCAATTCTTTTTTGGCTTTATCGCAATCCTGAAATTATTCCCAGCTGATAGCGCAATCTGGTTTGTCTCGGAAGCTGCCAAAGGCTTGGGCATGTGGTATCCGCGAACAAAGCTTGCGCGCCAGAATCTCAAACTCGCCTTCCCTGAAAAGTCTGATGAAGAAATTGAAACAATCCTGCATGACATGTGGCGTAATCTTGGGCGTGTGGCAGCTGAATATATTTATCTTGATCAAATCTTTGACTTCAACGAAGAAGACCAATCCAAAGGTCGTGTTGAAATCAAAGGCGAAGAACATTTCGCAAGTTTAAAGGCGCTTGATGGCCCAGCAGTTTGTTTCACCGCTCATACAGGTAACTGGGAAATCTTGCCCATTGGCGCAGCGGCCTATGGCTTAAACATCACTGCCCTATTCCGCCCGCCAAACAATCAATATATGGCAAAGCGTGTCCTTTCGGCACGAACAACCAATATGGGTCATCTAGTTCCCTCCAAGGCAGGAGCATCTTGGGCTCTGGCCAATGTGATGGATGAAGGTGGTAAAGTGGGTATATTGGTCGATCAGTTCTTCAGCCGAGGGTATGAAATAGAGTTTCTGGGTCGCCAAACAATGGCCAATCCATTGCTCTCCAAACTGGCCCGCCAATACGATTGCCCTATTTATCCTGCGCGCTGTGTTAGACTGCCCAAAGGTCGCTTCAGACTTGAAATCGAAGCACCATTAGAAATTCCGCGCAAAGCAAACGGTAATATCGATACAGCGCAACTAACCCAAGACGTGAATGATTGTGTCGCACGATGGGTACGCGAATATCCAGAACAATGGCTATGGCTTCACAAACGTTGGCGTCCGCAGGTCATGAAAAGGCTTGCAACTCAAAAAGCGGAAAAATTAAAAAAGAAAAACGCGAAGAACATTAAATAACATTCTACGCATTGATTTTTAAATTCGACGACTTAATGGGTAACACGCACTTTAAAGTTATGCTTGCCATGCCGCTGAACCAGTTTAAACAAACGCGCTGCATTAGCGGTATGAATTCGAACACACCCAGCAGATGCAGGTCTGCCTAACCGTCTTGTCTGATTAGTGCCATGAATTGCAAAGTTGCCACTATAAAAAATAGCATATGGCATTGGCGCATTATTATACAAACTTGACTTATGATGCTTAGAAAGCCATTTTGCATTCCATGAACCTGTTGGGGTTACTTTACCGCGACGTGCGGTGGAAACATCCCAAACATATTTTAATTTTCCGTTTTGATATACGCGCATTTTTTGTTGTGAAATATCAACTTTAGCTTCAATTTTTGCAGCATACGTAGGTGTAATAAAAGCACCCAAAGATATTACCAACGACCACAGGATAAATTTCATTATTTATCTACCTTTTACTCTTAACAATATGCCGCAAGGTAAGAATACACAAAAAAAATAAAAATACTACTCTAAACACATCAAATATTTATGAGAGTCGGACTTCAGTGCAGTTAATCTATGTTTTAATTTATTCATAAAACTGGTTTTAGAAAAGCACTCATGAAATAATCCCCGGTGCTTGTATGTCTTGGCAACCTGGATTATGACTATTCAAGTTCAAGGAATTGACTTCACGGGGAGCGCCCTAAGCGTAAACAATAATGAGCGTCACAAAAAAAAACAAAGCCCTCACCCCACCCGACATCACTGACATGAAAGGCAAAAGCCCAATTGTATCGCTGACAGCCTATACAACGCCCATTGCAAGAATGATTGATGAGCATACAGATCTTGTTCTCGTTGGCGATAGCGTTGGCATGGTAATGCACGGAATGCCCAATACACTGGGTGTAACCATGGACATGATGGTACTTCATGGAAAAGCTGTTAGGCGTGGGTTATCACGCCCTCTGCTTGTAATTGATATGCCATTTGGCTCTTACGAAAAAAGTAAAGAACAAGCTTTCGAGAATGCCGCACGTCTAATGCGCGAAACTGAATGTGGCGCTGTCAAACTAGAAGGCGGTGAAGTAATGGCCGAAACCATTCTTTATCTGGTAGATCGCGGCATCCCTGTTATGGCTCACATCGGCTTAACCCCGCAATCAGTTAATGTCTTCGGCGGTTATAAAACACAAGGTAAGGGAAATGACGCAGACAGAATTATGAAAGATGCGCTTATGGTACAAGAAGCAGGCGCATTTTCAGTTGTATGTGAAAAAATGCCAGATCCACTAGCGCGAAAAGTTACTAAAAAGCTGACCATTCCAACCGTTGGTATTGGTGCCTCTGTTTATTGCGACGGCCAAATTCTTGTAATTGACGACATGCTCGGAATGTTTACCGACTTCAAACCCAAATTTGTGAAACGCTTTGCTAACCTAGGTGAACAGGTTCAAGAAATGGCCAAAGAATACGCTGAAGAAGTTAAAACACGCAAATTCCCAACGCCAAATCATGTTTATGATTATGCGGGCGAAGAATAACTTTAATGGCCTTAGAGATAATTCGAACAGTTAACGGCATACGCAAGCGTGTGCAAAAGCTGAAACAGGCGGGAAAAACCATTGCGCTTGTTCCAACCATGGGCGGGCTTCATGCTGGGCATTTGAGTTTAATATCAAAAGCCAAGGACGTTGCTGACTATGTTGTTGTATCAATTTTTATAAACCCAAAACAATTTAACAATCCTGAGGATTTAGACACATACCCCAGCAATGAAGAGGCCGACTTACATAATATTGAAAAACTAAGTGCTGATCTGGCTTTTATACCAAGCGTAAAGGAAATGTATCCTGATGAATTTGCAACGCATGTAAAAGTAACAGCCGGCATAGATATTTTATGTGATGCCCATCGCCCTGAACATTTTGCTGGTGTTGCAACTGTCGTGACAAAACTCTTTTTGCAAGTTGGAGCTGACTTTGCTTGTTTTGGCGAAAAAGATTTCCAACAGCTTTTTATTATTAAACGTTTGGTAAAAGATTTAAATATCCCAATTACAATAATCCCCGCACCTACTATACGAGAAAACGATGGATTAGCCATGTCTTCTCGCAATGAACGTCTTGGCAAATCAGAGAGACTTATTGCTCCGCAACTTCATCAAATAATGCAGGAAACAAGAAAACAAATTAATGCAGGCATGGCTATTCAAATGGCATGTAAAAGTGCCAAAGAGGAACTTGAGTCTGCTAAAAACTTCAAGGTAGAATATTTTGAGGTTCGCTGTGGTGAGAATATGACCTTGCTGGAAACACCACAATCAGATTGTCGTCTATTTGCAGCTGCTTGGTTGGGTAGTGTAAGGCTTATTGATAACATAAGCCTTTAAAACAGCACTAAACTCAGAACCTATACATCTAAATCAAGCAAAGCACTCGTTTTTGCTACTAGATTAACTTCCAACTCATGAAATAAATTATCGCTTAAAGAAATGTCTTTCATAAGCTCTAAAACTTCATGACGCTTTGCTCTTGGCATCTTTTTAATAATTTCAATAATTGATTGAATACTGTCAGGTTTGCTACATATTTGAGAAACAAGTTTTTCAAACGCAATAAACTCATCCTCTGAAACATGAAGATAACGATCTAACAACTCTCTGTATAAAATCGTTTCTTCTGGTTTAATTTTACCATCAGCCTGAACAGCACTATACAATAGAATGGCAATAGCAATTCTACCATCCTTCAAAGATAATTTAATAACTTCATTATCTTTCGGCACAAGTGATTTTATAAAATTATCATATGTTGAATACATTTTTCAGCCTTTAGCAGCATATTAACAAAACACTCAACTTTAAATGTAATATGCTGTTAATGATTCATATATCAATAAAGCGCCTCAAAATACAATTATGAAATTTTACTCAAGCCAAATTAATTGGTTTTAAACACAAAAAGGCAGCTACTTTGTAAGTAGCTGCCTTTTTAAAATACTATTTCTACAAAACTACTGCAGGTGATATGTCCGGTACGCAATACCTGATCCGGATATCCAGACGATAATCTTTCGTCTGAAAATAAATATAAGCGCATAATGTAAACAGGGAGTTATAAATAGGTTACTTGAATATTAAGATTAGCCTTTTTTGAATTTTAAAATAGTATCTTGGACACGCTTTAAGCTTCACAAACGCGCAAGTATCATATAAAGAAATACTTATATTGTAATATAATTCTAAAAGGCTTTAATCATGACCAATGCGCTATCGGCTTTAATCAAAGAAAAAGGCATACTTCTGGCAGATGGAGCAACTGGCACAACGCTTTTTGGTATGGGATTGGAAGCAGGTGCTGCTCCTGAACTTTGGAATATTGATCTGCCAGAAAACATTATGAAGTTGCATCAAGGCTTTGTAGATGCAGGTTCAGATATTATTTTGACAAATTCATTTGGTGGAACAAGGCATCGCCTAAAACTCCATAACGCGCATGAACGCGTATTCGAACTTAATAAGGCAGCCGCAGAAATTGCCCATAAGGTAGCTGCTACCGTTGAACGTAAAATTATCGTTGCAGGTTCTGTTGGTCCAACCGGTGAATTATTGGCACCATTAGGAGAACTTACATTTGATGGCGCAGTTGAAGCCTTTAGTGAACAAATGGAAGGTCTAAAGGCTGGAGGCGCAGATGTTTTATGGATAGAAACAATGTCAGCACCAGAAGAGATGCAAGCCGCAGCAAAAGCAGCGATTAAAACAGGCTTGCCATATGTAATAACAGCATCTTTTGATACAGCTGGCAGAACCATGATGGGCATGCTTCCTGCAGATTTTCATACTATTATAGAAGAGAACGAAAAACCTTTCGCAATTGGCGCTAATTGTGGCGTTGGTGCTTCTGATTTACTCTCTTCCGTACTTGATATGACGCAAGTAGACCCCAATGCAATTATTGTTGCCAAAGCTAATTGTGGCATACCTCAAATACGCGGTGATGAAGTTATTTATACTGGCACACCAGAACTCATGCATGATTACACCAAGCTTGCCATGGATGCTGGAGCAAAAATTATTGGTGGATGTTGCGGTACATCATGCGAACATCTAGCAGAAATGCGTAAAGCAATAGATACACATAACGCAGGGACACGCCCTGACATTGCAGAAATTGAAACCCGTATTGGCCCGCTGGTTAATAAAAAAGCTACAGCAAACGATGCTTCTCAAGGTAGAACCAGAAAAAGCCGAAGAAGAAGCTAAAGCCCTCGATATGACTTCATATGAAATTGTATTTGTGCATTATCATATTGACGCTCATTCGCTATAGGACAAGCACATCTTGCTTGACATCCAAGCAGCAAGCAGTCGGGGCCATTATTATCATCAAGATGATTAAAGCACGCGTTTACATCCAATCGCGTACCTGAAAATGCGTTCACAGGACATGCGTTAAGACAAGGCTTATCTTGACAACTATCACAAGGATGATTCAAACTTTTAGAATACTCCGATAAAACACTGATTTGACTCTCAAAATCACAAGCATCTTGAAGAAAAATCAGCCCTCGAAAGGCATGCCATAGGCCATATTCTGGGTGAATTAAAATACCTAGAGGTGAACTTCGAGAAGCAGAAGCTTTTTGTGCAATTCGTTGGAATGGCCAGTAAGGTTCATCAAATGGATAAACCACCATTGCTCCGAGAGACTGAGCAATGTCATCAAGAATACGCTTTGTCCAAAGGTTCATTGGATTAGGTTCACCATCTGAATATTCATCAGATTTTGAAAATACACGCCACATCGATGACCCTGCATTACCAATCAAAAGCCCCTTTTGACCGATAAGCATCTCACTTCCCTCAGCGCATTCATTTGCTGTAATCTCCAAGCCCCCAAAGCAAACAAGGCCATAATCATCAAGCCTTTCAATTAATTGTGTTAAATCATTTGGAGACTTTGCCATCGGCATTCAACCTCCAGGTATTGTGGACGATTGTATTGCCCACGACCTCCCTGGAGCGTGTTTCCAGGGATGCTCTCTCTTTTCAACTAAAGGCGTCTGGCATAGAATCTTTTTTAGCCTGAATAAATGCTTTCAGCTTTTCGTCAATTTCAGGATCAAGATACGGCGCCTGATAATTCTCAAGCCATGTACGCGCTGTTTTATTAGCGCGCTGTTCATTACGCAACTCGCCTTCAATTTCCCACTGCTCAAATGAATTGTTATCCGCAACCGTTGAGGCAAAAAACGCTGTTTCAAAGTTATTTTGCGTATGCTCACAACCCAAATAGTGACTGCCAGGCCCTACTTCACGAATGGCATCCATCGCTTGACCGTTTTCGCTCATATCAACGCCAGCAGCCATTTTTTGTTGTGCAGCCAATTGATCACAATCCATGATGAACTTGTCAAAAGACGAAACCAGCCCCCCTTCTAACCAACCGGCAGCATGAAGCATGAAGTTCACACCACCTGCCATTGCAGGCCAAAGCGTATTGGCACTATCATAAGCTGCTTGAGCGTCTGGCACCTTCGCACCAGTCAGTGAACCACCTGAGCGGAACGGCAAGTTATAACGACGCGCAAACTGTGCTGCCCCCATTAAAACCTGACCAGGTTCAGGCGTACCAAATGATGGCGCTCCTGTTTGCATGGAAATAGATGTCGCAAAGGTTCCCATAATAACCGGAGAGCCCGGACGGCAAAGCTGAGAGAAGGCAACCGCAGAAGTGGCTTCACATAAAACCTGCGTCAACGTACCTGCAACCGTAACTGGAGACATCGCACCACCCACGATAAACGGCGATACAATAGAAGCCTGATTAGCGCGCGCATAAACCTTCAACGCGCCAAGCATCGTACCATCAAGCGTCATCGGTGAGTTACAGTTGATCAGACTGACTAGCACGCAATTCTGGTCAACGAATTCTTCACCAAATAAAATTTTGACCATCTCGACGGTATCTTCCGCACGCTCAGGCGCAGTAACAGAACCCATGAAAGGCTTGTCTGAATATTTGATGTGGCTATAAAGCATGTCCAAGTGGCGCTTGTTCACCGCAACATCACAAGGCTCACAAACCGTGCCGCCTGAGTGGTGCATCGCTGGCGCCATATAGGCAAGCTTCACAAAGTTCTGGAAATCCTCAATCGTTGCATAGCGGCGCTCCCCATCAAGATCACGCACAAATGGCGGGCCATACACGGGCGCAAACACAGTAGTCTTACCGCCAATTTCCACATTGCGCTCAGGATTGCGTGCGTGTTGCGTAAAACTGGAGGGAGCTGTTTTCATCAACTCGCGGCAAAGCCCTTTGGGAAAATGCACACGCTCGCCTTTTACATCAGCGCCAGCATCTTTCCACATTTGCAGCGCTTCTTCATCTTCTGAATAAATAACACCAACTTCTTCCATCAGGATGTCAGCATTATTTTCGATGATTTCAATCGCCTCAAGGCTAAGAATATCCATCGGCTCAAGCTGACGATGAATGTAAGGCAGGGATTTAAGATTAAGACCGCCACGCGCTTGTCTTCGGCTGGCTGCACCACCACCGCCACGGCCTCGTCTACCACCTCGGGCTGGAGCTGTATCACCTGTTTCTTCTACACTCATCGTCAAATCCTTAAGAGATGTTATGAAATATCGCTGCTATAATATTTATTCGAGTGACCAAAACCAGCCTGTCCCTTAGCGCCAAACGTTGGCGCAATATGGCATTTGCTTGCTTTTAGCCTGACAATCTAATTACTGACCACTTAAGTAGATTCTGACAATAGATAAGGCATTCTGTTATTTTTAAAGAGTGGTTTTTTAATTTTATCAAGACTCTATTATGAATAAAAAACTATTTTTAACACCCATCATGTTTGTATTCACTGCAGGAATATTATCCCTTCCTTCTTCCTATATACCGACTGCCGAAGCTAAAGCTAAATGCCGTGTGCAAGGTTTAAACTGGAAAGGTAGCCACCCAACACTAAAACAAGGCTTATGTGATTTATCCCGCGCTCTTGGCCCAGTTAAAATCACAAACACTAAACGCCATGCTAACTGTCGCACTCGAAATGACAGAACAGGCAAGCGTAACTCTTGGCACAAATACCACAAAGGTTGCCGCGCTGCAGACATCAGAGTAAGAGGTGCCTCACCAAACAGGGTTAAGCGCTGGTGGCTAAACTACACTGCCAAAAAATCTTATGTCGGCGGCGCCAGTGTCTATGGCAGTGGTTTTATTCATGTCGATACACGAACTGAAGGTGCGCGTAGCTGGTAAGCTATAAAAAATGCTAAACTTGTTGGATTGCATTGCCATAATCATCCGAAAACGTAATAATCCAGTCCCTGATTAATTTGGCCTTTGCGCTTAATTCATTCTGCTTGGACCATACCAAGTAAAAACCTAACCCCGTATCCCAAGACCATTCTTTTTTGGCTGCAAGCAGGCCTTTTTCTACTAATGCATCAGTTTGATGCATCCAACCAAAAGCAAACCCCTCACCTGCAATGGCTGCTTGTAAAACAAGCGCATAATCATTTAGCCTTATGCCTGATGATACAGTCATATTGGGTATATTAAAACTTTCAAACCAATCTTTCCATGTTGGTCGTTCACGAATTGGCTCTTCCAAATGTATCAATCTTTCATGTTGAAGATTAGCCACTGTCTTTAAATTTACTGCTGCTGCCATTACTCTTGGGCTGGCAACCGGATAAATCACTTCACGCGCTAAAAAACGGGAATGACAATCCGCCCAATTACCATCACCACGACGAATAGCAAGACTGATATTTTCTACATCAATGTCTGGCTCACGGTCACTACTTTGTAACCGCAAATCAATATCAGGATACATTGAGCTTAAATTGTTTAATCGCGGCATCATCCAATAAAAATTAAATGCAGAAGAAGCATTAAGCGTAACTTGTTCATTATGCCCTGATTTATAAATCGCTTTAGTAGAAACCAAAAGCTCAACCAACGCTTTTGATACATCATTATAAAACTGCTTACCTACTGGTGTAAGCCCGACCCGCTTATGGCTACGTTCAAAGAGTTGAACACCAAGTGAAGCCTCTAATTGTTTAATAGAGGCGCTTACCGCAGGTTGTTGGACGTTTAATTCTTGAGCTGCGAGTGTAAAAGACATATGTCTGGCCGCCGCCTCAAAAGCAATAAGATGTTTAGGAGAGGATACTATTTTCCAAAGCTCTTGCATAAATTTAATTTATCCAAATCATAACTTTTTTCAAGCGTTACAAAGGGAAATTTGTAATCTAGCATAGATTTTAAAATAGGAGCTGCGAAAATGGCAAGACATTCACGTACATCTCGTAATCGCAATGCAGCGGCTAAAATACCCGCTTCGCCCTACATAAAACGTATAATACCATTTTTTTAATATTCTAAATGAAGAAGAACTCGAAAATCTGAACTACCTGACGCTTGGTATTAAGCTATCAGATTCAAAAACAGATAGGAGAAAACCGTGCCGGAAATACAAAAAGAAGAAACTATTACCACTAAAAAACTACCAACACATGCAAAAGTGGTTATCATTGGCGGTGGCGTGGTTGGTTGTTCTATTTTATTCCACTTGGCTAAGTTTGGCTGGAAAGATGTAGTGCTTTTGGAACGCGATGAACTTACTTCTGGTTCCTCATGGCATGCTGCCGGACAAATCCACACAATCAGCTCAGACCCAAACATATCACGCCTACAAGGTTATACGATTGATCTATATAAAGAGATTGAGGAAACTTCAGGCCATTCTGTTGGTCTTCATATGACAGGCGGATTTTATCTGGCCTCCAACAAAACCTGGTATGACTACCTTAAACGTGAACGGTCTAAAGCACGTTATATGGGCTTACATCAAGAATTTATTTCGCCACAAGAAGTGGCAGACAGACACCCTTTAATAGACCCTAAACACTACCTTGCTGCCCTTTGGGATAACCAAGACGGCGATCTTGATCCATCAGGTGCGACCTACGCATTTGCAAAAGCTGCCAAAGTTCATGGCGCACAATACTTCACCCATACTCCTGTGACTGAGACAACTCAAAAAGCAGATGGTTCTTGGGAAGTAACAACGCCAAAAGGCTCCATTAATGCAGAAATTATCGTAAACTGCGGAGGTCTCTGGGCAAGAGAAGTTGGCAAGATGCAAGGATTAAATATCCCTGTTCAACCCATGGAGCATCATTACCTGCTTACAGAACGAATTCCTGAAATCGCTGAAAGTAAAGAAAGACTACCTTGCGGGATTGATTATGAAGCCAATATTTATTTCCGCCAAGAACGTGATGGTCTTTTATTAGGCACCTATGAACAACGTGGCACACCTTGGAAAGTTGATGGAACCCCATGGGACTTTGGGCATGAGCTTTTACAACCCAATCTCGATCAAATTGCTGATAGGTTGGAATTCGCATTTGAGCGCATCCCTGCCCTTGCCAATACCGGCATCAAACAAGCAATCAATGGCCCCTTCACATTTGGCCCTGATGGCAATCCAATGATTGGCCCTGTTCCTGGAATAACAAACTACTGGTGCGCGGTGGGTGTTATGGCTGGCTTCTGCCAAGGTGGTGGCGTTGGCCTTACTATGGCTGAATGGATGATGGACGGTGAACCATCAATTGATGTTTGGGCAATGGATGTTGCCCGTTTTGGAGATTGGGCAACGCCTGACTGGGGAACCGTCAAATCTACAGAAAATTACGAACGTCGGTTTGTAATGACTTTTCCAAATGAAACCTTACCCAAAGGCCGTATTCAAAAAACGACCGCACTGTATGATCGTTTAATCGCAAAAGGCGCAAGAATGGATCAAAGCTTCGGACTTGAAAACGCACTATGGTTTGCTGATAGTCCACAAGACGCTCACGAAGAACCAACCTTCGAGCGCAATCGTTCACATGACTATGTTGCTAGAGAAGTAAAAGCAGTGCGCGAAGCTGTGGGAGGCATAGAAATAGCCAATTTTGCAAAGCACGAATTCACAGGCAAAGGGGCAAGGGCTTATCTGGATAAAACCCTGGCTGGCTTTATACCAAAGCAAGGTCGATTAACACTAACCCCAATGCTAACACCAAAAGGCAAGCTTTATGGTGATTTAACAGTGGCCTGTTTGGCAGAAGACCACTTCATTTTATTTGGTTCAGGCGCAATGCAAGAAGCCCATCGCCGCTGGTTTGAAAAAGATTTACCACAAGATGTTACTTACCAAAACGCATCTGATGATTGGCACGGCATTGCCTTATCAGGTCCCAAATCAAGAGAACTATTATCACGCATTACTCGTGATGATGTTTCAAGCGAGGCTTTCAAATTCAGGGACTTACGCCAGGCATATGTGGGCGGTGTTCCTGTAATTTTAAATCGCATCAGCTTTTCTGGCGAACTGGGTTACGAAATTTATTGCAAGCCACAATATCTCATTCGCCTTGCTGAAGCGATTGAAGAAGCTGGCAAGGATTTAAACTATCGCTGGTATGGCGCACGTGCGCTTATGTCTATGAGATTGGAAAAAGGCTGGGGTGTATGGACACTTGATTACCGCCCTGACTTTGATGTGTTACAATCTGGTATGGATGTATTTGTTAACTGGAAGAAAGACTTTATCGGCAAACAAGCTTCTGAAAAAATTAAAGCAGAAGGCATAAAACAAAAGCTGGTTACACTAATCATTGATGTTGAAGGAATTGATGTCTCAAATGATGAAGCTATTTTGAAAAATGGAGAAGCTGTTGGTTATGTTAGTTCTGGCGGATATGCGCATCATGTTGGAAAATCTATGGCAATGGGTTACGTCAGTATAGAAAATGCAACAGCTGGAACAAAACTGGAAATTGAAATTCTGGGTGAGACTTACAATGCAGAAGTTCAAGGTGCGCCTGTCTATGATGCAAATGGTGCAAACATGCGGATGTAAGTTATGCTTATTTGCTGACATTCAGCCTTAATTCAACATGCCTTTAATAGTATGTTATAATGATTAAAACCTTTTTGGAGCATATCATGAAAACTTTAGCTTGTATTACTGCCATAAGCTTTGCCTTAATGACAACAACACAAGCTCACGCCCTATCGTGTGCAAGTTCGGGGTTTGAACTTGAAACAAGTTACAAGGCCAACAAAAAAGCAGGCAAAAATATTACTTATGTTATGGGAAGTTTCACTGGCGGGACAAAACAGAAAAAAAAGCCCAAGCTTACTGGCACAGGAATTAACGGCGGTATTCAACTAATCCCTCAAAATGGCAAAGGCAGCAAAACCAAAATGCACTTTTCTGGCAAAAAGCTAGTTAACGGAAAAGAAAAAGCATTTAAGACTAAGGTTACGGTAGAAACTACCTGCATAAATGTTTGGTGTGGCAACCCACCAAAGCCAAACACCACAACCATAGCAACTCTGGAAAAAACAACTTCAGGCTATGTATTAAAAGCAGGCCCGTGCAGCCCTAATACATTTTCCGCAGGTTTAGTTAATGACTGGGACAAATTAAAACGTTTGATGCGTTGATATGATTGAATCAGCAAATAACAGTGAAAACCAAACACAAAAGAGCCCGCGATCAGATGATGCGGGCTTTTCTAATTTTTATTTCAACAAGACTTACTTGTCATCTTGGTCTTTCAATGCAGCGCCAAGAATATCGCCTAGAGATGCACCTGAGTCAGATGAACCGTATTGTGCGACTGCTTCTTTTTCTTCTGCAATCTCAAGTGCTTTGATCGATACACCAACGCGACGTGTTTTCTTATCAAATTGAATGACACGCGCATCAACTTTTTGACCAACAGAGAAACGCTCAGGGCGCTGCTCGTCACGGTCACGAGATAGATCAGAACGCTTGATGAAAGATGTAAGCTCAGTATCAGCGATTGAAACTTCAAGACCACCGTCTTTTACTTCAAGCACTTCACAAGTTACAATACCACCCTTACGGATTGCGCCAGAATCTGCTGCTTCGCCAACAACATCAGTACCGAGTTGTTTAACGCCAAGTGAAATACGCTCTTTTTCGATGTCCACATCAAGCACAACAGCTTTAACCATTTCGCCTTTTGTATAATCTTCGATTGCTTCTTCACCAGACTTGTTCCAGTCAAGGTCAGACAAGTGAACCATGCCATCAACATCGCCTTCAAGGCCGATGAACAGACCAAACTCAGTCTTGTTTTTAACTTCGCCTTCAACTTCAGCACCCACTGGGAATTGATCAGCAAATGCGTGCCATGGGTTATCCAATGTCTGCTTAAGACCAAGCGAAATACGACGCTTTGAAGGATCAACCTCAAGAACGATCACTTCAACTTCCTGCGAAGTAGAAACGATTTTACCTGGGTGAACATTCTTCTTTGTCCAAGACATTTCTGATACATGGATCAAACCTTCAATACCTGGCTCTATTTCAACAAACGCACCGTAATCAGTGATGTTTGTTACGCGGCCAGTAATTTTAGCCTCGATTGGGTATTTAGCTTCAATCGCTTCCCATGGATCGCTCTCAAGCTGCTTCATACCAAGGGAAATACGGTGCGTATCCTGGTTCACACGGATGATCTGTACTTTAACAGTCTGGCCGATGTTGAGGATTTCACTTGGGTGATTAACACGACGCCAAGCCATGTCAGTCACGTGTAGAAGGCCGTCAATACCACCAAGATCAACGAAGGCACCGTAGTCAGTTACGTTTTTAACAACGCCTTCTACTGTTTGACCTTCATCAAGGTTTTGTACGATTTCCGAACGCTGTTCCGCTCTGCTCTCTTCAAGGATAGAACGACGGGAAACAACGATGTTGCCGCGGCGACGATCCATTTTCAGGATTTGGAAGGGTTGCGGGTTGTTCATCAATGGTGTCACGTCACGGATAGGACGGATGTCCACTTGTGAACGCGGCAAGAAGGCCATTGCACCATCAAGATCAACGGTGAAGCCACCTTTAACCTGATTGTAGATAACACCTTCAACTCTTTCACCATCTTCGAATTGCTTCTCAAGACGGATCCAGCTTTCTTCACGGCGGGCTTTTTCGCGAGACAGAACCGCCTCACCCATCGCGTTTTCAACACGGTCAACATAAACTTCGACTTCATCGCCGACTTTCATAGAGCCGTCACGGCCAGCCGCACCAAATTCTTTCATTGCAACGCGACCTTCAACTTTGAGGCCTACGTCGACGACTGCAAGATCTTTTTCAAATGCAGTAATAATGCCTTTTACAACAGCGCCTTCAACGACGTCATGTGTTTCAAAAGACTGTTCCAGAAGAGCTTCAAACTCTTCCATGCTTGAACTATTTGTCATGGATTCTCCTGATCGAAACGGCTACTTCTATTCTGCGGTTTCGAATGCGCTACGGGTTTGTGTTTCAAATAAATCCAACTGCCTTTGACTGGTCATACTAACATGCCAGTTGGTAGCGCGATAAAAAAAGTTGGATCGCTTTATTCAAACAACGCCTTATCAACAAGTGACACAGCTGTCGTGAATGCAGTTTCTATACTCATTTCTGACGTATCAATCAAGTAGGCATTTTCAGCAGGTTTAAGCGGACTGTCAGCTCGCCCCATATCGCGTTCATCACGCTTGATAATATCGGTTAGAATTTGGTCGTATTCTGACGCCTGCCCTTTTTGCTCAACCTCACGATGACGACGCTGTGCGCGCTTTTCAGGAGATGCCGTAATATAAAGCTTCACCTCTGCTTGCGGGCAAACAACCGTGCCAATATCACGCCCATCAAGCACTGCTCCTGGCTCTTTATTGGCAAACTCACGTTGAGCATCGACCAATATCTCACGCACCCTACTCATAACAGCCACCTTAGAAGCCGCCTCACCTATATCATGCGCAGAAAGCACTTCCTGATTCAAAGTACCCAAATCCAGTTGTTCAGCGACGAGGCAAGCCATATCCTCATTATCAAGCGGCATATTCGCTTCCAAAAGCGCATGCGCCACACCACGATAGGTTAACCCGGTATCCAGATGATGAAACCCATAATGCACCGCCAACCGCCGCGCCAAAGTGCCCTTACCTGATGCAGCAGGGCCATCGATTGCAATTGTAGGAGTGAGTTTTTTCATGGGGTTTGATTAGCCTTTGGAGGAAGGATTGGCAAGGGAGTTTCAAAACCACCTCCCCCTTGAGGGGAGGTCTGCTTTTGTAATGACGTTCCCTCCGTCATCCTAGGCCTTGTGCCTAGGATCTAATCAGGTTTCGATATAGAAGGACATTTAAGTTAGACAGCACCTTAAACTTCTCCGCTTGTTATCTCTTTTGCTGGCTTGCGTAGATCCTAGTTGTGTATTCCAATGAGGTTGTTCACGATTGATGTTTCAAACGGCTGATTGGTGTTTTGTAGTTTATGCCTGCATGGTTTCTTTCGCAATTGTATATATTGATCCATTTGGGGAGCCAGGCGTTTCTGGAATGGTGTGATTGAAAGTATTGTCCATACGCCCATTCCTCTTGCAGCGTTTTGATGAAGCGTTCCGCTTTGCCGTTTGTCTTTGGCGTATAGGGTTTGGTTCGAATA
>CALDZF010000048.1 GCA_937944165.1 uncultured Rhizobiaceae group bacterium | reverse complement strand
TCCCTCTCCCGCTACCAAATTACATTATATATTACAGTTACTTATCGCATTAAATGTGGCGCGGCGCTAGCTTTGGCACAGAATGACGTTAGCTTTGGCACTCCAAAACAGGAATTCTAACTGTGGCGCGGCAGTAGATTTGGCACGGATTTGAACCTCATATGACACAAGCGTGGTAATATCTTGTAAATTTAGGGTCTGGACTCAATTGATCCAACACCTGATTGCAAACATATATATCATGTTTTGGAAGTTGATTGCGGTTTTCTCAAACCGTGTTGCCAATCTGCGCATGTCTTTCATCTTGCAAAAGAAGCGTTCAACGATGTTACGCATAGCGTAGAGATTTTTGTCGTGCGGGATTGGTTTTTTGGCATTTGATTTTGATGGGATTACTGCAAGAGCACCTTCATCTTCAATCTGCTGTCTGATTTTAGCGCTGCCATAGGCTTTGTCAGCAACAATTGCCAAAGGTTCTTCTTTCCAGTCTGTAAAGGCATCAAACATCTGACTATCATGTACATTGCCACCTGATATTACCAACCTTAAAGGCCGGCCATACTCATCTACAGCCGCGTGAACCTTACTTGTGCGACCTCCGCGTGAGCGTCCAATACACTCGAGAAGTTCCCCCTTTTTGAACCAGCCGCTGCACGGTGCGCCTTTACAATCGAACCATCTATGAAAATCAAACTGTCTTTGACTTCCTCTGCCAAAGCATCAAAGACCGATTTCCAAACACCTTTTCTACCCCATCTCACGTATCGATTATAAACCGTGGTACGAGGACCATATCGCTCTGGCAGATCACGCCATGGCGCTCCTGTGCGTAAGATATAGAAGATGCCATTCAGTACTTTACGGTCATCGCCACGCTTTGCTCCGCGCCCTGGTACAGGTAGTAAGGGCTGAATTACAGCCCATTCTTCATCGGATAAATCAAATCTTGCCATCAAAACCTCCATCAATGAATGTCTTGAATCTGATTTATTAAAGTAAATCAATAATATGAATTGGGTTCACACCCTAGGCTTAGGACTCATTAAATCCACCATATAACTATTGCTGCGATAGTTATTGCAGCAAAGAAGATGTCTGCGCATCTGTCATACCTGGTTGCAATTCTACGCCAATCTTTGAGTCGATTGAATGCATTTTCGACTTTATGACGTTGTTTATACAGGGTTTTGCAATACTCTTGGGTGTTCTTGCGTCCTTTGCGTGGCGGGATGCAAGCTGAGATACCTTTGGCTTTCAGCGCAGCACGGTATTCATCACTATCGTAACCTTTATCACCGATCATCACATTGGCCTTGGGCAGGCAAGGGTACATGATCTTTGCTCCAATATGGTCGGAAGTCTGGCCTGCAGTCAGAGCCATTACGACAGGTTTGCCATCACCGTTTACAACTGCGTGCAGTTTGGAGTTCAGTCCTCCTTTTGTGCGCCCAATGTGGCGCGGAACATCCCCTTTTTTGCAAGACTGCAAGCAGTCCTGTGCGCTTTGATGTGGGTTGCATCAATCTGCAAGGTGTCAGGGTTCCCATCTTTCTCCGCCAACTTGCTGAATATCCGATCAAAAACACCCATTCGGCTCCATCTTACAAAGCGATTGTACAGTGTCTTGTGGGGGCCATATTCGCAAGGCGCATCACGCCATCGTAGATCGTTCTTGATAACATGAATAATTCCAGACAAAACCCGCCGATCATCTGCACGAGGCACACCATGAGATAGTGGAAAGTATGGACGCATACGCGCAAATTGGCGCTCAGAAAGCCAAAACAAGTCAGACATAACAAGCTCCTTCGTTTGCCAGACTGAATCTGATTTGTTCCAATCCGTAAAGGCCGTTAATTAATAGGTCCTGAGCCTAGATTTAATCAGCCAAAACTCTTTGAGTAGGGAATTGCACATGAGCAATAGTGCCTTGGCCAACTTCGCTTTCCAAATCAAATAAAGCCCGGTTTGCTTCTACCAGTGCTTTTGTTAATGGAAGTCCTAATCCTGTTCCTTTGTTTTGTTTTTTATTGGTGCGTTGTATCTGTTGAAAAGGTTGCATCGCTTTTGTAATTTCCGTTTCGCTCATTCCATTACCAGTGTCACGTATGCGAAGAGCAACTTCACCATTATTTTCATAAACAGTAGATACAATTACCTGACTGTTTATTGGTGAAAACTTTATCGCGTTGGAAACAAGATTAAGAATAACCTGGCGGATGCTTCTTGCGTCTGCAACTACTTTTGGCACTGCCCTTGATAAGGATGTGCGAATGATAATACGATTGTCATTAGCTTGAGGCTGGAGAAGTGCCACGGTTTCTGAGACAACTTCATTTAGATCGACTGCGGTAAACTCAAGTTCTAATTTACCAGATTCTATTTTTGAAAGATCAAGTAGATCATTAATCAGTTCCAGAACGTGATTGCCAGAACGGTTAATATCTCGAAGATATTCACGGTACCGATCGTTTTTAATTGGGCCAAACCGCTCTTCAATCATGATTTCTGAAAACCCAATAATAGAGTTTAATGGGGTTCGGATTTCATGGCTGATATTTGCAAGAAAATCGGTTTTATTGCCGCTTGCACTTTCCGCCTCATGGCGTGATTGGATAAGTTCTTCTTCAGCCTTTTTCCAATTTGTCATATCACGAATAACAGCACATAATTTACCTGAAGATCGCATCTTGGAAATTGTAATAAAAGCAGGAATCATACCGCCATTTGCTTCTGTCGCAATGACCTCTTGTCCATCATTGAATATTTTATCCAATGTAGGCGATGAATGACTTTCAACGTAATGACGAATGCTAAGTTTGCTTTCAGTCGCAAACAGGCTGGTAATATCTTGACCCTTTGCCTCATCAAAACTGATGTTAAAGAGTGCTTCTGCCGAACTGTTTATCGAAATAATATTACCTGTTGGCTCCAACACCAAAATGCCATCACTTGTAATATCAAGGATGTTTTGAATTTCACTTATGCTAGACATTTCAAGTGCGGGTGGTTCTACACTTTGTTCTATGTCACTGGTATTAAACGAAATTAATAAAGCCTTAGCGCCTCCCCATGGGACTGTATGCAAAACAGGATTAATGGGTATGATCTCACCAGACTGAGTTTTAAGGCAATAGTTTACCGCTTCAAATTCATTGGTATTATCGTTAGAGGTTGGTGCGAGAATTGCCTCAATCCCGCCAGCCTCTTCAAGGTCACGTGTGGTTCTATAACCAGAAGTTTGAAGGAAAGTCTGATTTGTAAACAAAATCTCTTCGCTATTGTATATCACAATTGCAACAGGAAGATTTTCCATGATTGAAATATCAAGTCCTGCTGGTGTGAAGGCTGATATTTCATTGTTTGTTAAATTTAATGCTTCTTCAGTTGGCGCTTCTTCATCATGAGCTTCCTCAACTGGTATGTTATTAATGTGGGGTTCTTCCGCAGGTGTGTGTTCTGCAATCTCCTCATTAATGGTTTCTATATTTTCAACCTTGTCCATTGTATCTACGTCTTCTGGTTCGGCTGGCGATACTTGCTCTGGCTCACCTTCTCTTAAAGTGTCACCAATTTTTCTAAATGCTGTGTTTTCTTCTTCTGTAAGACTTGGTAGCTCTATTGCGGGCTCAATTTCAGCTTCATCATCTCTTGGAATAAATGATGCTTCCAAGTTTTCCTCAGGCTGTATCTCTTCTGGTTGTTGCGAAACGAGAGCCATGCCTGTTTCATCAGGGTCGAGGATGGCATCTGCTGAACGTATGATGCCGAACCCACGAAAGCCCCCAAAATCACGCTCAGAATTGAATACGGGTAGGGCAGCAAGGTCTACAGGCAAAACTGTGTTAGTGCCTTCAACAGGCCACAAAACTGTTTTGCCCGACCAGGTGTCGTGCTTGTTAAGGAGGTTTTCTATTTCGTAATTGGTATCAAAACCAAAAACATTAGCTATATCGCGCCATTTGCGTCCAATAATTTCTGCAGCGTTTTCGCCAACGGTTTCTGCAAGCTCCGGTGATACAGATTGAAATATGAGGTTTTCATCAATTACCCATGCAAAGCGTATGGTTCCGTCTTCTTTTTTGAAATTTGGTTCGCTGGTTTGGTCAGCTTCCAGATATTGTGATGCATTAATTGTTTCTTCATAGGTGCCATCAGATAAAAGAACCGCCTCAATGGCTTCGTTTTGATCTAAATCCTCTTGTTGTTCATCAAGCTTTGAAGGTTGCACTGATGTATTTGCAAGTACAATTAAATTCCTGCCTGGCTTATCTGAAATACGTGCCAAACCAATTGCAATGCTATTACCTGAAAGGTTTGTTTGAGGCCTTTTGATTAGGCGGTCTTTTTCGCGTTTTAGTTCAGCAATAAGCGACAGTAAAATATCTTCTGAAGGACCAAGACTTTGAAAGGCTTGCGAAACTGAAAGTGGTAAACCGTTATCATCCAAAATAGCAGCTGCGTCAGCAAAACCTGCCAGCGTGTTTACCGCGTTTTGAGCGTGCGTATTTTCATCTTGATTGTTCTTTTGATTGGTTAGATGTCTGATTTTATAACCATAGTCATCATCAGCTAATTTTATACGTTTGACCTCAAGTGTTATATTAATTGGGTGTAAGCCGTTTTGGAGTGCGAATTCTCTAACTTGTTTTTTTACAGGCTCCATTTCTTCAATGGATTTTTTTATTTGCTGAACGATTATCTGTGAATTGGATATTTCCATTGCAAGCAGATCAACAACACCGCGCCCACCAAAAAGTTCAGCGCCGCTTGCATTCGCCCAGATTATGCTATCAATATCACTGTTAAATACAACCACCGCATCTTGTGACAATACATAACGTCGCAGTTTTTTATGAACTGAAAGATCGAGGTAGGAATATTCTTGACCTTGCATACGTGCTTACTCAATACTTGGTTTGCCGCCTGCAAACAAATTATGGAAGCAGATCCTCATTATTCTGCAACCTGGGATTTATAATTAATAATGAGTTAATACCGCTGAAACACAACAAGGTCTAGTGCTGATAGTACGTATAATCTTATTGCTTGCATTCAGGGTTAATGCGTTACGGAAGTAAAATTATAAAAATCCGTGAAGTTTCTCTTGCAAATTATGCAAGATGTTCGTATTTCAAACATACTTCTGAATGAAGATGTGCGGTTGTAGCTCAGTTGGTTAGAGCGCTTGCTTGTGGCGCAAGAGGCCGGTGGTTCGATTCCTCCCAACCGTACCATTCAGAAGGTTCATTTGATCCAAATTGCCGATTGCTTTCTAAAACTCTTCATAGGCTTTGTTTTTGAAATGCCATAGGGGTCATAATACTTCCTTAACCTGTTAAGGTTTGCACCAAACAGTGTGAACTTTAAAAGTCTAAGCGTTTTAATGGGAAATAAAATGAGTGCAAAAAATTGCACCCATTCTTGCGTTTGTTTTGATTGCCGTATCAGCCTTCAGGGTTCCAGCCGCCGATTGCTTTGACTTCCAGGAACTCT
The DNA here is from genome assembly GCA_937944165.1 of uncultured Rhizobiaceae group bacterium. Lineage (GTDB taxonomy): Bacteria > Pseudomonadota > Alphaproteobacteria > Rhizobiales > Rhizobiaceae > JAALLB01. The sequence continues at coordinate 4,883 of CALDZF010000048.1, read as the reverse complement.
TCCAAACCCCAAATGCCGCCTTCGCGACCATTGCCTGATTGTTTGTAGCCGCCGAATGGAGCACCTGCTGAACGTGCTTGACCGTTCATATCGACCATGCCGGTACGCATTTGGCGTGCAACGCGATTGGCTTTTTTCGGGTCGGTTGTCTGGATGTAATTGGTTAGGCCGTAATCTGTATCATTAGCAATTTCGATTGCTTCTTCTTCTGTATCAAATGGCATCATGGATAGAACGGGGCCAAAGATTTCTTCACGCATGATACGCATATCATTGTTACAATCTGCAAATACGGTTGGACGGACGAAATAACCACGGTTCATGCCTTCTGGGCGACCAAGGCCGCCTGCAACAAGCTTGGCTTTATCTTCTTTAATGCCGACCTCGATTAAGTCTTGAACCTTGTCAAATTGCATCTGGTTTACAAGTGGACCAATATGGCGCCCTTCTTTTGAGGCTAAATCAACTGCTGTTGCTTCTGCCTGCTCTACAGCTTCTTCGACCGCCTGGTCGTAACGAGAACGCTCCACCAACATACGCGTAGGCGCATTACAAGATTGGCCTGTATTGTTGAAGCAACGAATGACGCCATTTTTTACTGCATCTGGTGCCGCGTCAGCGAAAACGATGTTTGCGCCTTTTCCGCCAAGCTCAAGGGAAACGCGTTTCAAGGTATCAGCTGCATTTTTGGTAATGAGTTTTCCTGCCCGGCTGGAACCGGTGAAAGAAATCATGTCAACGTCCTTGTGACCGGAAAGGACTGTGCCAACACCCGGGCCATCGCCATTGACCATGTTGAAAATGCCGGCAGGGGCACCTGCTTCATGCAATATTTCAGCAAATAATACGCCGGATAACGGAGATTGCTCAGAGGGCTTAAGGACTGTTGTACAGCCTGTTGCAATGCCTGGCATTACTTTTAGGGCAATCTGGTTCATTGGCCAGTTCCAGGGGGTTATCAAACCACACACGCCGATTGGCTCATGGATGATACGATCGTTTGGTGTATCCGGACGCAGTTCACGCTCAAATTCGTAAGTTTTCATGGCATCTATAAATGCCTTAATATGATAAGAACCCGTGCCTGATTGAGATGTCTTGGACATACTTACAGGTGCGCCCATTTCTTCGGAAATAGTCTCGCCCATTTTATCAGAGTGCTTCATGTAAACTTCAAGAATGGTTTCCATAAGTTCAATGCGCTCGGCCTTGCTTGATTTGCTCCATGAAGGAAAGGCTGATTTTGCGGCTGCTATGGCTGCTTCAGCATCTTCTTTGCCGCCTAATGAAATGGTTGCATAGGCTTCTTCTGTTGAGGGATTGATAACCGGAAAGTCTGTACCATTGATTGGGTCAACCCATTCGCCATTAATATAAAATTTGCGCATGTCTTTCATAAATATTACTCATTGTTTGATTGAATTTAATGAGACTTTAATGGGGAATTGAGCTAAGCGCTAGCGAATTTTATGTGTTTTCGCGGGTAAATTATTTTTAAAACTTCCGCGATGATTAAAAACTTCTCATCGCGGAGATAATTTGATTTTTAGTTTGGCTTTGCAGCTCTTAAGACTGGATAGAATTGTGTAAACACAAAGTCGTCTTGAGCGCTTGCTTCATGACAGGCATTACATGATTCTGCAGGAAATGCTTTTGCAGTTTTCTCATAAGGTTGTGCTTTATGACCGAAAGAAAAATATGCCCATCCACCTGGCATGTCAGTAAAACGTTTTGAATCCTTAACAGTTAATTCAAGACCAGCGAACTCACCTTGCTGATAGCCTCTACCAGAAACTTCTGAAGTAGAGCCAATTTCGTCATTGTCGTTTTGATAGATAAGTACAAGCTCTTTAGCCAATTGCGTACCTTCTGCCCATGTACCTGTTTTCTTCCAATGATCATAAGCAGTTGGTTCTATGTACACGTTATGATATTCAGGAAAGGGTGCCTTACCGTCGTTAAGTGCATGTGGGGTTAGTGGAGATCCTACAAATACCCATTCACGCCAGTTTTCTGGTATATTGACTTCATTCCCTGCATTAAAAGATGCTTCATTAATTTTTACATCCTGTGCTAATGTCATTTGGGATAGTGATGTCGTTGCTGTTAGACATGCAATGCCGCAAGCAATAATATATTTTTTCATGATCCCGCTCCTTTTTGTTAAAGTTGATATTACGAAGAAAAATGTAGTATGAATTTAAAATATATAGAAATATTAATAAGTTATAAGCTCTATTCTTGTTGGTTATAATGCGCAAGGGAATGCGATAAATGGAATTTCATCAAATTAAATATTTTTTGTCAGTGGCTGAGTATTTAAACTTTACGCAAGCTGCTGAAAAATGTGCGGTTTCTCAACCTGCACTTTCAAAAGCTATTCGCAAGTTAGAAGAGAATCTCGGTAAAGATTTGCTGAAACGTAATACAAACAAAGTTGAGCTAACGGACTTTGGTATTGAAATGAAAATTCATTTTGAGAGAATTGAAGAATCAAAACGTACGGCAGTAAGTGCGGCAAGCGCAGCAATTACTGCCAATACGAAACAAATAAATATTGGGATAATGTGCACTATTAATGCACATCGCTTTCTTGAGTTTATCAATGTGTTTCATAAAAAGAATCCAAATATTTCTTTTAAATTTCACGATGTCACTCCAAGTGTAATCGAAGACAAGTTATTGCACGGTGAACTTGATTGTGTTTTTTGTGTACGAGAAAATATTTTAGATTCCAGATTTGCTGGACTTAATTTATTTGATGAAAACATGGTTGTTGCTTTTGAAAAGTCTCATCGTTTTAAAGATCTTGACGAAGTATCAATTTTGGAATTGGCGAATGAACGATATCTTGATCGATTATATTGCGAATTTCGCAATTGTTTTTTGGAAATGACCAAGGCAAGCGGTACTAATTTAAATGTTGTTTTTAGCAGTGAGCGCGAAGACTGGATATTTGAACTTTTAGGCAAAGGATTAGGGGTGTGTATAGTGCCTGAAAGTTCTATTACTGCTAAAAATATTTCAGTGCGTAAAATTAAAGAGTTTAAAAACAAACGCCGTATTGAGTTGGTAATGACAGAACAAAAGGCTGAGATAACTCCTGAACTTATAATCTTCAGACATTATGCCAATAATTTTGATTGGAGTTAAAGAGTTTTTCCAGTTTAAAATTAACTTGACCCGAACCGTACCGTACGGTACTGTGCGGTATGAATGAACAAGTACCCATTAATCTAGAGCACTCTACTGATGAAAATGCGCCCTCTGCTCGTGAGCAAGAGGTTTTTTCTGTCGTGCTGGATTTGATGGTGGAAGAAGGGGATGGGTTCTCCATGGCCTCTGTTGCAAAGCGCGCTGCTTGTTCCAAGGAGACGCTTTACCGTTGGTATGGCGATCGCGATGGGTTGTTGACCGCAACAGTTCAATGGCAGGCGTCCAAGGTTGTTATGCCAAAATTAGAAGGCGCAAATCTTACACTGGAAGCATTTTCAGAGATACTCAATAAGTTTGCCTTGAGTTGGTTGAGTGTTTTAACCAGTGATGTTTCAATCGCTCTAAATCGATTGGCGGTTGCTCATGCAGGCAATAATAAATCGAGCCTTGGTCGTATTGTGCTTGAGAACGGGCCTTATGCCATGCGCACGAGGTTATTGCCGATTTTCCTTAAAGGTCAAAAGGCTGGTCTTATCACTGTGCGTGGTGATGAAGCGTTCAGGCTTTTCTTCGGGCTGGTCATTGCTGATGCGCAAATTCGTGCGCTTTTGGGTGATGATAAAAAGCCTACCAAAACTGAAATCAAAAAATTTGCGCAAAGTGCTGTGGAGCAATTCCTCATGCTTTGCGGGAGTAAGAATTAAAATTTAAACAAACACAAGTAACAGGAGAGTACCCACATGCGTGTTTATTATGACAGAGATGCTGATCTCAATCTAATCAAGGGCAAAAACGTCCTTATTATCGGTTACGGTTCGCAGGGCCGTGCTCATGCAATGAACCTTAAGGATTCAGGTGCTAAAAACCTTCGCGTTGCACTGCGCGCTGGTTCTTCAACTGCCAAAAAAGTAGAAGCTGATGGTCTTGAAGTCATGAGTGTTGCAGAAGGTGCTGCATGGGCAGACTTGATGATGATGGCAACACCTGATGAGCTACAAGCCGAGATTTATCATGATGATATCGCTGGTAATATCCGTGATGGTGCTGCAATTGCATTTGCGCATGGTCTTAACGTTCACTTTGGTCTTATCGAGCCTAAATCAACTGTAGACGTTCTTATGGTTGCACCAAAAGGACCAGGTCACACAGTACGTGGCGAATACCAAAAAGGTGGCGGTGTGCCATGTCTGATTGCTGTTCATCAAGATGCTTCAGGCAATGCGCATGACCTTGGTCTTTCTTACGCATGTGGCGTTGGGGGTGGTCGTTCAGGCATCATTGAAACAAACTTCAAGGAAGAGTGTGAAACTGACTTGTTCGGTGAGCAGGCCGTTCTTTGCGGTGGTGTCGTTGAACTCATCCGCGCGGGTTTTGAAACACTGGTGGAGGGTGGTTATGCACCAGAGATGGCATATTTTGAATGTTTGCACGAAGTGAAGCTGATCGTGGATCTCATCTACGAAGGTGGTATCGCAAACATGAACTACTCAATCTCAAACACAGCTGAGTGGGGCGAATATGTAACGGGACCACGCATCGTAACAGCAGAAACAAAAGCTGAGATGAAGCGCGTTCTTGATGATATCCAATCAGGCAAGTTCACATCTGAATGGATGCAGGAATATCACTCAGGTGCAGCACGCTTTAAAGCGATCCGTCGTAACAACGACGCACACCAAATCGAGGCAGTTGGCGCAAAACTTCGTGAAATGATGCCTTGGATCGCT
>CALDZF010000047.1 GCA_937944165.1 uncultured Rhizobiaceae group bacterium | reverse complement strand
TGATTTATCTTTTGAATCGGCCATTTTTATTCCTTAAACGCTTCTGTATTGTGCGGCGCATCATCTTCCTTTTAACAATTTATGATTGTCAGGCAAACCATTAGAAATCAAAAAACCGCCAGTTTTAAAAACCGGCGGTTTAAAATAATTTAATTAAGCTGTGATTAGGCTCACGAAGGGAAGAATTCGCTACTAATCAGTTAAATCAGTTTTAACTTAAAAGTTGATTGCAAAGCTTTTTGAATAAGCAAGACGACCAGCTTCACCAGTTTCTTTCATAAGCTTGCCTGAAAGTTCTGCGATACTTTTAGTCTGTTCTGTAACACGCTCAGTAGAAGCAACAACGTTTGATGATGCTACTTTATAAAACTCAGCGATATCATTTGTTTTATTAAGAGCTTTAACGCCATCAAAAGCTGCAGCTACATTGGAAACGTAGTTTTCATAGAATTTCTTTGACATTGCTTCACAACCTTGAAAACAAGCTGCATTAAATTCAATAGCGCTTTCAACAATTTTTTCTGAATTTGCAATATGTTTAGTCACGTATTCTTTTGTATCAGAAGTATCCATTTTCTTTGTCATCTTTCTGTGCCTTTTCTTTCGTATTAGAAGCAAGTCGAATATGAACTCTTATTCGACTTCGATATTGACTATATAGGATAGTTTATTGTGCATTGCAACATATTTTTGTGCGTCGCACAAAATAAATTATAAAAATTACATTTATTCAATTTATGCACCATGGCTCTGCATACTAAGCACTTGATATACAATGGTTAAGATGTTTAGATTAACGGGCATAAAAGTAACTCAAAATTGTTTTTATTTTTAAATTTCACGGAACCTTTTTAAAGATAGTTACTTAACGTTGTATATGAAAGTTAACTAAGGAGAGTAACTTGTCCAAAACGCAACCGACCACTGCAGCCCAACTTTTGGTCAAATGTCTGGAAAATGAGGGTGTCGATTATATTTTTGGTATCCCTGGCGAAGAAAATATCGCTGTTATGGATGCGTTACTGGATAGTCCTATAAATTTTGTCGTTACCCGACATGAGCAAGGCGCTGCTTTCATGGCTGATGTATACGGACGACTAACTGGCAAGGCGGGTGTGTGTATGTCCACTTTAGGGCCAGGTGCCACCAATCTTGTTACTGGTGTTGCAGATGGCAATATGGACCGCGCACCTATGGTTGCTATCGCAGGCCAGGGCGCTACAACCAGAATGCACAAAGAGAGCCATCAGATTTTAGATTTGGTCAACCTGTTTGAACCAATTACAAAATACAGCACACAAATCAGAATGCCGGAAATTGTACCAGAAGTAGTACGAAAAGCTTTTAAGTTTGCCCAAGCAGAAAAACCTGGTGCTGCTTTTATTGATTTTCCTGAAAATATTGCGGATATGGAAGTAGGCGATGCTGTGCCTTTAAAGGTGCAGTCTGCTAAGTCCTCTTGCGCTGCTCGCGGCAAGTGTCGGCAGGTTGCTGAAATGATTACCAAGGCCAATAATCCTATTATCATCGCCGGCAACGGTATCGTTCGTCATGGCGCTTCCGATGCACTGGTCGAATTCGCTGAAAGTATTAATGCACCTGTAGCAACTACTTTTATGGCAAAAGGGGTCATTCCATCTTCGCACCATCTAAGCCTTGGCACAGTGGGGCTTAAAGCCCATGACCTTGTGGCTTTTGGGATTGATGATGCAGACCTTGTCATCTGTATTGGTTATGACATGGTTGAATATGATCCCGCTTATTGGAACCCTAATAAAGACAAGAAAATAATTCATGTTGATGGGTCACCTGCAGAAGTGGACGCAAATTATATTGTAGAAGCTGGCGTCATTGGTGATGTCGCCGATTCTATGGCGCGAATAGGCGCGCAATGTGATCGCGAACCATCCCCAGCAATGATAAAATTGCGTAAGAAAATTACAAAAGAACTGAACGCACATGCCGAAGATATGAGTTATCCGGTAAAGCCGCAAAAAATAATTTATGACCTCCGACAATGCCTTAATCCAGATGATGTAGTGATCTCTGATGTTGGTGCGCATAAAATGTGGATGGCCAGGATGTTCCAGGCAGAGCGTCCCAACACTTGCATCATCTCAAACGGGTTTGCTTCTATGGGTATAGCGCTTCCAGGTGCAATTGCTGCAAAGCTTGTTTATCCTGATCGCAATATCGTTGCTGTATCAGGCGATGGCGGTTTCATGATGAATAACCAGGAAGTTGAAACTGCTGTACGTTTGGGTCTGAATATTACAATCTTGATGTTTAATGACAATAAACTCGGACTGATAGAATGGCATCAGCTGCGCGAATTTGGGCGCAAGAGCAATGTTGACGTGGGTAATCCGGACTTTATAAAGTTTGCCGAGAGCTTTGGCGCAAATGGGTATAAGATTGAGAAAGCCGAAGACCTGCAATCCATTTTAAAAACAGCAATGAATGATGGCGGTGTATCGCTGATTGACTGTCCGGTGGACTATTCGGAAAATATGAAGCTGACAGAACGACTAAAAAGTCTTAAGTCATTCGAAGACGAATAATAATGTAACTTAAACAAAGGTGTAAAAATGCACGCGTTTCAATTCCAAACAACCAAATCTATCCTTTCTGAAGTTGGTAGCACATCAAAAATCGGCGGTATTATGGCCGACATGGGCTGCAAGAAGGTTGGCTTCGTAACTGATAAAATCATTCTTGAATTAGGCCTTGCTAAAGCATCCCTTGATAGCCTCAAGGAAGCAGGGATTGAAGTCCATATCATTGACGATGTTGTGGCTGATCCACCAGAAGCAATGATACTTGAAGCGGTTAATGAATGTAAAAGTGCCGGCGTTGATGGTATTGTCTCAGTTGGTGGTGGTTCTTCAATGGATACAGCTAAGCTCATCGCAGTGCTTGCAGGTTCTGATCAGCCGATCGGCGAAATGTACGGTGTGGGCCTTGTTAAAGATGGACGCTTGCCAATGGTTCTTGCACCAACAACAGCCGGTACAGGTTCAGAAGTAACTCCAATTTCTATTGTAACAACTGGTACAAACGAGAAAAAAGGTGTTGTTTCGCACCAGCTTCTTCCTGATTGGGCAATCCTGGATGCAGAGTTAACCGTTGGTTTGCCAGCGCACATCACGGCAGCAACTGGAATTGATGCCATGGTTCATGCAATTGAGGCATATACTTCCAAACATAAGAAAAATATTCTTTCTGACACATTGGCACGTCAGGCGCTAGAACTTTTGGGCGGCAGCATTCACACGGCTTGTAAAGATGGTCAAAACCGCGAAGCGCGTTCGAACATGTTACTAGGCTCAATGTTGGCAGGCATGGCATTTGCAAATGCACCTGTAGCAGCAGTTCACGCTCTTGCTTATCCATTAGGCGGTCATTTTAAAGTACCTCACGGCTTGTCCAATGCGCTTGTGCTGCCTTACGTGTTGGACTTCAATATGGAAGGTGAGGGCGCTGCAAAACAATATGCAGAGCTTGCTCCAATTATCTTCCCGGAACTTGTAGGAAAGTCTGAAGCGGATGCATGTAAAGGCATGGTGGAAGGGTTTAAGGCGATGGGGCCCGAACTGGGGATGCAATCAAAACTTGCAGAAGTAGGTGTTAATCACAATAACCTGCCAATGCTAGCGGAAGACGCAATGAAGCAACAACGCTTATTGGTCAATAATCCTCGTGAAATGACCTATGAAGCAGCTTTGGATATTTATACCCAGGCGCTTTAATTCCTGAGTTTTGGAGAATGGCATGAGTGATAGAGATAAAACAGAAGATGATACTATGAGGCAGATGTTTGATGCTTGGGAAAAGGGACAAGAAACTTTTCTAAAGGCACAGTCTGCTGCCATGGATACTTTTGCAAAGTCTTTTGAAAACATGCCGAATTTTTCTGAGAACATGCAAAAAGATGAAGCTTTCCCCGCGTGGGATAGCTTCATTAAAGCTTGGGTTCCTGATTGGGACCCAAATGTCTTTACCAGTAAATCTTCTGATATGGCAGCAGATTTTACCAAAACAAACAATGCGTTTCTTGCAATGTTGGAGCCAGCAAACTGGTCAAAATTTGCACCTGCTCAATTGCGTGTTATTTTACAATCGATAGCAGATGGACCTAAATTTGCAGACCTTGCAACTCCTCAACATGAAGCTGCAGGAACTTGGCGTGAGACATTGGATTATTCACAAGCAGCGGCTGACATGGGCAAGGTCATGCAAGAAGCATGGGTGCGCACTTATGGGCGCTTCAACGAAAATTATTCAATAGAAGATTTAAAATCATCTGAGCCGAGTGATGCACTTAATGCTTGGTTAGAAGCTGCCAATCATGAACTGTTGGAAACACAACGCTCGCTAGAGTTCATGGATGCGCAAAAGCGTATGATCCGTGCATCAACAGAAATAAAAGCACGGCAAAAAGATTTGGCAGAAGCCTGGTCGGAAATGTACCAAATGCCAACGAGAACTGAAGTTGAAGATCTTACCAAAACAGTTCACGAATTACGCAGAGAATTGCGAAAAGTAAAAAGAGAATTGCAAAGTTTGAAAGCTGGAATGTAATGAAAGTTACCGAGGCTGAAACAGATCAAAAATTATTTGATGAAATAGAAGCAGCACAAGAAGCTTGGTCTCTGGTATGGCAACATATGCTTAAAACTGGCGAGCAGATGGTTAAGTCAAACGGCTTCCTCGGCAAAATTAAAAACGAAGACGTAGAAATTGCAGAAACGCCTAGTGATGTTGTTTTTGAAATTGATAAAGTGCGTCTGTTCCATTATCGCCCACTCACAAAAATAAGAACTGACATCCCACCAATGATCATTTGTTATGGTCTTTTTGGCAGACAGACAATGATTGACTTGCAGGAGGATCGTTCGCTCGTTCGCAATTTGCTGATGGCAGGGATAGACCTGTATGTCGTTGATTGGGGCAATCCGACAAGGGCAGACCAATATCTTGATTTTGATGATTATGTCGAGCGCTATCTTGGGTCATGCGTTGAGCATGTTTATGAAGCAAATGATAAAAAGCCAGTAAACCTTTTTGGCATTTGTGAAGGTGGTACATTTGCAGCCATGCTTGCAGCTTTCAGACCTGAGCTCTTTGCTGGTCTCGCCCTGGCAATTACACCGATAGACTTTCATGGTGACCAAGAAAACTTTTGGCGAGGAGAGGGGTTCTTAAATTCCTGGATTGGTAATCTTACCCAAGATGATATTAACTTAGTAATTGATACACACGGTATGTTGCCAGGTGAAATGACTGGAGCAATTTTTTCTTCCCTTACGCCTATTGCCAGTATGACGAAATATAATATCGGTTTGGCAAAAATGGAGGGAAATGAAGCCATGATGCTTAATTTTCTTCGTATGGAAAAGTGGATAGCAGATCGACCGGATCATCCTGGTGAAGCTGCACGTCAATGGCTCAACGGTCTTTACCGTGAAAACCAACTTGTAAACGGTGAATTTATAATTTGTGGTGAGAAGATTGATCTTTCCAAAATCAACTGTCCGGTGATCAATATCTACGCCGAACAAGACCACATTATTCCTGTCAGTTGTTCCAAAGCATTGAGCAAGTTTGTGCCCAAGAAAAACTATGAAGAAATAGGGTTTCCGGGGGGGCATGTAGGGGTGTTTGTAAGCCGTAAGGCACAAGGCGTTGTTGCAAGTGGCTTAATCGAATGGGTAATCCGGAAACAAGGGTCTAAAGCGAAAGTAAAGCAAGTTAAAAAATCTATTAGGAAAGTGTAATTACCATGGTAGACAAGATCGTTTCACTTCAAGATGCAATTGCAACGATTGCTGATGGCGATACGGTCTGTGTCTCTGGTTTTGTGGGGATAGGTACGCCAGAAAGCTTGTTGCGTGGCATAGAAGATCGTTTCTCTACGCACCAGTCTCCAAAAAACATTTCGCTTTTATTTGCTGCAGCACCGGGCGATGGCAAGGAAAAAGGGCTTAATCGTTTAGCAAAGCCTGGCCTCGTTAAACGCGCAATTGGCGGGCATTGGTCACTTATTCCCAAACTGGGAGCAATGGCAATTAACAATGAAATCGAAGCTTATAATTTGCCACTTGGATGTATTTCCCAACTTTACCGTGATATTGCAGCCGGCAAGCCAGGCATGTTTTCCAAGGTAGGATTACATACATTTGTTGATCCGCGCCAAGGCGGTGGAGCAATCAATAAATGCACGACTAAGCCGTTGGTCGAAGTAAAAGAGCTTGATGATGATGAATGGCTTTTTTATCATTCCATTCCTGTAGATGTCGCTCTTATAAGGGGTACGACCGCAGACCCATTAGGTAATATTACCATGGAGCGTGAGGCACTTACGCTTGATATGTTATCAATAGCCATGGCTGCAAAAAACTCAGGTGGTCTGGTAATCGCGCAAGTTGAGCGCATAGCGGCACCTGGATCTTTATTGCCAAAAGAAGTTGTCGTTCCTGGGAACCTGGTTGATTGTGTTGTAATCTCAGAACCTGATGAACACCACCAAACTTATGCGACACCTTATAATCACGGATTTTCTGGTCGCATCAAAAGCATGGTCGATCGTATTACTCCAATGGAAATGTCTGAGCGAAAAATAATCGCACGTCGTGCGGCAATGGAATTGCCTGTAAATGGTGTTGTTAATCTTGGTATTGGTATGCCAGAGGGAGTTGGCGCAGTTGCCAATGAAGAAGGTATTATCAACAATATCACATTGACAACAGAAGCTGGTGTATTGGGAGGTGTACCCCAATCGGGACTGGATTTTGGTGCCGCAATTAATGCAGATGCAGTTATTCAGACCAATCAACAATTTGATTTTTATGATGGTGGTGGCTTGGACCTCGCTTGTCTTGGCATGGCTGAAACAGATA
>CALDZF010000046.1 GCA_937944165.1 uncultured Rhizobiaceae group bacterium | reverse complement strand
ATCCCTGTAGCACGCACCTGCTTGGCCTGCTTCCATGGAGATTTTTTAATCCATGCTACGAAGTAAGCAACGCCGATTAGGATTGCTATGCCCGTGCCATTCACCAAAATCATCTTCGGCCAGCTTTTGCCTATGATGTCTATGATGAAGCCACAAAAACGAGAAAGCACAATGCTGGTCAGGAAGATGGCTAGCGATTGCTGGCCAACCTTGTGGACGACTTTTACGAAGTTGCGGCCGATAATGTTTTTGAAGTCAAGGTTTTTGCCGCCTTCGCCAGCCAGTGCCCAGAAGACGTAAGCCAAGAACAAGAAGTGCATAAAGCGCAGGATGCCGACATCGCTTTTTTCTGCAAATTCAAAAATATTTATGCGTACAGTCTGGAAAATTGTGAAAGGCTCCAGGTTTTTGTATTTTTCATAAAAAGGTTCGCGAACGAGTTCTGAAAGCGATTCCACGCCAAACAGGGAACGCGCTGCTTCTTGTGAAAAGACAAAGTTTTCAGGATTGTTTTGAATACCCCAAAATGAAAATGGCACATAGCAAAGGACGATTAGTGCGGCGATTATTACGTAGGATGTCCTGATTTTTGGTTTTGGTAACCAGCCCATCATGAATGAAAAGCCGGTAAAGAAAACAAGTTGCCAACCGAATGGGTTGAAAAACCATGCTCTTAGTGACCAGGGTTCCGCAGTAAAATTAATGCCACCTGGTTTTATGCCAAAGAGCGCACCGAAAAACTCATCAAGTCCTAAAAAAGCAGCAACGCCGTCTTGAGCCAAGAGCCAAAGTAGCAAGACAAACCCCATGGCCACATATTTATTAGCAAGCTTTTTTAACCCCATTACAATTGGAATTAGTGCCAGAATGACAATATACATTGGCAGGATGTCAAACAGGTTTGGTACCCATGTTAGTGTCATGATGCCTGTCAGGTTTTGCGCTGGTGTTGTACCAGCAGCGCCATGCAAGCCATCTGTTGGTTGAAGCAGATGTATAATGTTGAGGCGTCCGATATAATTCCAGGTATCTTGTCCATTTGTACTACAGAAGCGTTCCGCATTATAGGCGCAAAGATCGCCTGTTGCTGCGATACTTGTTTGCCAGATAACAAGTAATAATGTTACGAAAAATAGTCCGATATGTGCCCAGTAAACTTGCCATATTCGGTGGATAATTCTAACTGCGCCCATTACCCAGCCAGTGTTTTCAAATAGTTTGCCAAATGCAATTGCTGAAGCCATGCCAGAGCAGAATACGAAAATTTCTGTTGCATCAGAAAAGCCAAAGCGGGCAGGGATGTAGCCAGTAAACCAGTTTCCTGGCATATGCGCCATAAAGATGATGAACATGCCTATGCCTCGGAAGAAATCAAGGCGGGGATCACGTTTTTTAGGAACTACTTGTGGTGATGGCTGGGAAGTTGCTTCGGTCTGATTCACTGTATGATGCCCGTAATTGTATGTCTTCTTTCGTCTTATACCAAAGGTAAAGCCGATTTGTTAAGTGAGCTAATATCAGGCAATATTCTTTGCGGCAACACCTGCAATATTGTATGTGCCGCTTTGTGCATTACCCTGAATTATCTTCCACCTGCTTTTTGAGTAGCCATCTTTATGGCCGCGATGCAAATCACGTTGTTGTAGAAGTGTCTTTGCTTGAGCGTTTAAACCGCCACGAAGTGCGGATTCAATTGCAAGTCGTTCGAAAACATCACGTTGCGCATGGCTGCCACCAATTTTTTCCATCATAGGGCGGGCTTTTGTCAGATATTGATAGGCTTTGGTGAAATCGTGATCGCGGAATGCTTCAAGTCCAGTTGCTGCCAATACACCTGGTTTACGGATAATCTTGGTTAATTCGTTATGTTGACGTGTTTCAGCCAACTGCATGTTTGTTAAAAGTTGTGTGGCAGGTTTTTCATCATAATTGCCACAAAACGCCATCATGTAATGTAGGTCAGCAAAAGCTACGCAGTTGTCATCTGTTCTAGTGCTGGATAATTGAGAGAGTTCCTGCCAGCGTTTGCCGACATTGACACCTTCAAATTCGAGCCTGAGCAGAACAGAAGTTGCGTTTGATATATCACGATAGTCGTCTGTTTTGTCTTTTCTGATTTCTTCATCATAAAGCTCCAATGTTTTGTCGTAGTTACCCAGATCCAAATGCATCAAGGCGATGTGCCACCAGACATGGTAGCGAAAATTATTGCAGTGTTGCCAGGCTGCTTCCTTGCCTTTAATCCATGCAAGGCCTTCTTTGGCTTGGCCTGTCATATCAAAGACATGCGTTATGGCATGAAGTCCCCATGCATCATCAGGTGCAAGTTCAAGTGCTAAGCGGCCATGGTTTTCAGCGCGTTTATATTCACCAGCCTCTTCAAGTGTAAAAGCATAACAGCCATTGAAATACCCTTCAGCCTTGTGGCCTTTATAAACATCGAAGACATTTTGAAGCGATGCTTTCATTGCCTTGCTGTCACCCAATACAAACAAGATTGCATGGCTCAATTTCATGGCAAGTGCATCGTGAGGCCATTTTGCAAGTACAGTTTCCATCTCTGCAACAGCGTTTCTTAGACTGCCGCCAAGCCAAAAACCCAGTGCGTTGATATAATGGCGCTCGCGTTGTGTGACAGGGTTTGCTTTATCGCTTGCCTTGGCGGTTACGAATGCTTCTTGTGCTGTTTCAGTTAATTCTTTGCGTCCAAGCAATAGGCTGAAAAGGCCTTTACAAGATTGTGCGAGTGCAAACTCAGGCTCAATTTCCAAGGTTTGCGCAAGGGTAACACCTGTTGTTGCTGAATGGGATAAAAAGCCGTGAACGGTTTTATTCCAGGTTTCTAATGCGTTAGTGTTTTGTAATGTTAAATCGCATTCGTATAAATCTTGCTTCAACACTCATTACTCCAAGGGGCGTTTAAAATTACTGTATCAACATATTATCTTCAATATAATTGAATATGTTATATTGCTTTTCTAGAGAAGTGACATCTTTATGTTTTTGTTCAAACAATCGTGAGGCGTATCAAACTTGCCCTATAGGTTTGCTTGTTTAAAGTTATTAAAATCAACAAAGCACTTCTTGTGTTAATGTTGTTATCGGACATTTTGCCTGAATGAATACTGAACGAACTTTGGTTGAGAAAAATGACACTAGAAACCGCAAGCCTGCCTAAACAACCTCAAAACATGCCGGTAATTGGAGCTGCTTTGGCGCTTTTTGCTTTGGTTATAGCGGCTGCTAATCTGGCAGGACAAAAACAGGCTTTGGCTGTTTTAATTGGTGGACTTGCTGGTTTCGCGCTTTATCATGCTTCATTCGGGTTTACTGCCGCATGGCGCAGGATTTTTGCTGAAGGGCGGGGCGTCGGGCTTCGATATCAATTTTTGCTAATCGTTATAACGTGTGCAGTTTCATTTCCGTTGATTGCTTATACGGACGCGCGTGGTTTTATATTGCCAGTCAGTATGGGCATGTTGTTTGGTTCTTTCATATTTGGCTTTGGCATGCAGTTTGGCGGTGGCTGTGGGTCAGGGACGCTTTTCGTTGTGGGGGGCGGGTCAACACGTATGTGTATAACACTGTTGTTTTTTGTAATTGGTTCTGTGCTTGGCACTATGCACCTTAATTGGTGGAATTCGATTGCCTTCCCGCAAGCGGTTCAGGAAACCTTGGGTGTTGGCGATAAGTTTAGCTATGGCATGATCAATAATCTGGGGCCTATTGGCGCTTTTGTCGTTTTAATTAGTTTGTTAGGCGCGATAGCTTTGTGGAGCGTTTGGTATGAAAAACGCAAACACGGTGATCTTGAACCGCCGCGAAAAACTGAAAGTTTTATAAAAGGCCCATGGTCGCCATTAGCTGGTGCCATTGCCTTGGCAATTGTTGGTATTTTAACTTTAATAGTTGCTGGTCGTCCATGGGGGGTTACTTGGGCATTTGCGCTATGGGGTGCCAAGGGTGCCAATCTTATAGGCATTGATGTTTTGAGCTGGCCGTTTTGGACGGGTTGGAAAGCAAATGCTGTTCAAAATACTGTTTTTAAAGATACAACCTCCGTTATGAATTTTGGTATTATTGCAGGTGCAGTTGCAGCAGCTGGGCTTGCGTCTAAATGGCGCCCAATTTTCTCTTTATCCAAAGTTGAAATCAGTACGGCAATCTTTGGTGGCTTGTTGATGGGCTATGGCGCACGGTTGGCTTATGGCTGCAATATTGGTGCTTATCTTGGAGGTCTCGTTTCAGGTAGTTTACACGGATGGGCTTGGGCTTTAATGGCCTTTATTGGAAGTTCGCTTGCTGTTATGGTAAAGCGAAAAATGAATATTTGATTGACTCTTTGGGAGAAATAAACATGAAGAGAATTTTGGTAGCTGCTATTTTAGGAGCAAGTGTAATTGTATCCTCTTTGCCAGTATTTACATCAGAGGCTTATGCAAAAAGCTCATTGGCACGTGAGGGGTGGGTAACACACAAGACCAAGATGACCTTTAAGGAGATGAATGGTCGACTGAACGCTGCAATCAAGGCAAATGGTATGAGGCGTGTTACGGGGGCAAGTGCTTCTGCTGGCGCAAAGAACCGAGGGCTTACCATTCCTGGTAACCGTATCGTTGGCGTTTACAGAAATGACTTTGCAGTGCGCATGTTGGAGGCAAGCCTTGCTGCAGGCATTGAAGCGCCTATTCGTTTTTATGTAACGGAAGGAACGGATAAAAACGCAACGCTTTCTTACAAAACACCTACAACGGTTTTCGCACCTTACTTTGAAGATGGCGGCGATGCGCTCAAGTCATTGGCTAAAGAGTTGGATGAGTTATTCGCCAAGATTGCTGAAGAAGCTGTGAAGTAATTCAAAAAGCCTCATTCTATGTGAATTTAGAGTGAGGCTTTTTCGTTTTAAAATTTACCGTCGTAAGATTTTCTACCAATACGGCAGGCTAGTAGTGTGAATGTATCACGTTCAAACCCTGCTTTTGCTTCACGTTTCAAATCTTCTACATTATCCACCCAGACACCATGCCCGCCAAGTGCATTTGCAACGGTTGGAAAATCTGAGCCTGTAAAGTCAACGCCCAGGTTTGGTCGCTGAGAAGCACGTTGTTTCATTTCAATCAGCGTCAGGCTTTCATCTACCAACACGCAGATGATGATCGGGATTTTATGTTCGCGAAGTGTTGCCAGTTCGCCAAGTCCCATTTCCATGCCAGCATCGCCAACAAATGCAATTACAGGTGTATTCGGACTGGCCTGTTTATAACCACCAGCAAGGGGTACTGCGCATGCCATGGTACAAAGGGCGGAAGATTGCATCATGCCTCGTGGGTGATGGCATGGCCACATCTGACTGAGTAAAATTCTATGTGCGCCGCTATCAGCAGTAATAACTGTATTATCTGGTGATACTTCCCTTAGTGTTTCAAATACACGGTCTGGGCCAAAATCGGATGTAGCTTTGAACATGGCTCGTAATTCATCACGTGCTTTCGTCATATCACTTGAAATACCATCACGCTTAACACTCATGGAATTGTCGAGTTGAGCAAGTGTTGGTGCAAGTGAACCGCGTAACGTATGGCTGACATGTTGCATGCCGTGGGTTCGCGCTATCGGGGTAATCTCAATAACAGTTTTATCTTTTGCCCAAGGGTTGCGCCAGCCGATGCGCATTTCGATTGGGTCATAACCCAGCAATAAAATTACATCTGCGTTTTCTAAAACAGGCATGATAATTTTATCAGCCTTTGGAGAAAGTCCCACGCCGCCAAAACTTAAAGGAGAGGTATCGTTGATAAGGCCTTTGGCTTTGTAAGATGCGATGACTGGAATATTGAATTTTTCACAGAAGTTGCGAATTTCCGAACCCGCTTCTTCGTTTACAGCATCAACGCCCAAAAGGGCTACCGGGTTCTGTGCATTTTCCAATGCTTTGGCTGCTTCATCAAATACATTGCCTTTTACAGGAGCAATCACTGGTTTGGGCGATGGGCCAACATGCAAGTCTTCAGTTGCGGCACTTTCTGCAACAGATACTGGAATATCCAAATGTACGGGTCCTGCTTGTGGCTCCTGAGAAATTGTAATCGCTTTTTGTGCAATTAATCCGCAGGTTGAGGTTGTGCCTAGGAAACTTGCTTTTGTAATTGGGCGTAGCATTTGGGCATGGTCGAAAACCTGGTGTGTGTATGTTTCAGCTTCTGCTCCATCAACACAGCCTGTAACGAAAATTAAAGGTACGCGATCCTGCATTGCATTGGCAACCACGTTGACCGCATTGGCTACACCTGGGCCAATGGTTGCAACAAGCACAGGCGGGAAGCCATCTGCGTGCCAGCCGCCTTCGGCCATGAAGCCACCTGAGTTTTCATGTTTGATGAGAATAAACTCAATGCCTGCGCGGTCAAACGCATCAATAATGGCGAGTACTTCGCCACCTGGAATGCCATACGCACGTTTACAACCATTTTTTGCAAGCGTTTGAGCAAGCATGTCAGCCGAGGTTAAGTGTTGTTCTGTAGACATTCTATAATTCCGTTAGCTTCGAGTTCGTTTAATTTTTCTTCGCTTAAGCCCAGATGCTTTGACAAGATTTCCCTTGTATCTTCTGCACGCACTGGTGGTGCTTTTTTATACTGGATTGGCGTATCACTAAAGTTAAGTGGGTTTCCGATTAAAGTAACACCTTTGTCTGCGTTATTTCGGTGCTCCATGGTAATTGCCATTTCGCGGTGTTTAATCTGCGGGTCAGCGAAAGCTTGTGCCAAATCATTTACGGGGCCGCATGGAACACTTGCTTCTTCCATAGCGTTTAGCCAGTGGTCAGCAGTTTGTTTTTTCGTATATTCATTAATAAGCGGAATAAGCTCCTTGCGGTTTAAGACTCTATCCGTGTTCTTTTGAAACTTAGGGTTTTCCGCAAGATCACTTGCGCCAATCACTTCGCACATGCGGGCAAATTGCGTGTCATTTCCTGCAGCAATAATGAAGGATTGGTCCGATGCAGGAAAAGTGCTGTAGGGAACAATCGTTGGATGCTCGTTACCACGCCTTGGCGGTACTTCACCAGAGACTAGATAACCAGCACCCTGGTTTATTAACCATGCGACTTGGCAATCCAATAGCGATATATCCAAATGCTGGCCTTTGCCTGAGGTGTGCCTTGCGTTTAAGGCTGCCAGAATAGCTACACTTGAGTACATGCCGCACATGACATCTGCAATGCCAACGCCGCATTTTATGGGTTCGCCATCTTGTTCGTCCGGTTTGCCAGTCAGGCTCATGATGCCGCCCATGCCCTGAATGAGAAAATCATAGCCTGGTCGTTTTGCATAAGGCCCCGTCATGCCAAAGCCTGTAATAGAGCAATAAATCAATCTTGGATTGATGGTTTTGAGAGCCTCATAATCAAGGCCGTAGCGGGCAAGGTCGCCTGACTTGAAGTTTTCAACCAGAATATCGCATTGACTTGCGAGCTCTTTGATGATTGCCTGGCCTTCTTCTTTGGTCAAGTCAACTGCTACAGAGTTTTTGTTACGGTTGGTACAAAGGTAATAAGCACTTTCGCTCGTATCATCGCCATTTTCATCTTTTAAAAAGGGAGGCCCCCAGTAGCGGGTGTCATCGCCTTTTTGTGGGCGCTCAATTTTGATTATTTCAGCCCCCATGTCACCAAACAATTGTGTACATGTGGGGCCTGCTAAAATGCGGGATAAATCAAGAACTTTTAACCCGTCCAGCGGGCCTGAGTTTGTTCTTTCGATTTCAGTCATGAAAAGGTATCTTTCTATAATTTGTGCTCATGAATACCACCTTGGCAAATTCTGGCAATAAATAAATTTTTGATATGAGAATCATTTCTGTCAAACTTAAGCTATAATTAGCAACTTTGTTATTGTTGGGTTGAAATCATTGTTATCCAAATAGTACTATTCAACTTGCCAAGAGACTACCAAATTCAGTATGTGTTTTAAAAAAGCCGCGTTAATTGGAATTAGTTTTCATGAATTTTATTATTAATAAGAATACCCTTGAAAGGGATGGAAAGTTTTCTCATCCTGATTATACAGCCAAAGGGGAAAACCGAGCGCGGGTTGGCCTTACAAAATTAGAAACTTTATGGTTCAATACTGGCACACTTTGCAATCTGGCTTGTATCAATTGTTATATTGAATCTACGCCTAAAAATGATCGTCTGGTTTACCTCACTCACAGTGAATGTGTGGCTTATCTCGATGAAATCAAAGAAAATAACATAGGCACGAAAGAAGTTGGGATTACCGGTGGTGAGCCTTTCATGAATCCTGATATTCTCAAGATCATGGAAACTTCACTGGAGCGTGGCTTTAAACTTTTGGTTTTAACCAATGCCATGCGCCCCATGATGAAATGTGCGGATGGTCTTTTGAAACTCCATGAGACTTATGGGGATCAAATGACGCTTCGGGTTTCGGTTGATCACTTCAAGCCTGAACTGCATGAAGAAGAGCGTGGGTCAAATTCCTGGGAACCAATGATGAAAGGCCTGCAATGGCTGTCTGAAAATGGTTTCAATATTGATGTTGCTGGCCGCACGCGCTGGGGTGAAGAAGAACAAGAACTTCGTGATGGGTATACTGAGTTTTTCAAAAATCATAATATTGATATTAACGCACAGGACAAAAAGCAACTTATTCTTTTTCCGGAAATGGAAGCAAATAATGATGTGCCTGAAATTACCACGGCATGTTGGAGTATACTAGATGTTAATCCTGCAGATATGATGTGTTCATCTTCACGTATGGTGGTAAAACGAAAAGGTGATTCAAAGCCTTCAATTCAAGCCTGTACACTACTGGCTTATGATCAGCAGTTTAATCTTGGAGAAACGCTGAAAGAGGCTTCTAATCCCGTATCTCTCAATCACCGTTTTTGTGCCAAGTTTTGCGTACTGGGCGGTGGTGCTTGTAGTGTGAAAGATTAATCCATGTTGGCAATTATTGGTGGAACCGGCCTTTATAATATTGAAGGCGTTGAACTCGTTTCAGAACAAGAAATTGATACGCCCTTTGGTAAAGCTTCGGCATCTGTAAAAACCTTACGTTCTGGTGACACAGAGTTCTTATTTCTGCCACGCCATGGCGCAGGACACGCTTTCCTGCCTCATGAAATTAATTACAGAGCCAATATATATGCCTTGAAAAAAGCTGGTGCTCGCATGGTTGTTGGTTTTTCTGCGGTTGGTAGTCTGCAAGAAGAAATTGCGCCAGGTGATTTTACGATACCTTCGCAATATCTGGATTTAACCAAGGGAAAGCGAGAATATACGTTCTTTGGTAATGGTATTGCAGCGCATGTCTCAACCGCCATTCCTACTTGCCCTGATTTATCAAATTGGATTGCGCAGGTTGCAAAGCAAAGTAATACCAAACTTCATACTGATAAAACGTATGCTTGTGTTGAAGGGCCGCGTCTTGGTACCAAAGCTGAAAGTTTTTTTATGCGTGGTGCTGGTTGCGATCTTGTTGGGATGACCAATGTGCCTGAGGTTTTTCTAGCGCGCGAAGCCCAGCTTTCCTATGCAACGATTTGCATTGCAACGGACTATGACTGTTGGCTTGATGACCCTGAACAACATGTAACGGTACAAGCCGTAATTGAGCGCTTTGGGGCTAGTCTTGAAAAAGCCAAAAGCTTGCTAATGCAAATGCTTGCTTCGCCATTGCCGCAAGTTAATGAAGACTATCGTAAAGCGCTTGCCATGGCAGTGCTGACACCTGATAGTGCGCTTAATAAAGAGCAACTTGCAATGCTTGAAGTGCTTAGAGCCTGATTTATGATCTCGGTTATAATTCCTCTCGCGCCTCAAGAGGATAAGTGGAAGGAGCTTGTTCTTCAACTTGGCAAGCTTCCTGAAGGGTCTGAAATTATATTAGTGACAGGCATCGGTGATAAGTTTGATGTTAGCGAATTTGACACCGTACGTTGCGTTGAGGGGCGTAGTGGACGCGCTGGACGAATGAATTGCGGCGCGGATTTGGCTCGTAATCAATGCCTCTGGTTTCTTCATGCTGATAGTAGACTGGCAAATAACACCATTCAAAAACTTACGGAAATTTATAATAAGGAACCTAATGGGCTTTATTATAGTGATTTGAAATTTATGGATGACGGTCCCAAACTTATAAAGCTAAATGAAGTTATGGTGCGATGGCGCTCTGATTACCTTAAGATGCCATTTGGTGATCAAGGCTTTGCAATTGCAAGGTCGCTATTTTTTAAGCTTGGGGGGTATCGTGAAGATTTGCCATATGGTGAAGATGCTATGTTTACCTGGAGAGTTCGCCAAGAAGGGTATCGTATTATAAAAACTACTGGTGATATTTATACCTCTGCGCGCAAGTATAAAAAGGAGGGATGGGGTAAGGTCACACTTATCCATGTTGTGCTTACCATTAAACAAGGTTTGCCTGAGCAATTGAAGCTGCTTGGAAAGAAGTTCTTGTGAAATTCGCAATTGCAAGCTTTGCCAAGACCGTAGGACTGTCGCCTGTCAAAACCAGACTTGCTACAAGTATTGGACAGGAAAAAGCTGAAGCTTTTTATACGTTAAGTGTAGCGTGTGTAGAAGAAACGCTTGAGGCTGCTGCAAAACAGAATCCAAATATTTACCCCCATTGGGCATTGGCGGATGAAGCGGCAGTAGGGTTATACCAATGGCAAAAGTTCCCAAACCTTTTTACAGGTGAGGGAGGTTTAGGTGAGCGGTTATTCAACATTAGCAACAGGCTTTTTGAAACCCATGATGTGGTTATCCTGATTGGTACAGACAGTCCGCAGATGAGCGCAGGCAATATAATGCAAGTGGTTGAAAGTTTTCAAACTGATCACATAACAGGGCCAGCGACAGATGGGGGATTTTGGCTTTGGGCATCCAAAAAACCGCTCCCATTATCTGTTTGGAAGAATGTAACTTATAGCGTTGATACGACTTTGAAAGAGCTTGTTGGTGCTGTGAATAATCTTGGTCATGCAATCTCTGAAGGTGCGATTATGCAAGATGTTGATTTGATTGAGGATATTTTCACTTTGCAAAACACGCTTGAGCAGCAAGAGGATATGTTACTACCTGCTCAAGTCAGTTTATTAAAATGGTTAAAAGAAAATAACCCTACTTTTCAGGTATAAGTCCCTTGGGTGTAAACCTGAGTACCAGCAATAATATAACCCCCATCATCATCAAACGCATGTGCGCGGCTGATTTTAACAGATGCGTACGCAAGTCACTATCTTCTGCCATGCCTGAGGTGATGACATCCATTGCCCAAAGGCCAATGGGTTCTGCTTCAATCCAGAAGAAACCAACGACAAAGCCGCCGAGTACTGCGCCCCAGTTGTTGCCAGAACCACCCACAATTACCATCACCCAAATTAAAAATGTATAGCGTAACGGTTGATAAGCTGTCGGGGTGAAGAGACCATCCAGTGTGGTCAACATTGCGCCTGCAATGCCCACGACTGCCGAACCCAGAATAAAGACTTGTAGGTGTCTTCCTGTTACATCCTTGCCCATTGCCTCAGCTGCGGTTTCATTGTCACGGATAGCGCGCATCATGCGACCCCAAGGAGAGTTTAACGCTTTTTCGCTTAGATAAAGAATGATTAGCAAAACAATAGCAAATAACAGCGCATAGGAAAGTTTTACGACAATGGAAGATAAATCGACCACAGGGATATTCCAGCGTTCTGCCAGATCAATCCAATAGGCGGATTGTTGAATTTCTACTTCGTAAGGCACGCTAAACGGACGAGGTAATCCGTTTACGTTTTTAACGCCTCTGGTTAGCCAGTCTTCATTTTTTAAGACTGCAATGATAATTTCTGAAATGCCAAGTGTTGCAATTGCCAGATAATCCGAGCGCAAGCCTAGGGAAATTTTACCTACCATCCACGCTGCACCTGCAGCCAATAGCCCGCCTAATAGCCAACCAAACATGATTGGCATATTAAGGCCACCCAGGTTTCCAGTGCCGGCTGAATCAAAGGCTTCAATGGCCTCAACAGCTGGATCAAAGAAGTGGCGAATAACGAAGAAACTGACGATTGAAATAAAAGTAATAACAAGCGAACGTGTGCCGCCCTGCAAATTTTTATAAGCGATATAAATAGCAGCGATTGCAATTGCGGTCAAAAATGCCGAGAACAATATGCCTGAGCCACCTGCTTCAATAGCGCCTTGTACTGGTGGTATAGAAACCAGCATGGCAGCTGTTCCGCCAAGCGCTACAAAGCCCATAATGCCGACGTTAAGAAGTCCTGCGTAGCCCCATTGGATGTTCACCCCCATCGACATGATTGCAGAGATTAAGCAGAAGTTTAGAATGAAGAGTGATGTTGACCACGAGTTAAGCTGCCCCACGGCGACAAACATAAGCGCCATGACTGAAAAGAGGAAAATATTACGCCAATTAAAAGTCATATTGATTGCCCCTTCATTAGTCCGGTGGGTTTAACCAGTAGGACGATTACCAGGATCGTAAAGGATACGGCAAATTTATAGTCGGTTGAAAGCAGTTGAACCAGACTTTCCGGTGCCCAGCTTTCGGGAACCATGTAGGCTATCACGCGCTTATATGCGAATGTAACAGACACTTCTGACATGGCAATAACAAAACCGCCCAGAATGGCGCCAATCGGGTTTCCGATGCCACCAACAATGGCTGCAGCAAAAATGGGTAGTAAGATTTGCAGGTATGTGAAGGGCTTGAAGCTTTTATCCAGCCCGTAAAGTGTGCCAGCGATGGTTGCAAGTGTGGCGGTTAAAATCCATGCAATCATTACAACACGGTCAGGATTAATACCTGAAAGGAGTGCCAAATCCTCATTATCCGAATAAGCACGCATGGACTTTCCAGTGCGTGTTTTGTTCAAGAACCAAAACAGCGCAGCAACACAGATTATGGTTACAACAATCGTAATCCCTTGTGTCATCTTGAATGCCATACCCTGATCCAGGCCTGTCATCTCCTTGAATTCGCGGGCGGTAATGATAAAGCGTGAACCGTCTGTGAAAATACGGTCATCCGGGCCGATGATAAAGCGGATCAAGCCATTATAAAAGAACATCACACCCAAGGAAGCGATGAGGTAAATTACGGGCGTTGATTTTTGTTTTCGGTAGAATTTATAGACCAGTTTATCTGTTCCAAGAATCAGCAAGACAGCTGCAAGAATACCAATTGGTAAAGCAAGCAGGGCAGTTGGAATTGGCCCTAGGCTGATGCCGTTTGATTGCAAAAACCAAGTGGCTATGATTGTAAACATTGTGCCGAAAGCCATGGTCTCGCCATGGGCAAAATTGGAAAAGCGCAATATGCCATAAATTAATGTTACGCCAAGCGCGCCCAGTGCCAATTGGCAACCATAGGCAAGGCCCGGAATAACAAGAAAGTTCAAGAGTAAGACAACGGCATTTAAGAAATCAGTCATGTCAGTTACCCACCCAAAAATGCTTTGCGGACTTCAGGATCAGCCATTAAAGCTTCGCCAGTGTCGGTATATCGGTTTTTGCCTTGCACTAGAACATAGCCTTTATCAGCGATGTTTAGTGCCTGTTTGGCGTTTTGTTCAACCATCAAAATCGCGATGCCGGTTTTGGCAATTTCAATGATGCGGTCAAAAAGCTCATCCATGACGATGGGCGAAACGCCAGCAGTTGGTTCATCCAGCATAAGGACTTTTGGTCTGGTCATAAGTGCACGTCCAACCGCAACTTGTTGGCGCTGGCCACCAGAGAGTTCACCTGCTGGTTGCTTGCGTTTTTCTTTCAAAATGGGGAAAAGCTCAAAAACCTGTTCCATTGTTTCTTTAATGTCGTCCTCACGAATGAAGGCACCCATTTCGAGATTTTCTTCAACATTCATGGTTGTAAAAACATTATTGTTTTGAGGAACAAAGCCCATGCCTTTTTGAACGCGGGCTTGTGGGGTGAGGGACGTAATTTCCTCGCCGTCCATCATCACGCGACCTGTGTGAATGTTCAGCATGCCGAAGACGGCCTTCATGGCCGTTGATTTGCCAGCGCCATTTGGACCCACCACAACAGCAATCTCGCCTTTTTCGACGCCAATCGTGCAATCATGTAGAATGTCTGCGCCCTTGCCGTAGCCGCCAGTCATGTTTTCACCTATAAGAAAAGCCATTACGTGGTCTCCTTCTCTGGCTTGTTTTTCAAGCCAGTGCCCAGATAAGCCTCGATGACTTCCTCGTTGTTTTTAACTTCTTCGGCGGTGCCTTGTGCCAGCACTTTGCCCTCGGCCATACAGATAACCGGGTCGCAGAGGCGAGAGATAAATTCCATATCGTGTTCAATCATGCAGAAGGTGTAGCCTCGTTCTTGGTTTAAGCGCAGAATTGCGTCACCAATCGTGTTCAGTAATGTACGGTTTACGCCTGCGCCCACCTCGTCGAGGAAAACAATCTTTGCATCCACCATCATGGTGCGACCCAGCTCAAGCAGTTTTTTCTGTCCACCTGAGAGATTACCTGCGAGTTCGTCTGCTACCTGAGGAATTTCAAGAAATTTTATAACTTCATTTGCCTTTTGGCGGATGGCTTCTTCTTCTTCGCGCACTTTTTTTGGTTTCATCCAAGTGCTAATAAGGCTTTCACCAGATTGACTTGCAGGTACCATCATAAGATTTTCACGCACAGTCAGTGTTGAAAACTCATGTGCGATCTGGAATGTACGTAACAGGCCTTTTGCAAATAATTCGTGCGGTGTCAGGCCTGAAATGTCTTCACCATCCAGCAATACTCGACCAGATGTTGGTTTGTGCAGGCCTGCAATCACATTAAACAGTGTCGTCTTGCCAGCCCCATTCGGGCCGATTAATCCGGTAATTGAACCTGTTTTGATTGTAAGTGAAGCGCCGTCTACAGCGCGAATGCCACCAAAATGCTTGTGAATGTCTTCAACGACAATCATACCAGCCAGTCCCCCTCATATAAAACGGCTCGGTCTATGCCGAGCCGTTTTAATACTATAAAAACCCTAGCGGAATTTAGCTGTTGTGTTTTTCTGATCTTTAACGAGGATTTCGCGGTAATTACCAGCACTTTCACCGCCACCGATAAGCTCAACTGCTGTTGCGCCTACATAATCGATTTCCTTGCCAGCAGCCAAAAGCTCAAGAGCCTTGCCTAGTTCACCTGGTAGAATTTTCTCGCCTGGTGCGTTTGCAACATCCATGACCTTACCTTTGAAGTCAGCAGATTTTGAAGACTTGGCAGCTTGCATGGCCAGCATGATAAGTGCTGCAGCATCGTAGCTTTCTGCTGAGAATGCATCAGTCTTGATGCCTTTTTCTTTTGCCATTGCGTCAAAGATTTCAGCGCCCTTACTGTCTGTGCCAGGAACTGTACCAAATGAGCCGTTTAGTGCGTCGCCAATTGCAACTGGTAGAGAGTCGCCGATCATGCCGTCTGGAAGAACGAACGTGTCAAATGCACCTGAGTCCAATGAAGCCTGAATTACGCCTTTACCACCTTGGTCAAGGTAACCTGCAACGATTAGAACATCACCACCAGCTTGTGCCAATGCACCCACTTCAGCAGAATAATCGCCCTTGCCATCTTCGTGAGCAGCAGAGATTGTTACTTTACCGCCAGCAGCTTCGTAGTTTCTCTGAATTGCTTCAGCCAGACCCTTGCCGTAGTCATTGTTCGTGTAAGTGATCGCAACAGACTTGATGCCTTTATCTTTCAGGATGTCTGTTAAAACAGCGCCCTGGCGTGCATCAGATGGTGCGGTGCGGAAGAACAAGCCATCATCTTCCGCTGTAGAAAGCGCTGGAGAAGTTGCAGATGGTGAAATCATTACTACGCCGTTTGCACGTGCCACGTTTTGAAGTATAGCACCCGTTACACCAGAACAGTCAGCGCCCATGATTGCGTTTACTTTGTCTGACGTTACAAGACGTTCAGCAGCAGCTGTTGCAGCAGCTGAGTCAACACATGTTGAGTCACCACGAATTGAAGTTACTTTTGATCCGCCAAGAAGTTTGCCTGAATCGGTCACTTCTTTCATTGCCATTTCCGCACTGTCAGCCATTGGGCCTGTTAGTGATTCAATAGGGCCTGTATAGCCAAGAATAGTACCGATTTTAATGTCTTCAGCAAATGCTGCAGAAGACATAATTGTTGAGGCTGTTAGAGCCATAATAAGTTTTTTCATTGGTTCCCTCCCAGGAAATTTTACTAATTAAAAATTCACCCAGTGTTGTCCTAGGTTTTTGGCTTGGCATTATATAAGCTCCGCCAGAATTTGAGCTACCTTATTGTAAAGGATTTAGCTGAGTCAATTGGCCTGTTTTATATAAAATGGCGTCATCATTCACTTTTTTCTTCCGCTGCGCGAGAAAAATCACCAGTATCCGGGTTCATCGTCCATAATTCGCCCAGAGAAATATCAAACCATGCCCCATGCAACGAAAGTCTGCCTTTACCTTCAAGTATCGATACGCAAGGAAATGTTTTCAGGTTTTCAATTGAATGTCTTATAGAAATATGTTCCAGAGCGGTTTGTCTTTCCGCTTTGGTCATTAAATCATTGTTGCCGAAAGCCTCAACAGAAGGGCGCAAGAGTTCAAGCCATTTTCCGATAAAATCACCGGGTGATAAAGGTGCCATTTCGCTATCCATTGCAGCAGCAATACCGCCACATCTACCATGCCCCATTACAATGATATTTTGCACTTTTAAACTTTGAACTGCAAACTCAAGGGCGGCAGATGTTGAATGAAAACCATCGTCAGGCCCATAGGGTGGGATAAGGTTTGCAACGTTTCTAACAACAAACATTTCACCAGGATGTGCACTGAAAATAGTTTCAGGTGCTGATCTGCTATCGCAACAAGCTATTATCATTGTACTTGGCTTTTGGCCTTTTTCTGCCAAAGTTTCGTAGCGCTTTTTTTCTTCCTTAAAATTACCGGATCTGAAATTGTAATAACCTTCGAGTAAGGAAGATGGGAATTCTGACATATGGATTAACCTCGCTTAATTTGCTTGGAAAGATTATGTTGAGTTTATTCTTTCGTTGAGGTTAATATGCAATATTGAAGGGTATCTAACCACAGTAAATTTTGAAATTTTGATTTTCAAATATTCCTGAGCTTAAGTGAGATAGTTAAGTTTTAAACCTTGCAACAATCGAAATGCGTGTTGATTGTCACGCGTGTGCACAAAACAGACAAAAGCTTTGACAGCGACTGTCTTGATTTATGTTACGACATTTGTTTGTTTTGGTCACGGTATTGTTCTCCTGTTTTGCACATTTGGTTTAGGGTTATGAGCATTTTTCGCATGATTGCGACGAGGACAAGTTTCTTTGATTTTCCTTCTTTGAGTTTACGTGTGTAATAGTTTTTCATGGTGTTGTTAAAGCGGTTTGCGACTACAGCGGCCATATAGAGTTGTGAGCGAAGCCATGCTCGTCCGCCCATGATGCATCGCTGGCCTCATAGCTTCCCGCTATCACGGTTGATGGGCGCAACACCAACCAGAGATGCAATCTGGCCACGATTGAGATGTCCCAGCTCTGGCAATTCTCCCACCAATGCAGCAACCACGCGTTTGCCGACCCCTTTCATGGTTTGAAGAAGCTCAAACTGCTGTCCGGTTTTGAAGTCTGATATGACCTCTGCTTCTATCGCCTCAACAAGGTGGTCGTACTCGCTCTTGAGCCAGTTAAAATGCACCTGCATGCGCCTGCACAAGAGCTTATCTGTCATGCGCCTCAAACGATTTTGTTCCTGCACCATCATTTGTGATAACTGTCTGCGCCGAGCGTTAAGCTCGCTTAGACGCGTGTTTTTGTTTAAAGCCAATGGTTTAATGCGTGGATTAGCCTTTTGGCCGTAGACCGCTAACATCCACGCATCAATCCTGTCCGTCTTTGCAAGCAGGCCTGGCCCTTGCGCAAAGCGGCGCGCAACAAATCGCTCAAAGCGAAAGAATAAACCAACGCTTGAAAAACCAAAATACCAGAAATAAAACTCAAAATAATCATCCCATCCCACTTCATTAACCATACCATCACCCATGCTTTGACCCGTGACCCTTTTTAGCCCAAATTGTGTTGTTAGGTGTTTGTAAACCATAATTGTACTGGGGCATGTGTGATGCAAGAGAGAAATAGCGCTACCAAGATTAGGAACGGGATTGATAATCTTGAGGTTATAAGCCGTTTTGCATTGGCTATTTTGGCGCTTGCCAGCGGTGTTTATACCTATTTGGGTGTGCGCAGTTTGCTGGATGGGTCTTCAACTCAGGTATTCTTTGCTGCTGTCATATATTCAACGGCTGTATCGGTGGCAATTTATGCCTTTTGGACTTATCTGATGAAATTCGTGCCGTTGATGCAGGATGGCGCAAGGCGTTTTGCACTATTTGGCACCATGATACTTGGATCGATGATGATTATAGCCATGTCTTCATGGCTTAATGCAGCAGCACTTGCAGGTTCTGCAGCGACAGAACAGCATTTGGCACTACAACTTGAAGGCTATGTAGAAGATCTGGACAAGGCGCACGCTAACGCCCTTTCTGCACAAAGTCTTTTGCCAGACGTAATGCGCGCATCTGAACGGTTTAAACGTCTTGGCATAGAAGAACGTACTTCCGGTGCGCTCACCGGCACATCCGGGTCTGGTTCTGTGGTGCAATTACTCAACCAGATGGGTAATCAACTGGATGAATTAACGGGTACGATTACAGATTCAAAACAAGAAACCACCGATCTTTTTGCAACGGGGCGCGAACAGCTAGAAAAAATGCGTACGCTGGTTTCAGCCTCTGGTGCCGTGCAACCACGTGCAGACCAATTTGCCAGTGAAGCTATTTTGCTTGCAGGCGTCATTGCATCCTTGCAGGAAACTTCCATTGCGCCATCGGTTCGCCGTGCGGCAGAGGATTTGTCTCTCGGGTTTATCGCGCCCATTGCCGATGGTAACAGCCAGGATTTGGCAACACGACAGTCCACAGTGATTGATAATGTAAAAGCTTCTGTTGAAGCGCAGTCCAACGCGCTTGCAAATGCGGCTGATGACATTTTGGCAGAACCCAAAGTCCCCTCCCGCCGCTTTGTGCCTTTATCGAGTGCAGAAGCAGTTTTGCGCTATGCAGGTGACTTTGTACCAAGCTGGGCGGGTGCAATATCAATTGATTTGCTGCCTGCTATTCTGGTTTTGATTTTATCAATCGCCCATTCTGCGATTAGGCAAGAAGATGAAAAACTTGACCCTGCCGAGCAGATAACTGCAGGCGAGATGATGCGAGCAGTCGCCCTGCATAACAAGCTTTCAATCGCAGACCAAGATGCTCAATCACAGCAAGCTGCTGCCACAGCGACAGGAAAAGAGACAGTAGCAAAAGAACAGCCCTCCTCTAATACAACTGTACTTCGCCCGGTTGATAGCGAACAACGCAAGCGCATTGAGGA
This sequence comes from uncultured Rhizobiaceae group bacterium, assembly GCA_937944165.1. Taxonomy (GTDB): domain Bacteria; phylum Pseudomonadota; class Alphaproteobacteria; order Rhizobiales; family Rhizobiaceae; genus JAALLB01. The sequence continues at coordinate 9,471 of CALDZF010000046.1, read as the reverse complement.
AAGTCGCTAATGGCGATTGAGCATAATCTGGCCGGTGACGCCAAACCAACAACACAATCAGCCAGCCTTTCACAATACTTCAACGATGCAGTTTTGATGAAGTCTGCCTTTTTATGCCTTATTGGTTTTGTTTGCGTTACCTTGCTTCTGGATTATCAGGAAATGCTAACTCAGGACGCTTATGAGGCGCCTGTTATAACGCCGCGTAGAGCCAACCCTGTATTGCCCGCCTTTAAACCTGCCACACAAGTTGAAGGCGAAGAGCCAGAGCAAACAGTAGCGCCAGAAATCACGACCTCGAGTGAAGTTTTAAACAACCCAATGACGATTGAACTTGGTTCAGGTGGCGTGCTTCGCATGACAGGTTTTATTGATGTTGGTACGTCTGAGGTTTTTGCCAAAGAGGTTGAAGGCATTGATGAATATATAAAGCTAGTTGAGCTTAATTCTCCTGGCGGATCTGTTTTTGATGCATTGGCAATCTCCACAGCGATACGCGAATTTGGTTGGGCAACAAAAGTTTCCAACGGCAACCTATGCGCCTCCTCATGCCCGATTATATTTGCTGGAGGCAAAAAACGTATTGCAGAGGAAAAAGCAGCTATTGGTGTGCACCAGTTTTTCTCATTCAATGAAAACACCCGCTCGCCTAGTGAAGCAATTTCAGGAACACAGTCCACAACAGCCTTGATTACAAGGCACTTGGACAAGATGGAAGTTGATCCACAACTTTGGGTACATGCACTGGAAACACCGCCACAGCAGCTTTATTATTTTTCACAAGATGAGTTGAAAGACTATAATTTAATAACAGCTCAATAAAATCTTTTACTTTAAGAACTCTATATCCAACGCCTCACGCGAAGCATGTATTCACCATATTCTTCACCAAATTTTTCCAGCAAGATTTCTTCTTCAGGAATAATTTGAAGGTTTGTAATAAACCCAACAAAGATAGGCAGCATAAAAAACGTACTCCAATTACCAAGCCAAAGCGCCAAGCCTGTCAGTATAAAGCACATGCCCAAATACATTGGATTTCTGGTGTATTTATACAATCCTGTTGTAACAAGCGTTTTAGTTTTATTCGGGCTAAAGGGTGACACGGTCGTTTTTACGCGTGTAAACAGCCCAACGGAAAAAAGATCAATTCCAATGCCCACCATACAAAATAAAACCGCAACTTGTTGTTGGTATAAGAAAGAAAACGCAAAATCTGTTATTCGCGTTGCAAGAAGCCACATGGCCAAAGCACAAATTATAGCTTGAACAGGTGGCGGGATAAGTAATTTCATCGGCTTTAATTTAGTTTTCTTCAAGTTTTTCTTTAACAGTTGTAGCTAACTGCTTCAAAGAATATGGTTTTGGCAAAAACCCAAAACGCCCACGCTCCTCTTCTGGCAGGTTTTTGGCAAAGGCTTCCTCGGCATAGCCTGACACAAAGATAAATTTAACATCCGGCAGTTGTTTTCTGACTTCAGTTAGTAGTGTTGGACCGTCCATTTCCGGCATTACAACATCAGAAACAATCAGATCAATTTCATCGCCGTAATCTTCCAAAACTTCCAACGCCTCAACGCCATTAATTGCCTCATGGACTTCATACCCACGCGAGATCAAGGCACGCTCAGCAAATGCTCTTACTGCATCTTCATCTTCTACCAGGAGAATAACAGAATTACCTGTAAGATCCTTTGCTGGTTCTTCTTTAACTGTAGAGGCAATTGCCAGCTCTTCCTGAATTTCTTTTTCAGTCTGAATATGCCTTGGCAAGAATACACGGAAAGTTGTCCCCTTCCCCAACTCACTATCTGGATAAATATAGCCACCAGTTTGCTTTATGATGCCGTAAACGGTTGAAAGTCCAAGTCCAGTTCCCTTGCCTACCTCCTTGGTTGAGAAAAACGGCTCAAAGATTTTGTCCAACACTTCGTTGCTCATGCCGGTACCTTCGTCTTGAACTTCTATCAAAACATATTCTGCAGGTTCTAACTCGTGATAATTATGTTCTTCGCGGCAAATATCTTCATTAATATTTGCAGTTCTAATTTGAAGCTTGCCCTCACCTTCCATTGCGTCCCTGGCGTTTACCACAAGGTTTACTATAACTTGTTCAAGCTGAGAAACATCGGCCTTGATTGGCCATAAATCTCGCCCATGTTTAACTTCAAGTTTTATCTTGTCACCAGCGAGCCTGTCTAAAAGCATATTTAAATCAAATAAAACATCTGAAAGGTGCAAAACCTGTGGTCGCAATGTTTGTCTTCTTGAGAAGGCCAGTAACTGGCGCACTAGGCTTGCAGCTCTATTGGCATTTTGCTTGATGTTCATAATGTCCTGAAATGAAGGATCAGATGCCTTATGGTTTGTAAGCAGCAAGTCTGAAAAGCCTATAATAGCCGTCAAAACATTATTAAAGTCATGGGCTATACCGCCTGCTAATTGGCCAACAGCCTGCATCTTTTGCCCTTTGGCAAATTGGTCTTCCAATGCACGTTGTTCAGTTGTTTCCATTGCATAAATGATAACAAGCTCATCATCGTTATTATTAACTTCATCAGCCTCATCAACTTGCGCTACATGGCTTACAAAGAAACGGACATGGCGCTCTGCCTCTCCGTTAATGGGCAGATCAACAGGATTGATTTCACTACTTCCAGAAAGAGCCTGATTAAAGATATTTTCCAGCTGGCTTCTATCATCTTGGCCAACCATGTTTGTATATTGCATGCCAGCAACATTGCCTTGAGTTTCTATGACTTTTGCAAACATGCGTTGGAAAGGTGCATTTGTTCTGACGATTTCACCACGGCTATTTACACCTGCAATAGCAACCGGGGTTGAATTAAAGAAGCGCGTGAACCTGATCTCTGCATCACGGAGTGCGTCGCTATCACCTGATACGCTAGAACGGTTTATAACAAGCGTTCTTGTTGTTCCTGGAGCACCATCAGAAGTGCTTGGAGTACGATGATACAGCCGCACAGGTAAAAGTTTTCCATCACTTTTTTTCATATCAAGATCAAGCACAGTCGTGCTTGCACTTGCTGGTTCTGTTTGCAGAGTAGAAAACAACGCCAAATTGCTGCCAGAAATAATGTTTTGTATATTGATAGAACCTGGTTTGAAGCGTGTTAAATCCATACCAAGCCAATCGGCTAAAGTTGCATTAATATAGACTAATGAACCATCATTTTCACTTGCCATAAATCCTGCAGGTGCATGATCTAAATAATGAATAGCATCTTGAAGCTCTTGAAATGCGTTTTCCTGATTGGCTCTATCGTCGGTTACATCCGAAACTTGCCATACGGTAACTGGCTTTTTACCAGCTGGATGCATCATGCCATTACATTTCAAACGAAACCAATGCGCCTCATTATCATCTTGTCTAATGCCAGATTTGAGTCTAATTTCTTCTTTACTGGCAATAGCATTTTTGGCAGCAGTCGCCATTTTGTAAATTACTTCATTAGCTTCTTTATGCTTTGAAAAAACTGTTTCAACACTTGTAATTTCTTCTGGATTACTGGCTCCAATAAGCTTCGAATAAGCTTTATTTGCATAAAGTACGCGACTATCTGCATCAGTGACAACAATAGAGCTGTCTAAAGAGCTAAGCAGTTCTTTGGAAAACTCATCTACAGTTTTAGTTGAAGAAATCTTTACAATTCCAAGAACGAGAGCAAAAATAAAGAAAACACCAATGCATGCAAATACCCCAATTATTGCTAGAAAAACTGGTTCACCCAGACGCTCAGACCCAATGTAGATCAATGATGCCACGCCTATCACTAGACAAAAGCCGAACAAAAGAAAACGTACAACCCCACTGTTGGGTTTTATCTCATTTATAACAGGCTTTTCTTCATTCTTATATTTTAGGTGTTTATTGCCTGCCATATTAATTTTCACCTACCAAGTTCCGATTCGTACAGAATAGTAACATTTAAGCATATGGTGAAGAACCCAGCTCTAACCATATTGATATAAAATAATACATCTGATATTTGTTTCTAAGGTGTGGATATAAATTAATAGCTAAGATTGGGGCTTAGGTTAAAATTTTTACACTTAAAATATAAATAATGCGGTTAGGGTATATATTATCCCAAGGAGTAAAGAGTATGGAGTGGTTAACAGCACAATTAAATGGGGAAAATGGATCTGCTATTCAATTAATTTTAATAACGCTTTCACTAGCGATATTGCTAGTTGTTATTGTTTGGATATTTCGTAAGATTACGGGTTCAGCAGCAAGACGTGCAAATAGAAGCAGAATACCTCGTCTTTCTATCACGGATTCAACGACTGTCGATGACAAGCGCTATCTTGTGATGGTTCGACGCGATAATGTTGAGCATCTTTTATTAATTGGCGGGGCAAATGATTTGGTGGTTGAAACCAATATCGTTCGTGTACAATCAGCTCAACAGCCAACACAACAACCTACAACACCGCCTGCGCAAGCGATGGCTAAAGAACAGCCTGCTAAAACGCCAGAGCCCGCAGTTACTGCCCCTCCCAAAGAAGCAATAAAACCAGACCAAAAAGCTACCACAGCCCCGGCAATGGCGGCAGCGGCAGTTAGTGCTGGAGTTGCTGGCATTGCAGCTACCGCACCCAAAGCTGCCGATACAGCACAAAGTTCTATCGAAACGGTTAGCGATACTGCAACAAACGTTGTTGAAAAAGGTACTGATGCAATTGAGCAGGTTACAAACACAGTAGCTGAAACTGTAGAAGCAATAAAAGAACCTGAGATTATTGCTAAACCTGAAATTGCAGCGCCTAAAGCGAATAATGAAGCAGACCTTGAGAGTACCATCTCAGCCAAGCTTGACGACGCACTTTCTGGTAACGCACTACAGGTTGACACTCCAAGTGAAGTTAAAGTTGAAACTGTCGAAACTAACAATAGCGACGATGAAATGCAGCGCTTGCTTAATGAACTAACAGGCGAAACTAAAGAACCAGCTTAAGATAGTGTAGCCTCGCAGATTTATAAATAGAAAAACCGCCTATTGGCGGTTTTTTCACAGTTGGACTAGATTGTATTAAACGATGTAATTATTCATCACGGTAAACTTTTTCACGACGCTCGTGGCGCTCTTGTGCCTCGATAGATAAAGTTGCTATTGGACGAGCATCAAGGCGCTTCAAGCTTATTGGCTCACCAGTATCTTCGCAATAGCCATAGCTACCGTCTTCTATACGGTTCAAAGCAGAATCGATTTTCTTAACAAGTTTTCTTTGACGATCACGTGCACGAAGCTCAATGGAACGATCCGTTTCTGAAGACGCGCGGTCAGCAGCATCAGGCATTTTTTCGCTTTCGCCTTTTAATACCTCAATCGTTGATTTTGACTCTTTTAAAATGTCAGCTTTCCAATTTTCAAGTTTTTGCTTGAAATATGCTTTCTGCATATCACACATAAATGGCTCGTCATCACTTGGACGATAATCTATGTCCAGTTCTACAATACCCATAACAATGCTACCTCCTGCCAATCACCATATTTTTGAGTTGTAATGGCATACATTTGAGCGGTATATAAACTGCGACTTACAAACACTCAAGTTGAAATAGTCCTTTCAGCGTAAAAGTTTACTTAAATTTGATTGAACTCTAAAGATTTAAAGATCGGAAAATTCATGCTTCGCCTATATATTATGCGCCACGCGAAATCATCATGGGCTATTCCAGGCGCCAGAGATTTTGACAGAGAGTTAAATGACAGGGGCTTGGCTGATCTAAAAAAAATGTCCAATATAATTAAAAATCATCCAATTACTCCCGATAAAATATTATGCTCAAGCGCAATCAGAACTCGCCAGACTTTAGACGCTATTATATCTAGTTTTACAAATGAGCCAGAAATTACTTTTACAGAACAACTCTATTCAAGCGGCCTTTCAGAATACATAGATATCATCAATAGCGTTACACATGCTAAGTCCCTAATGATTATCGGCCACAATCCGATGTGCGGTAGCCTTGCAACAAGTCTGCCAGGTTCAGGTGTTGAAGAAGAGCTTGAAAAAATAGCTTATAAATACCCAACAGGCGCTATATCCATTACCGACTTTTCGGTAGATAACTGGGCACAAGTTAAAAAAGGCAGTGGAATTTTGCAAAACTCTATTTTTGCTTCACAAATTTAAACTCTTAGCCATCACATGAACGGTTGATTAACCATTTCAGGTAATATTCAATTATCAAATGAAAAGGGTCTTGTTAGTTATGCGTTATATTGTCGTCTTTTTATCTCTTGCGATTACATTCATTACGAACTCAGCTGCCCTAGCATCAGATGCTGCTTTCTTCAAAGGCATTGAAGGCCAATGGTCTGGACCAGGAGAAATCGTTGCAGGCAAATACAAAGGTACGAAGTTTGTTTGTACATTTGATGGCTCAAATCCAAAAAAAGATATTGGCATGATTATTGATGGAACGTGCCGCGTTGGTGTTTTTTCTCAAAAAATGTCAGCACACATCACTAAAAAAGCCGGCAAATACAAAGGTGCATTTCTTGACGGTGCCAAAGGTGAAGGCATGGATGTTACTGGTGGCCGCTATACACAAAATCGCATCATTGTAGATATCCTGCGCAATGAATTAAAAGGCGTTATGGTTGTTAATCTCAATGATAAGAACCAAATGAAAGGCACAATTTCTGTACGTCATAATGGTAAGCTTATCCCTGTAATTGGCATGAACCTTAGCCGCCTAGATTCAAAGTCTGTTACAGGTTCTGTAAATTAGGCTCAAGACCTATTAATTTGATTGAAATGGCGTTTGTTATGGCAAGAAATATAAGACAAATCTTGCAAAGTGGGGTTTATCACCAGTCAAAGGCTTTAACGCTGTAGTTCGCCGTCAAAACAAACGTCCTTCGGGTTAGGCAGGTGGATTGGGCAGGTTTTAACGAGCTAATGCGTTTTTTCGACTTGCAAACCAAATGGTTTCCTGCGCCTCACGCCTATTATCCGCAAAAACTTGTCCCAACCATTTTACCCAATTAAGAGATATTGAGCCTAAGTTCGCAATCTGCCTTTTTGATATCCTCTATATCAATCTGCGAAAGCCATTTGGATATTGTCTTGCCTTGTAACGTCAGTTCAGGCGCCAAATCCATCATTGGCTGAATTACAAAAGCTCTTTCGTGCATTCTTGGGTGCGGAATTTGCAAATCTTCCTGTTCTATCCGCTCATCACCAAACACAAGTATATCCAAATCAATCGTTCTTGGCCCCCAACGCACTTGCCTGACCCGTTTTAGTTGCTTTTCAACCTCAAGGCATACTTGTAATAATTCATGTGCTGTAAGTGTTGTTTTGAGACAGGCACATGCATTTAAGAACCAGTTTTGATTCTTAATCCCCCATGGCGGAGTTTTATAAACTGATGAAATTCGCAAAACCTCAATATTGTCATCTGCATGGATCATCTCCAGTGCAGTTTGCATATTGGCATGTACGTCACCAATATTACCGCCAAGCCCTATATAAGCGATGATATGGTGTTTCATGCGATTATTTGCCTGGTTTATGGTTTATTGTAACCTCAACATAATCCAAGACCCCTTGCACGGGTGCATTAGGTTTGCGAATGGTAATTTCAGCTTCTTCAATCATGGGAAACCTTTTACAAAGTGCTTTGGCGGTTTCTAAAGCAAGTGATTCTATCAAGAAACGCCTTTTGCCTGTAATAATGCTTTCAACAACCTGAAAGGCAGCACCATAATCAACCGTTCCTTCAATCTCATCATTCAGAAGCGCCCTACCGCCATCCACGTCTAGTACAGCATCAACAAAAAACCGCTGGCCTAGTGTTTCTTCTTCATTATAGACACCGTGACGAGCAAAAAATGCGCAGTTCTTGAGGGTAATTTTATATTTTGACATTTTTTTTGATTTTATCCCTATAAAACATTTAAAGCAGCATCTGCCATTTTGAGCGCTTGCACATTTGTTGCAACATCATGAACGCGAAAGATTTGCGCACCTTTCATCCGAGCGACTACACTTGTCGCAGCTGTGCCAATATCGCGGTTGTCTGCATCTTGTCCAGTGAAATGTCCAATAAAGCGTTTTCTGGATGTACCAACTAATAAAGGATAGCCCAGCGCATGCAGCGCTTCAAAGCGTGCCAGCAGGGTAATGTTTTCTTGCGGGTCTTTGGCAAACCCAAAACCTGGATCGAGCACAATACTTGCATCTTGAATGCCTGATTGTTTCATATGCTTTATGGATTGCTCTAAAAAAATATATTGATCTTTTATAACATTTTGATTTTTTGTGCGCTCGCGTCCCGTATGCATAGCGCAGCACCCCGCTTTAAGCTTAGCTGCAACGGATGCAATCTGAGCGTCTTTTTGAAACCCCCAAACGTCATTGATAATATGCGCACCAGCCTCGATTGCTAATCTTGCAGTGCTAGCGCGATAAGTATCTATGGACAGTATCATATCTGATTGCGCCCGCAACGCTTCAATAACAGGTAATACGCGCGCTTGTTCTTGTTCTGCTAGAATCTCTTGAGCGCCAGGCCTGGTTGATTCACCACCAATATCAATTATGTGTGCGCCCTGCTCTTGCATTATTATTGCTTGCTGAATAGCGGCATCTACGCCATCGAATCTTCCGCCATCAGAAAACGAATCGGGTGTAACATTCAAGATGCCCATTAAAACTGCTTCACGACCAAGCGCGATTTCGCGGCCATGTGCCAACTTCCAAGAATATAATTTTATAGGATTTTTCATATTCAGAGGCATGCCATTTAAAGTTTTTTTATACTTTTAAAAATTTTACTTTACTTTACGTAAGAATCTTTGTAGAACTTTCATATAGAGCCTGTAAATTACAAAGCTTTATAAAGCGGCTAGTCTGTTCCCCAGCCTATCAAATAGACTAGTCGCTTTCTTATTTTATAAGCTTTCTTTAGCTTAAAACTTTCTTATACAAACTACCCAATTGAGGCATTTTTCGTTCATCACCTGCTAGTCGCATAGCATGCCAAGCCATTGCATGATTCGAAGATGTAACAGGAAGCCCCGTAGATTGTTCAATATCACAAACCGCATCCATTAATCGGACATTTGTGCAAGACACAAACACCATATCAACTTCGCCCTCACCCTTAAGCTGATTAACAGCGTTTACAATACTTTTGGCATCAATTCTGGCAACTGTTGGATCATGTTCTTCATTGAAAGAACCAAATACCGGCACCTCAAAGCCTGCTTTTTCTATATAGTTTTTAACAATTTTATTAACGTCATCACGATATGGCGTAAGAACCGCAATGCGCTTAGCACCAAATGCCTTGAAGGCTTTGAATGCCGCTGTTGCTGGTGTTGTGCATTTTGCTTTGGGTTGGCTTTCTTTGATTCTTGAAAAGACTTTGTCTTCTCCCATAACCATTGAAGCTGATGTGCAGCCATAGGCAACCACATCTAATTTTTC
>CALDZF010000045.1 GCA_937944165.1 uncultured Rhizobiaceae group bacterium | reverse complement strand
ACAGGGCGTATTTTTTTGTTCAGATTGTGGTTCACAAGTTAAGAGAAGCGTTTTGGCCCGACTTGTTATGAAATTCGGTGGTACTTCGGTTGCGGATATTGAACGCATCCGTGTTGTTGCGCGCCATGTTAAACGTGAAGTGGATGCAGGCAATGAGGTTGCGGTTGTGGTCTCTGCCATGTCTGGAAAAACCAACGAGCTTGTTGCCTGGACAAAAGAAATTGCGCCTATGCATGATGCTCGTGAATATGATGCAGTTGTTGCTTCTGGCGAACAGGTGACTTCTGGTCTTCTTGCGATGGGGCTTCAAAATATTGGTGTTGATGCGCGTTCATGGCTTGGATGGCAAATTCCTCTTAAAACAGATGCTTCGCATGGGGCTGCACGTATTGAAGCGATTGATGCCGACTTTCTGATTGAACGTATTTCAGGCGGGCAGGTTGCCGTTATTGCCGGTTTCCAAGGCATTGGCCCTGACAATCGTATCGCAACGCTTGGGCGAGGTGGGTCTGATACTTCTGCGGTGGCTATTGCGGCGGCGATTAATGCAGATCGTTGTGATATCTATACAGATGTTGATGGTGTCTACACGACAGATCCACGCATTGAACCACGCGCAAAGCGAATGGATAAAATTTCTTTTGAAGAGATGCTGGAAATGGCTTCACTTGGCGCAAAAGTGCTGCAGGTACGCTCTGTTGAAATGGCGATGGTGCATGGTGTACGTACTTTTGTGCGTTCCAGTTTTGATGAGCCTGAAAGTATTAATCCGGACAAGGCCGTTGGTACGCTAATTTGTGATGAGGATGAGATTTTGGAAAAAGAAGTTGTAACAGGCATTGCCTACACAAAAGATGAAGCTCAGATTTCCTTGCGCCGCGTGCCCGATAGACCTGGTATTTCGGCCTCAATTTTTGGCCCATTAGCTGAAAACCATATTAATGTTGATATGATTGTTCAAAGTGTCTCAGAAGATGGCTCTAAAACAGATATGACCTTTACCGTTCCTGAAGGGGACGTTGAAAAGGCTGTTAAAGTGCTGGAAGATGAACGCGATGATATTTCATTTGAAATGATCCAAAGCGATACTGGCTTGGCAAAAATCTCTGTAATTGGTATAGGTATGCGTAGTCATGCAGGTGTTGCTTCGACTGCGTTTTCGGCATTAGCTGATAAAAACATTAATATTCGTGCTATTACAACTTCAGAGATTAAATTCTCATTGCTAATAGACGCAGATTACACCGAACTTGCAGTGCGTACGTTGCATTCTGTTTATGGGCTTAATCAATAGCCATATTTATTTTTTAAGTAGTTAACAAATAGAAACCGGGGTTAGTACCCTTTAATTGGGAAGCATTATGAGTTCTCAACCCAAAGGCCCAAGCGTTCTGCTTCGTCGTCTGCGCGAAGTTATGGCAGAGCCGCTTGAAGCGCAAAAAAGACTTGATACGATTGTTACAGATATTGCTGGAAACATGGCAGCAGAAGTGTGCTCTGTTTATGTACTGCGTGCAGATAGCATCTTGGAACTTTATGCCTCACAAGGTTTGAAACCGGGAGCTGTTCATGTTTCCTCTTTGAGGATTGGGCAAGGACTTGTTGGTACGATTGCAGTTTCTGCACGTGCGCTCAATCTTAATAATGCGCAAAAACATCCTGCATTTGAATATCTCCCTGAGACAGGTGAAGAAATCTATAATGCTTTTCTGGGCGTGCCAATTTTGCGAGCAGGACGCGTATTGGGCGTTTTGGTTGTACAAAATAAAGCCAACCGAATTTACATGGATGCAGAAGTTGAAGCACTTGAAACAACTGCAATGGTGTTGGGTGAGTTAATCGCAACTGGCGAATTGGAGCAATTATCCTCAAAAGGCATAACACTTGATTTAAGCAGACCGTTAAATATGGAAGGGATTTCCCTTTCTGATGGAATAGGACTTGGATATGCGGTGCTTCATGAGCCACGTGTTATTGTTACTAATTTGTTCAATGATAAGGCTGAGGATGAAATCGATCGTTTGCGCCAAGCTTTGGTTAAAGTGCAGGTCTCAATTGATGTGATGTTTCAAAGTGGCAATGTTGCTGCTGAAGGTGAGCATCGCGATGTGCTTGAAGCTTATCGTATGTTTGCCCATGACCGTGGCTGGAACCGTCGTATGGAAGAAGCCATTATAAACGGCTTAACAGCTGAAGCGGCAGTTGAAAAAGTACAAAATGACAATCGTGCACGTATGATGCGCCAGTCTGATGCTTATTTACGTGAACGCCTTCATGATTTTGATGATTTGGCCAACAGATTACTTCGCGAACTTGTTGGTAAAGCGCATGGTTCCAGCATTTCAATTGTTGAAGGCGATCATATAATTGTTGCACGTAATATGGGAGCTGCAGAATTACTGGATTATAATACCAAACAATTGCGTGGTCTTGTGCTGGAAGAAGCGGCACCTAATTCTCATGTCGTTATAGTTGCGCGGGCGCTTGGTGTTCCTGTTGTTGGCCAACTTGCCGAATTTGTGTCCAATGTGGAGCATGGTAATCCAATCATTGTTGATGGTGATGAGGGGAGCGTAATGTTGCGCCCGCCATTGGATATGGAAAACGCCTATGTTGAGAAATTAAAATTTCGAAGAGGCCGCCAAAAGCAGTTTGAAGCACAAAGGAACAAACCTGCTAGAACCAAAGATGATGTAGACATTACCTTGTTGATGAACGCTGGTTTGATTATGGATTTAAAACAGCTTGAGGCAAGTAATGCTGAAGGGGTTGGTCTTTTTAGAACAGAACTTCAGTTTATGATTTCGTCTACTTTGCCAAGACCTGGTGAACAAGAAGAACTTTACAGACATGTGTTGGATGAAGCAGGTGAAAAGCCCGTTACATTCAGAACGCTTGATATCGGTGGCGACAAGGTCTTGCCTTATCTTAAAACCTTGCAAGAAGAAAACCCTGCAATGGGGTGGCGCGCCATTCGTCTTTCGCTTGACAGACCTGCACTTCTTCGCTCGCAAATAAGGGCTTTGTTAAAAGCTTCTGCTGGCAGAAATCTTCGATTGATGGTTCCGCTTGTGACAGAGGTTTGGGAAATTAATCAAGTTCGCGACCTCATTAAAAAGGAAGTGGAATTGCAAACGCGATTTGGCAATGAAATGCCACGTTCGTTCGAGCTGGGCGCAATGCTTGAGGTTCCAAGCCTGCTTTGGCAGTTAGATGAGTTAATGCAGGCTGTGGATTTTGTTTCTGTTGGCTCGAATGATTTATTCCAGTTTTGCATGGCTGCTGATAGGGGCAATGTTAACCTTGCTAATCGCTATAACGCAATGAACAAGCCTTTCTTGCGGATATTAAAAACCATTGTTGATAAGGCGCAGGAATATCAAACACCTTTAACTTTGTGTGGGGAAATTGCTGGGCGGCCAATTTCTGCAATGGCGCTATTAGGACTTGGATATAAAAGCATCTCAATGTCGCCGATAGCAATTGGCCCTGTAAAGGCAATGCTAAGATCATTGGATGTAAGTAATCTGCGTGAAGTTTTGCTGCCTGCCATAGAAAGCACTTCGGAACAAACAACGATTATGGAAGTGCTAACGGATTATGCTGACAAGCATGGTATTCCCTATTAGGTTATTCCTTGTATAAGATTACAAAACTTTCTTTTCGATTCTTCGCAGGACAAACTATTTATGCTCGTACAGGAAAAACTAGATCAATTGCTTCAACGCCATGCAACCATTGAAGCTGAAATGCTTGAAGGTCCTGATCCTGAACAATATGTAAAGCTTGCTTCAGAACATGCTGAACTTGAACCTGTTGTTGGTAAAATTCGTGAATTTATGGAAGCGCAATCAAACCTTCAAGGTGCGCTCGAAATGCTTGAAGATGCAGACACTGACGCAGAAATGAAAGAACTTGCTGAACTTGAAAAACAGGAAGCCACGCAAACAATGAGTGATTGCGAAGAAGCGTTGAAGTTTCTTCTTATCCCAAAAGATGCCGCAGATGATAAAAGTGCTATTGTTGAGATTAGAGCAGGAACTGGTGGTTCGGAAGCTGCTCTTTTTGGCGGTGATTTATTCCGTATGTATGAGCGCCACGCAGCGTTAAAAGGATGGAAGGTAGAAATTCTTTCTGAAAGTGTGGGTGATGTTGGCGGCTACAAAGAGATTATTGCTTCCGTAACAGGCAGAGGTGTTTTTGCCCGGATGAAGTTTGAATCTGGTACTCACCGCGTTCAGCGAGTGCCTGATACCGAATCCGGTGGCCGCGTACATACATCTGCCGCAACAGTTGCTGTACTGCCGGAAGCTGAAGATATCGATATTGAAATTAGAAATGAAGATTTACGCATTGATACCATGCGCGCTTCTGGTGCTGGTGGTCAGCACGTTAATACAACCGATAGTGCCGTGCGCATTACACACTTGCCAACAGGTGTTGTTGTAACCTCATCAGAAAAATCTCAACACCAAAACCGCGCCTTTGCCATGAAAGCCTTACGCGCAAAGCTTTATGATATGGAGCGTCAAAAGGCTGATCAGGAGCGTGCAGATTCCCGCAAAGGACAAGTTGGTTCAGGTGATCGTTCCGAGCGCATTCGGACTTATAACTTCCCACAAGGCCGTATGACAGATCATCGGATAAATCTGACTCTTTATAAGTTGGATAAGCTTATAATGGGTGAGGGACTTGATGAAGTAATTGATGCATTGGTAACAGACCATCAAGCTAATATGCTGGCGGCGATGGAAGAAGATGCCTAAAGCTGAGACAGTTTCAAAACTATTATTAAAAGCAGCGCCGTTATTTTCAAAGGCGGGGCTTGATACGCCTGAACTTGATGCAAAATTACTTTTGCAGGCTGCCAGTGGATATACAAATGTTGAATTGATATCCAAATCAAAAGAGGCTTTGCAAAGTGAAATTTGTGAAACCTTTTACGGCTTTGTTGAGCGTCGTTTAAATCATGAACCGGTTCACCGGATACTTGGGTACCGTGAGTTTTATGGCCGTCAATTTATATTATCAGATGAAACTTTAATTCCGCGCCCTGACACTGAGATACTGGTTGAATGCGGCTTAAAAGCAAAACCTACTTCTGTATTGGAAATTGGCACAGGCTCTGGAGCAATTGCCGTTAGTCTTGCAAGCGAATTGCCGGATGTAAAAATTACTGCCACGGATATTTCAAAAGATGCAGTAAAAACCGCTCAAAAGAATGCGGTAAAGCATAATGTTGATAAAAAAATTAAATTTGTAGAAACTGATTTGTTTAAAGGACTAAAAGGCAAGTTTGATTTGGTTATTTCAAACCCGCCTTATATTCGAAAAAGCGATATATCAGATTTACAAAAGGAAGTTCAATTTCACGATCCAATGCACGCCTTGGATGGTGGTAAGGATGGATTGGATTTTTATCGCTTAATATTCAAGCAAGTGGCAGGTTTTTTAAACCCGAATGGTTCTGTCTTGGTTGAAATTGGCATTGGACAAGAAAATGATGTTATCGCCATTGCAAAAGCAGAAGGTTTCTCAAAATTAGAGGTAATTAAGGACTTAAATCAGGTAAACAGGGTTGTGGGTGCCTCTTTAAATGATTGATTTTGCGAAAAAAACACAATTGTTAGTGATAATTAAGCCTAATATAAAGAAAAGGCTTGGCTTAGGGCTAATAAAAAGCTAGTCATACTGTGTCGAATATGCGCAATACGCATAAAATTCGTATTCCCGTTCATAAAATATGAAAACTGCTAGAGGGCAGGACGGATTTTCGATGTTGATGACTTCTTTCAGGAAAAGATTTAAAAAATCCAATATGTCAAAGTATTAACATTCGAACGTTAAAAATATCAAAAGTTAGTAGTAGGATGTCTATGAGACAATCAAACCAAAAATCAAGATCACGTGGTAGAGGACGTAAACCTCAAAACCCTATGAGCCGTAACTTTGAGAGTAATGGCCCAGATGTTAAAATTCGAGGCAATGCTGCACACATAGCAGAAAAATACACGACGCTTGCGCGTGATTGCTTGTCGAATGGTGACCGCGTTATTGCAGAAAACTATTTGCAACATGCTGAACATTACAATCGTATTGTTGCTGCTGCCCAACAACAATCAGATGCACGCGTTGCTGAAATGGCTGAAAAACGTCAAGCAGAGCAGGAAGCTGATGGCGGTAATAATGAGAATATAGAAATTGCGAATAGTGATGAAAATACTGCAATTGAAGTTGAGGCGAAGACAAATGGCAAAGCTGAAACCCCTGATGACAACCGAGAAACGGAAGCCGCGCCTAAAGAACGTAAAAACTCTCGTAATAGACGCCCTCGCAAACCAGTTGTCGCCGAAGCTTCTGATAATGAGCAGCCTTCGCTAAAACAAGACGAACCTACTGTAGCTGCTGAAGTAATTTCTGAAGATGCAGCTAAGCTTCCTGAAGGTCTATTAGGTGGTATGGCGACTGAAGAAGGCTAGAAGCTTTAATTATTAATAGTAATTTCAAGGGGAGCTTTTGCTCCCTTTTTTACGTTTTGAAGTATCCTCTTTAATTCAAATAAACCAATCCCCATATCCTGAATAACAGCATGCTGCCTGGCGGGTGCTAAATTTCAAAATTGTATTTCTTGTGCTGCCAAGCAGGCAAGTAATCTATAGGAGTTTATTATGGATATTGAAAAATATACGGATCGGATGAAAGGGTTTGTCCAATCTGCACAAACTGGTGCGCTTTCTCAAGGGCATCAACAATTTATTCCCGAACATTTGCTGAAGGTTTTACTGGATGACAGTGAAGGGCTTTGTGCTGGCTTAATTGAAAAAGCTGGTGGTGATTTAAAAGCTATTCGTGCTTCTGTTGAAAAAACTCTTGCTTCTCAGCCATCTGTTTCTGGTGGTGGTGGGCAGCTATATCTGTCTGGCGATATTGCAAAACTTTTCGATCAAGCCGAAAAAGCCGCCACGAAAGCTGGCGATAGTTTTGTTTCCGTTGAGCGGATGTTGCTTGCAATGACTTTGGATGCAAAGTCTTCAAGTGCAAAACATCTTAAAGCTGGTAATGTTGAGCCAAAACCACTTAATGCAGCAATTGAAGAAATTCGCAAAGGCCGCACAGCAGATAGTGCCAGCGCAGAATCAGCCTATGATGCATTGAAAAAATACGCGCGTGATCTAACCGCTGATGCAAAAGAAGGCAGGCTTGATCCGGTTATTGGGCGCGATGAAGAAATTAGACGTTCGATTCAGGTTCTTTCAAGACGCACGAAAAATAATCCGGTTCTCATCGGCGAACCTGGTGTGGGTAAAACCGCTATTGCTGAAGGTTTGGCGCTGCGAATCATTAATGGTGACGTACCAGAGTCGCTTAAAGATAAGCAACTCTTGTCTCTTGATATGGGTGCATTGATTGCGGGTGCAAAATATCGCGGCGAATTTGAAGAGCGTTTGAAAGCAGTGCTTTCCGAAGTGCAATCTGCTGCTGGTAAAATTATCCTCTTTATTGATGAGATGCACACTCTTGTGGGGGCGGGTGCTTCTGAAGGTTCAATGGATGCGTCTAATCTTTTAAAGCCAGCGCTTGCGCGTGGTGAACTTCATTGTGTGGGTGCCACAACTTTGGCTGAATATCGAAAGCATGTTGAAAAAGATGCTGCACTTGCGCGTCGTTTCCAGCCTGTTTTTGTGAGTGAGCCCGATGTTGCGGATACAGTTTCAATCTTGCGTGGTATAAAAGAGAAATACGAAGTCCATCATGGGATACGTATCAGCGATTCCGCACTTGTTTCAGCCGCCAATCTTTCAAATCGTTATATCACGGATCGGTTTTTGCCAGATAAGGCAATTGATTTAATGGATGAAGCTGCTTCTCGTATTCGTATGCAGGTGGATTCCAAGCCAGAAGAACTGGACGAAATTGACCGTCGCTTGATACAGCTAAAGATTGAGCGTGAAGCGCTTTTAAAAGAAACCGACAAAGCATCCAAAGAGCGTTTGAAAATACTTGAGAGTGAACTTGCTCAACTTCAGGAAAAGGCTGATGTTCTTACAACGCGTTGGGAAAAAGAAAAGAACCGTCTTGCCGGAGCACAAACATTAAAAGAACATTTGGATCATGCACGCAATGAGCTTGAGCAAGCTCAACGTGCAGGTGATTTGGCAAAAGCAGGTGAACTTTCTTATGGCACTATTCCTGAACTTGAAAAGAAAATTGCTGAAATAGAAGAAGCTGAACAAGATGATAGTGTGGCGACCATGGTTGAAGAGACCGTAACGCCTGATCATATCGCGCAGGTTGTCTCGCGCTGGACAGGCATACCAGTAGATAAAATGCTGGAAGGTGAACGCGATAAGCTTTTACGCATGGAAGATGAACTTGCCAAACAAGTTGTTGGACAGGGAAAAGCTGTGCAGGCCGTATCAAAAGCGGTTCGCCGCTCACGCGCTGGTTTGCAAGATCCGTCGCGTCCGATTGGTTCGTTTATGTTCCTTGGGCCAACAGGTGTAGGCAAAACGGAACTTACAAAGGCTTTGGCTGATTTTCTTTTTGACGATCAAAGCGCCATGCTTCGCATCGATATGTCTGAATATATGGAAAAACATTCTGTTGCCCGTCTTATTGGCGCCCCTCCTGGTTATGTGGGGTATGATGAAGGTGGTGCGCTTACAGAAAGTGTACGTCGTAGACCTTACCAAGTTGTTTTATTTGATGAGATTGAAAAAGCGCACCCAGACGTTTTCAATGTTTTATTGCAAGTGCTTGATGATGGTCGTTTAACCGATGGGCAGGGGAGAACTGTAGATTTTTCCAATACCATGATTGTCATGACGTCGAATATGGGTGCTGAATTTTTGGTCGCCCTTGAAGATGATGAAAATGTTTCATCGGTACGTGAAAATGTGATGGAAGTGGTTCGCGCTTCTTTCCGCCCTGAGTTCTTGAACCGTATTGATGAAGTTGTATTGTTTGAGCGTTTAAAGAAAAGCGACATGGCTGGCATTGTTGAAATACAATTACGCCATTTAAGAAACCTGCTTGCGGATCGTCGAATTGAACTTCACCTTGAAAGTGATGCGGTTAATTGGCTTGCGGAACGTGGCTACGAACCTGCTTATGGTGCAAGACCCTTGAAGAGGGTGATTCAGTCTGAATTGCAGGATTTGTTGGCAGAAAAGATCCTTTCTGGCGAAATTATTGATGGCATGAGTGTGAGTGTTTCAGCTGTTAATAACAAGCTCGTTACAATTGGCTCTAATCCCAACCAGATGCCTGATAATAGTAAATCTGCGGCTTGATTGCTCTGCATATTAGCGTATCTTTTTATTGGGTAAATAATTTGATGGGCGTAATATGATAACTTATTTAGAGTACAACATGTTTTGCTCTTCCCTGCCTGCTGCCAATAAGGTTATCCAGTGTGGAGGAGCGCATGTATGGAAAGTTGGAGAAAAGGTTTTTGCTATTGGCGGCTGGTCAAAAAATGAAGACCCATATGTTACCTTTAAATGTTCTCCACAAAGTTATGAAATAATGAAAAACCAGCCTGGTTTGCGTCCTGCGCCATATTTTGCTTCTCGCGGCATGAAGTGGATTCAAATGACCAGCGATGAGACTTTAAGCAGGGAAGATTTAAAGATTTACTTGCGTGAATCTCACAGATTAGCGGCGCTTAATCTTTCAAAAAAACGTCGCCAAGAGCTGAAAATAGAAATAGAGGTTTAATTTAAGGCAATTTCTTCTGGGTTATTCTTGTTTACCAGTTGATCAATGCGCTCTTTTTCAGACAAAAATTGTGCAAGCGCTTCATCTTTAAGTGCCTTGCCTTTGGGCAGTCGAATACGCATCGGGTTAACACGGTTGCCATTTACTTTTACTTCGTAATGCAAATGCGGGCCGGTTGAATAGCCTGTTGAGCCAACGTAACCAATGACCTGTCCTTGTCTAACTCTAGCACCAGGACGAATACCTTTTGCGTAAGCTGTTTGGTGTGAGTAGCTTGTTTCATATCCATTTGCATGGCGTATAATGGTTTGTTTTCCGTAGCCGCTGCCCCAGCCGGCTTTTTCTACAACGCCATTACCTGCAGCAATAATAGGGGTGCCGCGCGGTGCAGACCAATCAACACCGCCGTGTAATTTTAAACGACGTGAAATTGGATGGCGCCTCATGCCATAGGCTGATCTGAATTTTCCATTTGGAACCGGCTTGCGCAGTAAAAATTTCTTGGAACTTTTACCTGTATCATCATAATAATCGGCGATGCCGCTCTTACTATCACTGAAGCGGTAATATTGGCGCTTAACTTTGCCCAGTGTTAATCCGGCATAAAGAATTTCTGAATTTTCTGTCGGCGTTTCCTTGCCTTCTTCAAGAGAGAGAAAAACTTCCAATGTATCAGTCGGTGAAATGCGGGTTTTAAAATCAACATCAAAAGCCATGATTTTAATCAAAGAAGTTGCAAGTTCAGGTGTTAGGCCTTCGCTTAAAGCTGATCTGTAAATACCGTCATATACAGATGGCAACTTTGAAGTTGCGATTACAGGCTGTTCTTTTGTTTCCTTGAATAACTCTTTCGGGCTTTCTGGTTCAAATGCATATACAAATTGAAGGCCAGAACCGTCTTTATCCGGATTGTCCGGTCTGGCAATGCTAATAAGGTGCGTAGTACCTCTAAATAGACTTATTTTGGCAAGCGTCTTTAATTTCTCGCCAGTTGAAGATGTTTCGTTTTGAAAATATGCTTGGAGTATGTCCCCTTTATTAAGGCGGCCAGAGCCCAAATCACTTGCTAATATTTGAACTATTTCTTCAATTTCAGTACTTTCCAGGCCTTCAGCAGATAAAATTTCTGCAATTGTAGCATCTGCACGCACTTCTATCAGTCTGTCTTGATACCAAATACCTTGATAGGTGTCATAATCAGCTTTAGCCAGAATAGAAACATTTTCCGCAGTAATTGTCACATCATCGGTATTTGTCGTAAGGGCGTCATTTTCTATAATCTGGTTTTTAATATTTTCTGTAATCTCAGAGATATTAGCTTCGATTATATTTGGATTGGCTGCGAAAGATTTTACTTTACGGGTAAGTGCTTTGGGGTTTTGAAGGGGTTTGAATTTTTCGCCGACTTCTTCATATGGATATTCAGAAATGTTTAACGCAACTTCACTTTCAACATCTGCGCCATACATAAAATCGCCATTGGTTATGATTGGTTCAGATTTTCCTGATTCAGCAAAGACACTCAAAGCATTAAAGGCAGGATATTTAACAGTTGGTAAAGGTGCTGTAGCTATGGCAGCTTTTATAGTCATAAAAGGTTTGGCTTTAACAATAAGCTGTTCACCTTGGCGTGTTGATGTAGACGCCATAATTATATTTGATGGTTCAGCCTTTTGGAGTTTGGCGAATAAACTGGGGTGATTGCCCTTTAAAGCCAAATCACTTGGGTCGTTTTGTGAATCAACCTTAATGTAGGCTTGTGCAGGTAGTGTTAATTGCTGGCGTCCTTCAAGGGCAGCAAATAATGCTCCGCCCATTAAAAAAAATGAACTTAAGCCCACAAGCACTGAACTTGCCAGCCACCGTTTGCTGAATTGGCGTCTTTCTGGACGCTTGGCATGTTTATGTACCAACAATGCTGGTAGCTCGCCTAGGAATTGCGCTTCTGTATTTGAATTATTATTCATAATAATATGTCAAAACCCCATAATTTACTGTGCGTTTTTACCTTTATTATAGCCATCATGTAAAGCTTGTAACTTTTGAGTCAGATTATGCACGATGATAAGGGCTAAAGTTAAAATTTAAAAATGTCACAAAATAGGCGAAAATGACTGTTTTCAAGGCTAATTAAGAGGTTTGGAATTAGCTTGGAAAACTTAATCAAAAAAACTTTAAAAAAAATGCATTTTTTTCAAATTTTCCGTTGACAGTTTGCTCATACCCAGACTATATACCCAAACAACGAGGGCGCGGCGCCGCAAGCGGCAAATGACTTCGCTCTCTAGTTATCCAAAGAGTACAGCGCATTAAGTGCTAATCTCAGTGGTTGATTGATAAGACATACGAATTGTCTTTCAGCCATCGAAACGGCTTCGGTTGTTTCAGTTCTTTGACAATTGAATAATTAAAGAAAGAGAAACGTGGTTGGCGAATACCTGCTGGATACGTAGCTGTAATCCTTTGCAGCTTCGATATCGAACAGAGACTTCGGCGGACACGTTTTTCGAGAATGTTACAAATACCAAGAATAACTTCGGTTGTTCTAGGTGTGTTTAAAAAATGTTCTCGTCAATTCGTTGGTCATACCCATGATCAACAAAGATATATGTAAATATATGCGTGACCAGATCAGCATTGAGTGCCTTACTTGTAGGGTTTTGTTGATTTATTAAAGCCGATCAAAAATCTCAATATCAAACTTGAGAGTTTGATCCTGGCTCAGGACGAACGCTGGCGGCAGGCTTAACACATGCAAGTCGAACGCTCTCTTCGGAGAGAGTGGCAGACGGGTGAGTAACGCGTGGGAATCTACCTAGTACTAAGGAACAACAGTTAGAAATGACTGCTAATACCTTATACGCCCTCCGGGGGAAAGATTTATCGGTATTAGATGAGCCCGCGTTTGATTAGCTAGTTGGTGAGGTAATGGCTCACCAAGGCGACGATCAGTAGCCGACCTGAGAGGGTGATCGGCCACACTGGAACTGAGACACGGTCCAGACTCCTACGGGAGGCAGCAGTGGGGAATATTGCACAATGGGGGAAACCCTGATGCAGCAACGCCGCGTGAGCGATGAAGGCCTTCGGGTCGTAAAGCTCTGTCCTAAGGGAAGAATAAATGACGGTACCTTAGGAGGAAGCCCCGGCTAACTACGTGCCAGCAGCCGCGGTAATACGTAGGGGGCAAGCGTTATCCGGAATCACTGGGCGTAAAGGGTGCGTAGGCGGCCAATAAAGTCTGGGGTGAAAGGCTACGGCTTAACCGTAGTAAGCCTTGGAAACTTATTGGCTTGAGTGCAGGAGAGGTAAGTGGAATTCCTAGTGTAGCGGTGAAATGCGTAGATATTAGGAGGAACACCAGTGGCGAAGGCGACTTACTGGACTGTAACTGACGCTGAGGCACGAAAGCGTGGGGAGCAAACAGGATTAGATACCCTGGTAGTCCACGCTGTAAACGATGAGTGCTAGGTGTCGGAGCCGACAGGCTTCGGTGCCGCAGCTAACGCATTAAGCACTCCGCCTGGGGAGTACGCTCGCAAGAGTGAAACTCAAAGGAATTGACGGGGACCCGCACAAGCAGCGGAGCATGTGGTTTAATTCGAAGCAACGCGAAGAACCTTACCAGGACTTGACATCCT
>CALDZF010000044.1 GCA_937944165.1 uncultured Rhizobiaceae group bacterium | reverse complement strand
GTTTATGTTGATCCCTATGCTGCATGATCATAAGCGTGAAGAGCATGGTTCCATTTTAAAAGACCTGGCTCGTATCGTAGATGAAGGTGCGCTTGTGCCGCTCATTGATGAAAAGAGTTTCAAATTTGATCAGGTCACAGATGCCTATCAGCATCTTGTATCAGGTAAGGCGACTGGCAAAATAGTGATAGAAATGTAAGCATGTGGGGTGAGAGTATAAGGTTTCTCACCTCTTTTTATCACTTTTCCCACTTCCCAAGCGCATTATCATCTGCATCTTTGGCATCAACCCAGCCACCATCATCTCCGTCTACCAAATGATTCTTCTTCCAAAACGGTGCGCGGGTTTTTAGAAAATCCATCAGGAAATTTGCACCGTCGAAGCTTGCCTGGCGGTGGGGGGAGGTGGCTATGACCAGTACGATGTTTTCACTTGGTTTGATTTTGCCATAACGATGTATGGCTGTCATGCCTAATAGGCCGAAGCGTTTCATTGCTTGTTCGGCAATGCGTGTGATCTCGGCTTCTGCCATGCCTGGGTAATGTTCCAGTTCCAGCGCTGAAAGCGTATCGCCTTCACCTCTGCAAAGACCTGAGAAAGTGACGACTGCGCCGATGTCTGTTCTGCCTTGCGTGAGTTTTTCAATCTCGGCCTTAATGTCGAAGTCTTCTGCCTGAATGCGTATGTCTGGCTTAATGGACATGAGCCTAGCCGCCTGTCATCGGCGGGAAAATGGCAATTTCTTTTGCGTCACCAATCAGAGTGCCTGAATCCTGCACATGCTCCTGGTCAATCGCCACCTGAATAATCTTGCGATGTTCCATGACCGCTTCAAACTCTTCGCCTCTGGTTTCAAACCAGTCGAATAAATCAGAAATGGATTTTACGCTTTCAGGCAAATCAACTTGCTCTTCGCCCATGCCGAAGCGTTCTCTTAACCATGCGAAATATACAAGCTTAATCGTCATCATTCACTCAATAATATGGCGCAGGCCAGCGCGGAAATAATCATAACCTGTATAGAGTGTAAGAATTGCAGCGCCCCAAAGCAAGACGATGCCTGTCTGTGTTGTATATTCAAAAATCTTATCGCCTGCAGAACCTGCAAGTAAAAAACCAATCGCGAACATCTGAACAGTAGTTTTCCATTTGGCCAATTGGGTCACAGGCACACTCACTTTGAGTTCCGCTAAATATTCACGCAGGCCCGAAACCAAAATCTCGCGGCAAAGAATAATGATAGCTGCCCAAAGAGACCAACCGCGAATGGTTGCATCGGTGTCGGCAGCTAATAGTAGAAGGCAGGTAGACACGAGAAGCTTATCGGCAATCGGGTCGAGCATGCGCCCAATGTTTGAAGTTTGCTGCCAGATTCGCGCCAGATAGCCATCGAGAAAATCAGTCAGACTTGCAATGACAAAGATACCCAACGCCCACCAACGAGCCGTATCAGATGATTGCAATTTACCTTCGATGAAGAAACAAAGCACAACCATGGGAACCGCAAGAATACGAGCATAAGTCAGCAAATTGGGAATGCTGTAAAGAAGTGCCGGTTTGTCTTTTACAGGTTTGTTCATGAAACACGAATCTTCTTAATGAAAATGATCATAGATAGCTTGTGCCATTTGTTCGGAAATGCCGTCAACTGATTTTAAATCCGATAGTGCCGCACGCGATACTGCCTTGGCAGTTCCAAAGCGGTGTAGAAGTGCGCGTTTGCGGCCTGGCCCCACGCCTGCTACTTCATCAAGCGGGTTCTTAATCATCTCTTTTTTTCGCCTCACACGGTGAGAACCAATCGCAAATCGGTGCGCTTCATCGCGCAGTCGTTGAACAAAATAAAGTACCGGATCACGCTCCGGCAGCATGAAAGAAGGTTTGCCCTTGATGAAAAATTTCTCAAGCCCAGCATCGCGTTCAGGCCCTTTTGCGATGCCAACCATGGTGACGGATTTTTCCAGTCCCATTTCCTTCATTGTTTCATAGACAATATTGAGTTGTCCCAACCCACCATCTATCAAAAGCAGATCAGGCCAAATTCCGATTTCTCCATCTTCAATTTTTTGCTCTTCTGGCATGCCGTGCTCTTTTACCAGCCGTGAAAATCGTCGCTGCATTACTTCGCGCATCATGCCGTAATCATCGCCCGGCACAAGGTCTTCTGACTTGATGTTGAACTTGCGATAATGGTTTTTGGCAAAGCCATCAGGGCCTGAAACAATCATACCACCAACAGCATTCGTGCCTTGAATGTGCGAGTTATCAAAAACCTCAATACGGTTTGGCGTTTTCTCAAGGCCAAAGGCTTCTTGTACGCCTTTCATGAGTTTCGCCTGTGTGGAGGTCTCTGCCAATTTGCGCTCAAGGGCTTCACGCGCATTGGTGCCGACATGCTCCACTAGTTCACGCTTTTCACCACGTTGTGGAACGTTGATGTGGACTTTAAACTCTGCGCGAGTGGAGAAAGCTTCTTCAAACAAGTCTTGTTGGGCGATTTCATGGGACAGGAATATTTGTCGCGGGCAGGGGCGATCATCATAAAATTGTCCCAG
>CALDZF010000043.1 GCA_937944165.1 uncultured Rhizobiaceae group bacterium | reverse complement strand
GCAAAAGGTTCATTACCCACCAACTCGCGTGCGCACCATACGGCATGGCCAAGACCAAGCGGGGCTTGCTGGCGGGTAAAGCTGGTTTCACCTGGGCGTGGTTGATATTTTGCCAGCGTTTCAATTGCTTCTTTTTTCTCACGTTTTTCAAGCGTATCTTGAAGTTCGTAAGCAAGGTCAAAATGGTCTTCAATAACAGCCTTGTTTCGCCCAGTAACAAAGATAAAATGCTCAATACCGGCTTTGCGCGCTTCATCAACCGCATATTGAATAACAGGCTTATCCAAAACTGTAAGCATTTCCTTTGGCACAGCTTTTGTCGCAGGCAAAAATCGCGTACCCAAACCCGCCACAGGAAATACAGCTTTTCGAACTGGCTTTTTATCAGACATGAGAACCCCTAAAATAAATTATAAAACACGTATATGCCAATTTCTTCCTTAACAGAAGATGAAGCAATTTAGTAAAATTCTATTGTCTAGTTTATTTGTATCCTTAGCAAAAGCATTTATAACACTTTTAGGTAGGCGAACAATTAAGGTTTAGGTATGACGGTTTTAGTAACAGGTGGTGCTGGGTATATTGGTTCGCATATGGTTTGGGAATTATTAGACAATCATGAAGAAGTTCTGATTGTTGATAATCTGACCACAGGTTTTAAATGGGCTATTCCAGAAGGTGTTAAGTTTGTAAATGCAAACATTGGCGACCAAAACACAATGGAAACAGTCATTAAAGAAGATAATGTGGATGAAATTATTCACTTTGCAGGCTCGGTCGTCGTGCCAGAATCCATTGAAAACCCTTTAATGTATTATCAAAATAATACAGGCAACTCGCGCAATCTGATCGCAGCTGCAGTGAATTCTGGCGTTAAGAAGTTTATTTTCTCTTCTACAGCAGCCGTTTACGGCAACCCGTTACAAGAAGGCCCAATCACCGAAGATGCCTCACTTAATCCCATGTCACCTTATGGCACATCAAAACTTATGACAGAGCTGATGATAAGAGACACAGCAGATGCACATGATTTTTCTTATGTGATTTTGCGATATTTTAATGTCGCTGGTTGCGATGTAAAAGGGCGAACAGGCCAATCAACGGAAGGGGCAACACACTTAATTAAAGTTGCCTGCGAAGCTGCTGCAGGGACACGCGATGCTATGAAAATTTTTGGCAATGATTACGCAACAAAAGATGGTACCTGTATTCGAGATTTTATCCATGTAAACGATCTTGCAAATGCACACTATGTAGCCCTCAATCATCTGCGGGATGGCGGAAAGAAATTTACTGCTAATTGCGGCTACAGTCAGGGTTATACCGTGCGTGAGGTTATTGATACTGTTAAAAAAGTTTCAGGCAAGGATTTCAAAGTCATAGAAACAGAACGCCGTGCGGGTGATATTGAAGCGCTGACTGCAAACGCACATCGCCTTATGAGCCGCCTTGGCTGGAAACCTAAACACGACAATTTGGAAACCATCATATCAAGTGCACTTCAATGGGAGAAAAAACTCCCAGGCTTGAGAAAAACTGGTTAATGAAAATTAATCATTCTCTCGAAAAATTCATGCTATTGCCATAATACTGTCCATTTATTCCTGAGTCTTCAAAGTATATCATGCCGTTACGGAATTGATTCGCAGAACGCGCTTTAATTCAAACGGTTTAATTCTAGAGGGATGACAGAAATGAAATGCGGCCTTTTTCATAATCTTAAACTAACAAGCATTGCTATCGGGGTAAGCGCTACCTTCAGCGCTGGATTAATGGTGTCACCTGCTCTCGCGGATGCAGGTTTTAAAAAATGGATTAGAGATTTCAGAGGTGTTGCAACGCAAAATGGCGTTCGAACAAGTACATATGATGCTGTATTTGCAGGTATCACATCGCCTGACCCTGAAGTCATTAAGTCAGCAAATTTTCAGCCAGAGTTTAAATCCAAAGTCTGGGATTATATGGACAATCGCATAACAAAATCTGCGATTGAAAAAGGCCAGGCTTTAAAAATTCAATACAAACCCTGGCTTGATAAAATTGAGAAACGCTACGGCGTTGACCGCAATATCCTAATGGCTATTTGGTCAATGGAAACATCTTATGGCGCTGCACTTGAACGCGATTCTGCGTTGAGAAGCGTTGCACGTTCACTTGGCACACTCGCGTATCAGGATAAGCGCCGCAGAAAATTTGCCAGAAGTCAGCTTATTTCTGCAATGAAAATTGTCCAAAATGGCGATGTTTCTGCCAGAGGCCTTAGAGGTTCATGGGCAGGCGCTATGGGGCATACGCAATTCATCCCGACGAGCTATCAAACTTGGGCTGTTGATATTGATGGTGATGGCAAACGCAACATTTGGGAGTCCGTTCCAGACGCCCTAGCATCAGCAGCCAATCTGCTAAAGAAGAACGGCTGGCGTTCAGGCCAAACTTGGGGCTATGAAGTCAAAGCGCCACGTGGGTTTAAAACTTCACAAGTTGGCACTGCAAGCCGCACACTTGGTGAATGGGAAAGACTTGGTTTTAAACGCGTAAAAGGCAAACAATTTCCGGATAGAAACCGTAAAGCCAATGTCAGAATACTGGCAGGCGCAAATGGGCCAGCTTTCTTAATGACTAAAAACTTCTTTGTTCTTAAAAGCTATAATAACGCAGATAAATATGCATTGGCCGTTGGTCACCTTGCAGATAAAATTGCTGGTTTTGACGATTTTGCAATAGATTGGCCGCGCGGATATACACGATTAAACGAAGAAGAGAGCAAAGAATTACAGGCCCGCCTTCTCCAAAAAGGTTTTTATGACGGCGAAATTGACGGTAAAATAGGCGGTGGCTCCAAAAAGGCTATTTTAAGTTACCAAAAAAGCGTTGGTTTGGCACAAGATGGCTATGCATCCAAGAAAGTTTTGTCTAAACTAAGAGGCGGCTAAAAACTGCCTCTTTTATAATGTAGGCAAAAAGTAACTGAGTAAAGGATTGGCATGAATCTTGCCAGTAAACTAACATGCTGCGTCGTTTAACATTATCTTTAGTAGTTCTATTATGTCTTGGAATTATCATTCCAAGTGTTCCTGTATTTAATTTCGTACTTGGGCCAGTAGTCAGTGTTGAACCAGCACAAGCTCAAGAAAAGAAAAAGCGTAAATCGTTATTTGATACTCTTTTTAAACGCCGTAAAAAAGAGAAAAAAAAAGTCAAGATAATCAATTCTAAGAAAAAGAAAAAAACCACAAGATCACTTAGAAAAGCAAAAAAGAAAACCAAAAAGGCACGTAATACAGCAAGCAATTCAAAAAAGAGAAAAACAAAGAGAAAAATTGTAAAAAAAGCCAAGCCAGCGGTTATAACTGTTAAAAACGAAAATGCTGCAAAAGTTTTAGTATTAGGCGACTTTCTTGCAGGCGGCATGGCTAAAGAATTACAAAAACTTTACGCTTCAAATGCTAATGTTGTCATCGTCAGTAAAACAGATCCAGCTTCAGGCATTGTGCGTGATGATGTCATAAACTGGCCAGATACACTGCCTGCTTTAATTGATGAATTTAAACCTATAGCAGTCGTAAATCTTGTTGGTATGAATGACCGCCAAAAGCTTTGGAAGTTTCCAGGTCAACCTGCAAAACTTTCGCCTGAATGGCTGGCAGAATATAATAAACGCGTATCATCTATTACAAAGATTACGGCATCGAATAAAATTCCTCTCGTATGGGTTGGTTTGCCGCCAGTGAGATCTGCAAAAATGAATGCTGATTATCTTGCTTTTAATGAAATCTACCGAACAAAAATCGAAGAAACCGGCGGCGGTGAATATGTAGACATTTGGGATGGCTTTACAAATGAAGAAGGAAAATTTGTAAGCGCTGGTCCTGATATTAATGGTCAAATTGTCCGCCTGCGTGGCTCAAAAGGTATTAATATGACACGCTCAGGCAGAGCAAAACTTGCATTCTTTGCTGATAAGGCATTGCGCAAAATTGGTGTTATAGGAAATGCCGAAGGCTTTGAATTTGCAAACTTAGGAACAATAAACTTAAACGCTGCTCAACCCAATACACCAGAGTACAACCCTATTAAAACAGGAAAAACGAATGTTATTTCTCTGGGGTCACCTTCACTTGATGGCGGTTCGACGTTGGAAGGTGGCGAGGAAAACACTGCATCTATCAAAGGTGAAAATAGCGTAAGTTATAAGTTGGTCGAAAAGGGTCAAAACATACTACCAAAAATAGGTCGCATTGATTCCATTTGGGGCAAACCAAATGAACTTGAAATTGTTAAACCAGAAGAAATTAAAGACGAAAAGACCAAAAACAATCTCAACTTAAGCAATAGATTTGCGCCTCTACCTACTTTAACAAACGCACCATCGCCTCAACCTGCAGCAGTTAATTAAAGCGGTAAGTCAGTTACGCCCATCAAATCAAGATCTATTGAGCGTGCGGCCTGACGACCTTCTCTAATAGCCCACACAACCAAAGATTGCCCACGTCGGCAATCCCCCGCTGCATATAATCTATCAACAGATGTTTTATAGTTCTTGTCATCTGCATCAATGGAGACATCACCGCGTGAACTTGTTTTAAGATCAGGGGATAATTCCTTGATAAACGTATCGGTCAGGGGACTGCCAAAGCCAATCGCGATAAAAGCAAGGTCTGCTTTCATGATAAATTCTGAACCAGGGATGGGCTGACGCTTTTCATCTACACGAATACATTGAACGCCTGTGAGTTGGCCATTTTTGCCAACAAACTCCAATGTGGCTGCCTGAAACTCTCGCTTAGCACCTTCTGCCTGAGAAGACGATGTGCGCATCTTGGTAGCCCAATAAGGCCACACCATCATTTTGTCTTCACGCTCTGGTGGCTCTGGACGAATATCCAATTGAGTTACATTCACAGCTCCTTGGCGAAACGATGTACCAATGCAATCTGATGCTGTATCACCACCGCCTACAACGATGATGTTTTTACCTGCAGCCCAAACTTCAGCCGAAGACCAGCCAGCACTGTCAATCGGCTCGCCCCCTACACGGCGATTTTGCTGAACCAGAAATGGCATCGCATCATGAACGCCAGCTAGATCAGCACCTGGAATCCCAGCTGCACGCGGTGTTTCAGAACCAGCTGTAATGAGTACCGCATCATGGGCTTGTTTAATCACATCGGCTGAAATATCAACACCAACATTTTTACCATAATGAAACGTAACACCCTCAGCTTCCATCTGCTCAACACGCACGTCGATATAGTGCTTTTCCATTTTAAAATCAGGAATACCATAACGAAGCAAACCACCAGCCTTGCTTTCGCGCTCATAAACATGAACCTCATGCCCTACACGCACAAGTTGCTGAGCCGCCGCCATGCCAGCAGGACCAGACCCGATGATGGCAATCTTTTTGCCAGTTCTTGTTGTCGGCACTTGTGGCTTGATTAACCCCATCGAATAGGCTTTATCTGCAATGGCCTGTTCAACCGTTTTAATCGCCACAGGCTCATCTTCAAGATTAAGCGTACAAGCTTCTTCACAAGGGGCAGGACAAATACGGCCTGTAAACTCAGGAAAGTTATTGGTTGAATGGAGATCAGCAACAGCGGCCTCCCAATCACCTGAATAAATCAGGTCGTTCCAATCAGGAATTTGATTATGAACTGGACAACCTGTATCTCCATGGCAATAAGGAATACCGCAATCCATGCAACGTGCAGCTTGTTTCGTCACTTCATCATCAGACATCGGTATTGTGAACTCACCAAAATGGCGAACCCGATCAGACGCAGGACGGTACTTTTGTACCTGTCGATCTATTTCAAGAAACCCTGTAACTTTACCCATAATACTTCCCTACTCCGCAGCCACTTTGCCAAGGCGCATGTTTTCCATTTCTTTAAGTGCGCGGCGGTATTCAACCGGCATAACTTTTACAAATTTAGAGCGATAAGTTTCCCAATCATCCAGAATTTCCTTGGCGCGCGCTGAGCCTGTATAATGCATATGATTTGTAATCAATTGGAACAAACGCTCCTGGTCATGGCGTGTCATGTCAGAGGTAATATCCACACGCCCCTTGTGTGCCAGATCACCACCGTGGTGATGAAGCTTTTCAAGCAATTCATCTTCTTCAGGTACAGGTTCAAGTTCGACCATCGCCATATTACAACGCTTTTCAAATGTGCCAGAGCGATCCATCACATAAGCCACACCGCCAGACATACCAGCCGCAAAGTTTCGCCCTGTACCACCCAGCACAACAACGACACCGCCTGTCATATACTCACAACCATGGTCGCCAACGCCTTCAACAACAGCAATTGCGCCAGAATTGCGAACGGCAAAACGTTCACCTGCGACACCGTTGAAATAACATTCACCTGAAATTGCTCCATAAAGAACCGTATTACCAACGATGATGGAGTTTTCTGCTTTTAACTTTGAATCTTTTGATGGACGGATAACAATACGTCCCCCAGACAAGCCTTTACCCACATAGTCATTGCCATCGCCTTGCAAATCAAAAGAAATACCTTTCGCAAGGAAAGCAGCAAAGCTTTGTCCTGCTGTACCTTTTAGCGATACGGCAATCGTATCATCAGGCAGTCCTTCATGGCCATATTTACTTGCAAGAGCACCAGAAAGCATTGCACCTGTTGAACGGTCAACGTTTGAAATGGATGTTTCAATCATCACAGGCGTACCATTATTCAGCGCTGGCTTTGCTTCTTCAATCAGCTTGCGATCAAGCACTGTATCAATTGGATGTTTTTGAAGTTTTGTTTGATAAATTTCTTCTTTGCCAGCTTCAACCTTGTGGAATATACTGGAGAAATCAAGCCCCTTACCTTTCCAGTGATCAAGCATTGCAGATTTTTCAAGCAACTCGCTTTCACCAATAATATCATCAAGCTTGGTAAAGCCCATTTGAGCCATCAATTGGCGAACTTCTTCTGCAACAAAGAAGAAATAATTGATGACATGTTCGGGCGTACCCTTAAAGCGTTTGCGCAAAACAGGGTCTTGCGTTGCGATACCAACAGGGCAGGTATTAAGATGACACTTGCGCATCATCAAACAACCAGCAGCGATAAGCGGCGCAGTAGAAAATCCAAATTCATCAGCGCCCAACAGTGCGCCCACAATAACATCGCGCCCTGTTTTCAAACCACCATCTACTTGTAATCTGATACGAGAGCGCAGCTTGTTAAGCACCAAGGTTTGTTGTGTTTCAGCCAGACCCAATTCCCATGGACTACCTGCATGCTTCAAGGAAGTAAGCGGAGAAGCACCTGTACCACCATCATAACCAGAAACTGTAATATGGTCAGCACGTGCTTTTGCAACGCCTGCTGCTACTGTACCCACGCCAGTTTCAGCCACAAGCTTTACAGAAATATCAGCTTTCTCATTAACGTTTTTCAAATCATAAATCAGCTGAGCTAGGTCTTCGATTGAATAAATGTCATGGTGTGGTGGAGGAGAGATTAAACCAACACCAGGTGTCGAGTGGCGCGTCTTTGCAATTACCGCATCAACCTTGTGGCCCGGTAATTGGCCACCTTCACCAGGCTTTGCACCTTGCGCTACTTTAATCTGGATCATATCTGAATTGACCAGATATTCCGTTGTCACACCGAAGCGGCCGGAAGCAACTTGCTTGATGGCTGAACGCTCGGGGTTTGGCTCTCCATTTTGCAGCGGTAAATACCGATCAGGTTCTTCACCCCCCTCACCTGTATTCGACTTACCACCCATTTGGTTCATCGCAACAGCCAAGGTCGCATGCGCTTCACGCGAAATAGAACCAAACGACATGGCACCTGTAGAAAATCGTTTTACGATTTTTGAAGCTGGCTCAACTTGCGAAATATCAACAGGCTTACGACCTGATTCTTCTGCAGATTTAATATTAAAGAGACCGCGAATGGTTGCATGTTGCTCAGAGACGCGGTTCACATCATCAGCAAACTCTTTATAGCTTGCAGCAGACTGGCCACGAACCGCATGTTGCAGCTTGGCAATGTTATTAGGGTTCCAGGAGTGGGCTTCACCACGAATGCGGTAAGCATATTCACCACCTATATCTAGCGAATTACTTAATATTTGATCGTTACCAAATGCATCTTCATGACGTTTCAAGGTTTCAAGCGCAATTTCATTAAGTCCAACCCCTTCAATTTTTGAAGAAGTACCAAAGAAATATTTCTCAATTAAGTTCGAAGACAGACCTACTGCATCAAAAATCTGCGCGCCACAATAAGACTGGTACGTTGAGATGCCCATCTTGGACATGACTTTAAGAATGCCTTTATCAATTGCCTTGATATAACGCTCAACAACCTCTTTCGCGTCAACTTCATCTGGCAGTTCACCATTTGCATGCATGTCGCTTAGGGTTTCAAATGCAAGATAGGGGTTTATCGCTTCAGCACCATATCCAGCCAAAACACAAAAATGATGAATTTCACGTGGCTCACCAGACTCAAGCACCAATCCAACAGATGTGCGCAGGCCTTTACGTATAAGATGATGATGAACTGCAGCCGTTGCCAATAATGCGGGAATAGCAAGTCTTTGCGCATTCAACTGACGGTCAGATAGGATGATAATATTATAGCCATTGCCAACTGCTTTTTCTGCACGATCACACAAAGCTTCAAGGGCAGCTTCCATAGCCTCAGCACCGCGATCAACACTATAGGTAATATCAAGCGTTTGCGTCATAAATTGATTATCACCAATATCACCAATTTCGCGAATTTTTTCGAGATCATGATTGGTCAAAATGGGCTGACGAACTTCCAACCGCTTTTGCTCTGACAGGCCCTCAAGGTCAAATAAATTAGGCCTTGGGCCGATCAAGGAAACAAGACTCATCACAGACTCTTCACGGATAGGATCAATCGGTGGATTGGTTACCTGCGCAAAGAGTTGCTTGAAATAAGTGTAAAGAAGTTTCGGTTTATCAGAAAGCGCTGAGATAGGCGTATCTGTACCCATGGAGCCAATCGCCTCTTGACCTGTTGTTGCCATGGGTACCATTAGGAGTTTTGTATCTTCCTGCGTATATCCAAAAGCCTGTTGACGATCAAGCAATGGTGTACGGCTTTCAGGGCTAGGACGCGCAGGAACAGGTAGGTCTTCCAAAACAATTTGGCTTTTATCCAACCACTTTTGATATGGGTTTTGTTCAGCAAGTTCTTTCTTGATTTCTTCATCAGAGACAATCTTGCCTTTTTCCAAATCAATTAAAAGCATACGCCCTGGCTGTAAACGCCATTTGGTTACGATGTCTTTTTCTTCAATTGGCAAAACACCAGATTCAGAAGACATGATAATACGATCATCTTTTGTCACGATATAACGGGCAGGACGAAGGCCATTTCGATCAAGAGTTGCACCAATTTGGCGCCCATCCGTAAAGGCAACAGCTGCAGGTCCATCCCATGGCTCCATCAATGCCGCATGATATTCATAAAACGCATGGCGCTCTTCGCTCATTAATGGGTTACCAGCCCAAGCTTCCGGAATTAACATCATGACCGCATGAGAAAGAGAGTACCCACCTTGGGTTAAAAATTCCAAGGCATTATCAAAACAAGCGGTATCAGACTGGCCTTCATAGGAAATTGGCCAGAGCTTTGAAATATCATCACCGAACAAAGGAGATGAAACCGAGGCTTGACGTGCTGCCATCCAGTTAACATTTCCACGCAATGTATTAATTTCACCATTGTGCGCGACCATACGATAAGGATGTGCAAGCTTCCAGGAGGGAAATGTGTTGGTAGAAAAGCGCTGATGAACCAATGCAAGAGCTGACTTAAAGCGTTCATCATTTAAGTCATTGTAGTAAGGACCCAACTGATCGGCTAAGAACATACCTTTATAAACGATTGTGCGGGCAGAAAAAGATACAATATAAAAACCACTATCCCGCGCATTGGTGTTTGCAAAAATATCATTGGAAATTCTTTTACGTGCTACATACAATGAGCGCTCAAATTCATCTTCATCATTAGCATTTTCAGAAGTTACAAAATATTGTTTATGAATTGGCTCCGTCGCCATGATAGCCGGGTCTTGTGAAAGCTCTGAATTATCAACTTCCAACTCCCTGACGCCTAAGATTTTAAAGCCTTCATTTTCTAGAGCGTTAGCAGCAATAATTTCAGTTTGTTCACGCAGTTTATCATCACGCGGCATGAAAACCTGCGCCACGCCATATTGGCCTGCATCAGGCAGATCAAAATCACAAACCGCTTTATAAAAGTCATGCGGGATTTGCACTAACATGCCCGCCCCATCGCCCATAAGCGGGTCAGCACCCACAGCACCGCGATGCTCAAGGTTCTTGAGAATTTGCAGACCGTCTTGAATAATCGAATGGCTTTTATTGCCTTTCATATTGGCAACAAACCCTAATCCACAGGCATCTTTTTCATTTTTAGGATCATAAAGACCAATCTTTTGTGGAATGCCATTTAAACTTTTAGAGTGTACTTGCTTCTTATTAGCAGTGTTTTGACTATCGCTTTTCACGGCTTTACTCCAACTGAATACAGCCTGAAAATCAGGCAACAGGTTTTGTGATTATAATGAATGCCTAAGGTTTAACGCTATTTGCTCTACATTCAAGTAAGCATTATGCCGCGCTATCTTAAACTATAGTATTATGGCTCAATCAACAAAGGACAGCAATACTGACCCTTCTTGATTAATGCCAAACTTTTAATCTTTACGCAAGATATAAAAAACATGTAAAATAACACTTTAGCAGTTTACAAATCAAATTTGGTATTACATAAGGTAAGAAAAATTTGGGGCGCACTTTCAACATACCGTTGAAAGTGCGCTTTTTTGTGTTTTGGTGGGAACTTACGAATTCAAAGCTAACATAAATATGCTATTTCTCTGCCCCAGAAATAGTTTTTATGCATGTTGGTAGCGATGTGTAATGACCGCTAAAAAGCCCAGTTCCTAGAAATAGGGACTGGGCTACATTATTTCTTGTTTTAGAAAATCTCTTAGATAATGTGTTTGGAGTATCTTAGGAGAATAACATGATTTTTGGCAGTGATAATTGGGCTGGAACTGCTCCTGAAATTTCTGAAGCACTTATGCGACATTCAAATGGATTGGCTGTTGCATATGGCGATAGCGATTTAGACAAATCGATTGAAAAACGCTTTAATGAAATTTTTGAAACGGAGTGTTTAGTTTATTTTGTGGGAACTGGCACTGCTGCAAATTCGCTTGCGATTGCTGCAACCATGAAACCTGGCGGTATTGTTTTATGCCATGACGAGGCTCACGTCCTTGCAAATGAGGGCAGCGCCCCTGAGTTCTTATCCGGCGGCGGTAGGCTGTCTCCAGTGGGTGGTAGAAATGGTAAAATTGAGCCCGATCAACTTTTAAAAGCAATCAACAATTACCCGCCAGAGTTTAATCATCTTGGCCAAGCTACAATGGTTACTATTACCCAATCAACAGAAGCAGGTACTGTTTATAGTCTTGAAGAAATCACGGCCATTTCAAATATAGCCAAACAAAGCAGTATCCCCCTTCACATGGACGGAGCACGTTTTGCAAATGGGCTTGTCAAACTGGATTGCACACCCGCTGAAATGACTTGGAAACGCGGCGTTGATATGGTTTCCTTTGGCGCTACAAAAAACGGCTGTTGGTGTGCAGAAGCGCTGGTTGTTTTCAATCCAGACTTACACTCTCATTTTCAATTTATCCGCAAACGCTCTGGGCATTTGTTTTCAAAAACACGTTTTATAAGCGCTCAATTTGAAGGTTATTTTGAAAACGAACTCTGGTTAAAACTAGCCAGACACTCAAATTTAATGGGTGAACAATTAGAAAAAACGATTAAAAATTCAAACCAGGTACGCCTTGCTTGGCCAAGCGAATCTAATCAGGTTTTTTTTATTGCAGATAAGACAAAAGCTGCAACCTGGTTAGATAAAGGCGCTCGGTTTCATCCCTTTCCAACACCGAAAGGTATAGAGGGTGAAATTTCAAAAAATGAGCAAATCTATCGATTGGTAGCCAGTTTTATTACACAACAAAACCACATAGATGAATTAGCAGCTATCATCAGCGCATAAAATAAAAAGGGCACCTAAATAGATGCCCCCATATCTTGTAAGAAGTGCTTAACGCCTAAGCAGCTTTCTTCACTTTTTTGTCTTCAATCTGTTTTGGAGCTGTTGCGATTGCAATCTTCTTTGGCTTCATTGCCTCAGGAATTTCACGCATGAGATCTATATGTAGCAATCCGTTTTCAAGGCTGGCATTTTTAACCTCAACATGATCAGCCAATTGGAACCTGCGTTCAAACGACCGTGCTGCAATGCCTTGGAAAAGAACTTCAGTATTGGTTGCGTCTTCTTCATTGCGCTCTGCAGTTATGGTCAGCAAATTCTGTTTTGCTTCAATTGAAAGCTCATCTTCAGAAAATCCTGCAACCGCCATGCTTATTCGGTAGCTGTCATCACCGGTGCGCTCTATATTATATGGTGGATAAGCAGGTGTGTTTTCTGGCTGGTTAATGGTGTCCAGCAATGAAAAAAGGCGATCAAAACCTACTGTTGAACGGTATAGGGGTGAATAATCAAAATTACGCATAAAATTGTCCTCCTTAAAGCGACGTTAGCGTTTATCGGCATTATTTTGCCATTAATTCACCATTCCCATTCTGGGCAATGGCATATTTATCAGGACCCATCTGGCGTCCTGACTATAATTTGGGTATTGAAGGAATTGAATTCAAGAATTGGGTGCCAAAAAAGTGCTACTTAAAAATCCGTCCTATAATCTAATGCCGCTTGGTGCTGTATCAGAAATTATAAAAACGCCAGACAACATAGAGCTTCGTTATGCCAGATGGAAAACTGACAAAACGCCATCTTTAGGTACTGTTTTATTATTGCACGGACGCACCGAATATATAGAACGTACTTACGAAACTGCAGAAGACATATTAAAACGCGGGTTTGATGTCATAAGTTTTGATTGGCGTGGACAAGGTGGCTCAAGCAGATTATTGGAAAATCGCAGACGCGGTTATGTCGATGACTTCAACGAATATGTAATTGATCTTGAAACAATCATGAACGAGGTCGCGCTGCCTGATTGTAAGGCACCTTATTATATTCTTGCGCACTCCACAGGTTCATTAATTGCACTTTTGGCAGCACCAAAACTTTCAAACCAAATCCAAAGAATGGTTTTGGCAGCACCTTTTTTAGGCCTTGGCAAACAACCAATAGCTGCACCACTGGTTAAAATACTGGCGGGTACGTTGTGCATGTTTGGCTTAGGAGAGATGTATATGGCCGGTGGCAAATCAGCAGGTGAAAACCAAGCCTTTGAAGGTAATATTCACAGCTCTGATGAAACCCGTTTTGAGAGGAATAAAAAATTCATAAGAGAATTTAAAGACCTCGCAATTGGCGGCCCAACAGCTGCTTGGGTATATGCCGCTTGTAGAACCATGGAAGAAGTCAATGATATTGATTTTTGTAAACACATTAATATACCCTCGCTATTGGTGAGTGCTGGCAATGATAAAGTTGTATCAAACCGGACGACTGAATATTTCAGTAAAAAACTGCGCTCAGGAAAAAACATCACAATTGATGGTGCAAAACATGAACTTCTCCAGGAAAAAGATATATACCGCGAGCAATTATTAGCAGCCTTTGATGGGTTTATTCCAGGCTCTAAAAAGCGCTGATTAACTGCCAAGTAAATCTATTGCTGCTGAATGAATATCAGCATTAGCGGCCGCAACTACCTGACCACCCTCAGAAGCATTACCCCCTTGCCAATTGGTAAATATCCCACCAGCTTTTTCAACTATCGGGATCAGTGCTGCGATATCATAAGCATTAAGACCAGCCTCAACAACCAAATCAATATGACCACTTGCAAGCAGGCAATAAGCATAACAATCCGTTCCGTAACGTGGTAATTTGCACGCTGTTTCAACTTGTTTATACCTGCTGTATTCACCTTCAGAAAATAACGCAGGCGTAGTTGTCATCAAAATGGCATCACTAATCGCTACGGTTTTTGAAGTCTTTAATATTTGCCTTTTACTTGCATGAAGCAGAAACGAGCCCTCACCATCACATATATAGCGCTCACCCGTAAAAGGCTGATGCATAATCCCTGCAAAAGGTTTACCGTCTTTATAAAGACCTATTAAAGTACCCCATGTCGGAAGACCTGATATAAAAGCCTTGGTTCCATCAATCGGGTCGATAATCCAAAGATATTCTGCATCAGGGTTTATAGACCCAAACTCTTCACCTAAAATACCATGATCCTTGAAGTGACACGTAATGTAATCCCGAATGACAGTTTCAGCAGCCTTGTCAGCCTGTGTAACAGGATCAAAGTCATCACTTAATTTATTTGATATATCAATCGGTTTGCGAAAACGACTTAAAGTCTCAACTTGCGCCAAATCACAAAGTTTATTCAAGAAATCAACTAACGCTTTCTTTGATAAATTCACGATTATTCTGCCGCCAAGGGTTGCGATCCTTTAAGGTCATGCCATTGCAGTCCTGTTAGTTGTTTAAATAAAACAGACATATCATTTGCAAATTCATCAAATCTTTCATTCACAAGCATTCTAACTTCATCCATGTATAAGGCGCGATTAATTTCTATTTGAAGTGCATGAAGTCCATTTTGCGGTCGCCCATAATGTTCTGTAATAAAACCGCCAGCATAGGGTTTGTTAATTTCGACATTATACCCCATTTGTTGCAGCAGGTTCTTGACCGTATGAATAATACTTGGTGCGCAAGAACTTCCAAACCTGTCGCCTAAAATAAAATCTGGCCGTCTGGAATAATTCATCTGAACACCATTTGATGGCATGGAATGAAAATCAAGCAGCACAGAATACCCCAAAGTTACATGGCTCTTGGCAAGGAGATGACGCAGCTTGGCATGATAAGGGCGGTAAATATTCTCAACGCGAGACAATCCATCTTCAACGGGAATTTTATCACTGTAAATTTTTTCACCTTCAGCAACAATCTTTGCAATTGTCCCAAGACCACTTGCAACACGGATCGAACGCGCATTGATATAGTTTGGCAATTTGCCCTCAAACATATTGGGATCAAGTTCATAAGGCTCCCGATTGACATCCAAAAATGCACGCGGAAAATTTGCCTTCAACATCGGTATGCCATAACCAGCGCCACCCTCAATTAATAAATCGACCATAAAATCCTCTGATTTGCGCACAGATAGATTGCCAAGCCGTGATTGTTGTAAAAAGGATAGCGGATAAACTCTACCACTATGTGGCGAGTTCAAAACAAAAGGCGTTTCAATCACACAAGGCTCAAAGCTCTCAAAAGCAGGGTTAGAGTGATCATCAAAGCCGAACGTCATAAATTTTCCAAAGTTTGAAATTAAATGTATAATTAATGCAACAATCATACACAAAAATACATACTATTCACCTCATCTTTACTAAAATAGTGTGGAGTGATAAAAATTAAAAAAATTCTATGGGGCCTTCAAAATTATCATGACAAAAATTTTGCTTGCAGAAGACGACAACGACATGCGCCGCTTTTTAGAAAAAGCATTGGATAACGCAGGCTATAACGTAATTGCATTTGATAATGGTGCAAGCGCTTATAACAGATTGCGTGAAGAGCCTTTTACACTTCTTTTGACAGATATAGTCATGCCGGAAATGGACGGAATTGAACTTGCGCGCCGGGCAACCGAGATTGACCCGGATATGAAGGTCATGTTCATTACTGGTTTTGCAGCAGTAGCGCTTAATCCGGATTCTGACGCACCAAAAGACGCTAAAGTCTTGTCAAAACCTTTTCATCTTCGTGATTTAGTAAACGAAGTAGAAAAAATGCTGGCAGCAGCATAAATTTTACAACTGAATAAAATAAGACGATTGACGACATGCATTCTTTGTGGTGTATGCACAAAACCACTTAGCGTGAAATAACCCCACGCCAAATGGGCGATTAGCTCAGCGGGAGAGCACTACATTGACATTGTAGGGGTCACTGGTTCAATCCCAGTATCGCCCACCATATTATCATTATTTATCAATAGTTTGACACAAACACGCAACTTTATAAAACACACTATCCAAAAAAAGTAATCATAAAGTAATCAATACTTTAGGAATACGGGGGAAGTAATATCCTTATGCATTTGCTTTCTACATTCATGGTTTCACATTAGAAATAATATGATTTAAGCGAAAAACCCTCACCAAAACGGTCAATCGTTTTCAAAGAGGGAAGAAAATAATTGACCGCCCTAAACCTGCATAACTGGGCTAAAGGAGGTCGTTATGCAGGAATTGCAATTCAACATCATCGCAGTGATGAAGAAATTACCTACAATACTTCTATAAGCTCAACATTCTTTGAAACAATCTAGGAGGTACAGTTTCATGGCCAAATGAATATATTAACAATCATTATCTAGAAAATTCACTGTAAGTGCAGTTTTCATTAAGGCATACATTCTTTGATTATGCTTAGGTTCGTATAGATTAATCTTATAATTTTCACCATCACTGCATTTGATGTTTTTTAGATGTTTAAGGCTATCAGTTTTTAAAAATTGTTGATTTTTCTCTTTGAGTGAATGGTATCTATTTTTGTGATTATATTCAGCAGAAAAAATCTTCTTATCTACCAATTGTAGTTGGTGCTTTGCATTAATATTCCAGTTTACAATAAATCCTTCTCTTAAAAGAATATCTTTTAAGGATTTAGTGACAGAGTTCTTAAGTTTTCTATCATAACTCAACAACGTGTCCGTCATCAGGGTATTTGGAACAGACTGCTGCTTAGATTAAACAAGAGCTTGGCTCATCTGTTATGTTATATTAAGCGGCCTGATTGCGGTATTGCAAGCGCCGTTGTTTGATTGTGTTTTGCTTAATCCTTTCTCTTTCCATTAAAATTGTCTGCCCACGTCCAAAATAGACATCAGCAGGTGTGAGGTTTTGAAGGCTCTCACTCCTCTCGACATTTGCTACGCAATTGCCTGCCGGGCAAAGGGATATCGATGGTTGTTGTAATGATCGATGAACTTTCCAATCTGTCCCTTGAGATCGCCTGGAAGGAAGTAATTTTCCAAGAGGATACGGTTCTTGAGGGTTTGATGCCATCGTTCGATTTTACCTTGTGTCTGCGGATGATATGGAGCGCCACGAATATGATCCATACCCTTGTCATCTAGCCAGTCTGCTAATTCGCTTGCAATGTATGAAGCGCCATTATCAGACAGTAATCGTGGCCGATGTTGGACATTAACTTGA
>CALDZF010000042.1 GCA_937944165.1 uncultured Rhizobiaceae group bacterium | reverse complement strand
AGTGTAGATCTTTCTGAAATCGAAATGGCAATGATGGGCGATGGTATTGTCAATGGCACTGAATTTGCCGATATCATTGACCTGATGAGTGGTGACGCTGGTGATGGTGATATGGTTACCGATGGAGCTGACACCATCAATGGCCTTGGTGGTGATGATCTCATTATGGGTGCTGGTGGCAATGACACCATCGACGGTGGCCTTGGTAGTGATGAGATTGAAGGCGGCAGAGGTGATGACATCCTTCGTGGTGGTGATGGCGACGATGTCCTTCAAGGTAACTCCGGTGCTGATACGCTTTACGGTGGCGAAGGAAACGACACTATAAATGGCGGACGCGGTGGCGATACGGCCTATGGTGAAGCAGGAGATGATTTTCTCTATGGCTCCTTTGGCACAGATACTGTGTTTGGCGGAGATGGTAATGACCTTGTGCGCGGTAATAATCTTGATGACGAAATTGATGGTGGTGCAGGTAATGATGTACTCTTTGGCGGTACGGAAAATGATACGATTGTAGGTGGCGCTGATAACGACTTCCTTTACGGTGATGAAGGAACTGATACTTTGACTGGTGGTACTGGTAATGACGTATTATGGGGTGGCTCGTCTGGTGTCATCAGTGGTGATGGTTCATCAGATGTGTTTATCTTTGAAACAAGTGGTGGATTTGACCAAATCCGTGATTTTGAAACGGGAACTGATGTTATTGATCTGTCTGCGTTTGAAATAGCTGACTTTGCTAGCCTGCAATCGATGGCATCTGACCGTACAAGCGGTGTTCGACTGGACTTGGATGATGGCAGTGTTGTATTTGTACATAATCAGACGGTAGCTGATTTGTCAGAAGATGATTTTATCCTTAACTCAAATGATGTAATGATTGGTTAAACAGACTAAAGGTAGCTAGAGCTATAGTAAATTTTAGCTACCCACTTGTCTATTGGATATAATTCTAGTTTAGAATTACCGTGGAATTACCGTGGAATTACCGAAATTATTTGCATTTTCGGTATTAGTATTACTCAATACACTCACCTTAACTCAAACCATCACGCCCAAGGTTTCTGCTAACACGGGAAATGTTTCTACTATCACATCATGCTTTGGGTTTGGTTCTGGGTCTGGTGGGCTTTCGTGGCCCCATTCATCGGGGCGTCTTACGAAGGCGGTTTTAAAGCCTACTGCTTTTGCTGCATCAAGGTCGAAGTTGTGGCAGGCTACCATGCAGATTTGCGATGGGTCTAACTGCAGATATTTGGCTACGGTCTCATAGGCTTCGGGCAGGATTTTATATTTGCCGATGCCTTCGCAGGAGAAGACCGCATCCCAGGACAATCCGTTTTTGCGGGCTGTATCCATGATGATGCGATAACTTAAAATTGTGAAAGAGCAGACGGCATATTGTTCGCGCAGTTTTGGCAGGACGGCTGGAAAATCTGGCCAGCAGGTAAAATTATGTGCTGCGGTATAAGAAATTGCGTGGATGTCTTCTTCATCAAACGGCAAATTATTTTCTTTGATAAGTGCTTCCAGTGTGAAGCGATGCGCGCCATCAAAGGTGTAAGCGGGTGGTTCATGCTCGCCTAAGCGCAGCATAGACATAAGGGCACGTTTGCGCAATTGGTTTGCAAGGCCAGCCCAGTCTTTATCCATGCCATGCTTTTTGCCGGCAGCTTCAAACGCTGTTTTAAAGCCTGTGTGCCAATCCAGAATTGTACCACCAGTATCAAAGGTGAGGGCTTTTATTTTTGATAAAGACATGTGGCTACCTTTCATTCGTTGCTTGACAGAGTTTTGACTTTCTTCATTGTAAGTTCAAGAGAATTTATTGTGAGAATAAAAATGCAAGTTAAAGAACTTAAAACATTTGTTGTAGGAAACCCGCCGCCGCATACGGGCGGGCGGTATTTTATTTTCGTGAAGCTTACCACTAACTCAGGTGTGGTTGGCTATGGTGAATGTTATGCAGCAACGTT
The DNA here is from genome assembly GCA_937944165.1 of uncultured Rhizobiaceae group bacterium. Classification (GTDB taxonomy): domain Bacteria; phylum Pseudomonadota; class Alphaproteobacteria; order Rhizobiales; family Rhizobiaceae; genus JAALLB01. The sequence goes on along the minus strand of CALDZF010000042.1, from coordinate 2,478 downwards.
CAGTCCTGATGTGATGGTGCGTTGTATTGAAGATTGCTTTGAGCGGTATCTTGAAAACGAAAATCCGCATCATATCGAGAAGTTTTGGCGACGTAGCTATTCATCGGGTTTTACGCAAAGGCCAGACCCAACCATGATGGGCTGCGTGTCAGCTTTGGAAATGGCCTGTTGGGACATCATTGGTAAAGAAGCAGATGAGCCTGTCTACGAGTTAATGGGCGGCTTGGTGCATGAGCGTTTACGTTCTTACACTTATCTTTATCCTGAAGATGATGAGAGCGTTTATCCAGCAGATCGCGAGGAGGGGGCTAAAACCGTTTATAACGATCCGGATATGGCGGCAGAAGTAGCCCTTAAGGCGGTAGAAGAAGGTTTTACGGCTGTTAAGTTTGATCCGGCTGGCCCTTATACAGCTTACGATGGGCATATGCCGCGACTGGTTGATATTGATTTATCCGCACGTATGTGTGCTGCGGTGCGAGAAGAGATTGGAACGCGGGCTGATATTTTATTTGGAACGCACGGTCAGTTTTCGCCATCAGGTGCGGTGCGTCTTGCCAAGGCGATAGAACCCTATGACCCACTATGGTTTGAAGAACCTGTGCCACCCGATATGCCTGATGCTATGGGCATTGTTGCGGGCAAGACTTCTATTCCTGTTGCAACGGGCGAGCGTCTTTGCACACGTTATGAATTTGCCAACGTACTAAAATCAGGCGCGGCTTCGATTTTGCAATTGGATTTAGGGCGCTCTGGTGGCCTACTGGATGGTAAAAAGATTGCCTCAATGGCTGAGACTTATCACGCGCACATTGCGCCCCATTGTTATTGCGGACCCATAGTGGGTGCCGCTAATGCGCAACTATCGGCTTGTAGTCCTAATTTTCTCGTGCTTGAATCCATCAAGAAATGGGACGGTTTCCACGGCGAGCTTTTGAAGAAGCCGATTGAATGGGAAGAAGGATATGTCATTCCTTCCAAGGAACCTGGGCTTGGTGTTGAATTGGATGAAGCAGTTGCAGAAGCCCACCCTTGGGATCCGCGTGGGCCATTGCATCTTGAAATGCGTGCTGATCCGCTTGATTGGAATGAGCCAGTTTAAACCAAAAACGGGAGCTTGAATTATCAAGCTCCCGCTAAGTGCCAGGTTTATCAATTGTTATGCTTATTTAATCTCTGATTACAGAAATCAAATACGCCCCGATATATGCAACAATTGACCCTAGCGTTTGCTTATTTTTATGGATATTTGCGTATCAGAATGTATAATAATTTACAACTATTATTTTTATGTACAATTATTTACATAATTTATGATGACTCAATTTATAATTGGTATAAAGTTTAGTTATGCGCATGATAAAAACCTCAGATAAACTCAAAGAAATTAGTGATTATTTAACAAATTCAGAACGTAAAGTTGCTGATGTTTTACTTGAGAACTATCCACTTTCCGGGTTGGATAATATTACTGTACTTGCTGAAAAATCTTGTGTCTCAACTCCAACGATAACGCGCCTTGTTGATAAGCTTGGTTTCTCAGGATACGCTCATTTTCAAAAATCTTTAAAGCAGGAATTAGATGATAAACTCTCCAGAAATATATTAGGTGGAGAGCCGTTATCGACGAGTACAGATAAAACCCATGTGCTTAATAGAATAACCGATTCGGTTCTTGCAAATGTGCGAGAGACACTCAACTCAATTGATGTCACTTCGTTTGATGCCATGTGTGATTTGCTTAGTGATCTTGATCGTAATATTTATATTGTAGGTGGGCGCGTTACAGGGTCGTTGGCAGATCATTTGTATGGATATATGCAAGGGCTAAGGCCTAACAGTAATATAATAAATGGCTCAAATGTTCATTGGCAATATAATCTGATTGATATGAAAAAAGGCGATATTTTATTCATCTATGATATTAGCCGTTATGAAAACCAGCTTTTGACAATTGCAAATACTGCTATTGGTATTGGAACTCAGGTTATTCTTGTAACCGATATTATGCAGTCGCCTATTGCCAAGCTTGCGACACACACATTAGGTTTAAGTGTAAGCTTGCCAAATGGGCGCATGTCTTTGTTGAGCGTTCTTCTTTTGAATGAGGTGATTATTTCTCAACTGCAAAACAACTTTGGTGAATTTTCCCAAGAGCGTTGGCAGTATCTTGATCAGATGCTGCAAAACGCCAGCTTTTTTCATAAATAAGCACGGAACTTAGACTCGATAAAATCAGTCATGTATGTTACGTTGAAAAATACTTTCAGGCCATGAGCCTAATTGAAAGGATACTATAATGGCTTTAACAAAAATTTTTCTAAGCACAATCATGGCGTTTGCAATCGCTATTCCTGTCTCCATGGTTTCAAATATTTCCACTGCTGATGCACGGCATAAGCATCACAAACGCTCTACTGGTGCATTTATTGCGGGTGCTATTATTGGTGGCGCGATTATTTATAAACATCATAAGCG
>CALDZF010000041.1 GCA_937944165.1 uncultured Rhizobiaceae group bacterium | reverse complement strand
AGGTTTTCTATCCATGGCAAAAAAGACAATGATAAGATTATTGTATGGGCGCAAACGCCAAATTCAAATCAGGCAATGATAGGAGAAGCAGACTAGGCTCAGGACTTATTAATTTGGTTAAAATGGTTGGGACAAGTTTTTGCGGATAATAGACGTGAGACGTAGTAAACCTCTTGGTTTGCAAGTTGAGACAACGCATTAGCCCGTGAAAACCTGCCCAATCCACATAACCGACCCGAATAACGATTGTTATGAAGGCGAACTACAGCGTTAAAGCTTTTGACTGGGGTATAAACCCCACTCTGCAAACTTTTCCTTGTATTTCTTGTCATAACAAACGCCATTTCAATCCAATTAATAGGTCCTGAGCCTAGTTACTCGTATCAATAATCTGCACTGCTCTTTTCTTGTAGCCCAATGCGATACGACCATTTTTTAAATCCAATGCCTTATTGCCGAATAATTCTTTTCGCCAGCCTTTGAGCGCTGCAACGTCTGCATTGTCATCAGCTGCAATCTTTTCCAGATCATCTACCGTTGCAATAATTTTTGCAGCGACACCATATTTTTCAACAGTCACTTTTAATAACACCTTGAGCATCTCAGCCGCCGCCGCACACCCTTCAGGAGCCTGTTTTGGACGTGGAATTTTTTCCAATTCATCATCTGGAATGGCTTTAGCACTAGCAATCGCTTTTAAAAGACTATTGCCATATCGGTTTTTATCAAAGCCTCTTGATAATCCTCTTAGTTCTGACAATTGTTTGATATTGGAAGGTTGGCGCGAGCTGACGTCGTATATTGCATCATCACGCATAACCCTGCCACGCGGTACATTATTTGCTCTTGCAGTTTCTTCACGCCATTGCGCAACGTGTTTCATAACAGCCAGTTCACGAGGTTTTCTGGCACGCATTTTCAAACGCTTCCAGGCATTTTCTGGCGGCATGTCATAGGTCTCAGGAGAGGTCAGTATCTCCATTTCTTCTGATACCCAATGCGCGCGCTCTTGCTCTTTTAAATTTGCATTAAGCGAACGGTAAACATCGCGTAAATGGGTTACATCAGCAAGGGCATAGGTTAGTTGTTTTTCGGATAAAGGACGCTTGGACCAATCTGTAAAACGCGATGATTTATCCAGACTTGTCCCTGTAATTTTATAAACCAATTGATCGTATGAGATACTATCGCCATACCCGCAAACCATGGCAGCGACCTGAGTGTCAAAAATTGGCGTTGGAATTAGTTCGGCAAGATTGTAAATAATTTCCACATCCTGACGTGCAGCATGGAATACTTTTACAACTTTTTTATTTGCCATCAGATCAAAGAATGGCGTTAAATTAATTCCATCAGCCTGGACATCAATTATCCATTCATCATCAGCGCATGCCATTTGTATTAGACAAAGAATTGGCCAGAAAGTAGATTCTCTTAAAAACTCCGTATCAACGGTGCAAAAAGAATGCTCTGCGCATTGCTGACAAGCTTGGGTAAGGGATTTTGTATCTGTAATTATTTTCATCGCGTCTTTATAGCGAAAGTAAGGCGGCTTGTCTGCTGGAAATTTTATTGAAGATTGAAAAGGCTTTCCTTGTGCAAAACCTTGACAAACCGCCCCTTAAATGTGTTTGTCGCGACAAATATAAACTAAGTCTGACGCGACTCGATTGAACGCATGAAAATTCAGGAAAAACCATGACTACATTAAGCGAACGTTACCGCAGCCATACGTGTGAAGGCCTACGTAAATCAGATGTTGGCAATACTATCCGCCTTTCAGGCTGGGTACACCGTGTGCGTGACCATGGCGGTGTCTTGTTCATCGACTTACGCGATCATTATGGGATGACGCAGGTTGTTGCCGATCCTGATTCTGCTGCTTTCAGTATAGCGGAAATGGTGCGTGGTGAATGGGTTATTCGTATTGATGGTGAAGTAAAGGCGCGTGATCCTGAGGCAGTAAATCCTAAATTGCCAACTGGCGAGATTGAGGTTTTTGCTCGCGACATCGAAATCCTGTCAAAAGCCAACGAATTGCCGTTACCAGTGTTTGACGAGCCTGATTACCCAGAAGACATTCGTCTGACTTATCGCTTTCTTGATTTGCGCCGTGAGACTTTGCACAAAAACATTATGCTACGCGCGCAGATTATTGCGAAGATGCGTGAACGTATGTCAGGTGCTGGCTTCAATGAATTTTCGACACCAATTTTAACAGCTTCTTCACCAGAAGGTGCGCGTGACTTCCTGGTGCCGAGCCGTATTCATAACGGCGAATTTTATGCTCTGCCGCAAGCGCCTCAACAATATAAGCAATTGATCATGATGTCGGGCTTCGACACATATTTCCAAATCGCACCTTGTTTCCGCGATGAAGATCCGCGTGCGGATCGTTTACCTGGTGAGTTCTACCAGCTCGACCTTGAAATGAGTTTCGTTGAGCAGGAAGACATTTTGCAAACGATGGAACCTGTCATGCGCGGTGTCTTTGCTGATTTTGCTGAAGGCAAACCGGTTACACAAACCTTCCGTCGCATTCCACATGATGAAGCGATGCGCAAATATGGTTCTGACAAGCCTGACCTTCGTAACCCGATTGAAATGCAGGATGTATCCGAGCACTTCCGTGGCTCAGGTTTTAAAGTGTTTGCTGGTATTTTGGATGCAGACGCAAAAAACCAGGTCTGGGCTATTCCAGTAAAAGGCGCTGGTAGCCGCAAAGCCTGTGATCGCATGAACTCATGGGCGCAAGGCGAAGGCCAGCCGGGCATGGGGTATATATTCTGGCGTGAGTTGGAAGGCGTGTTTGAAGCCGCTGGCCCGATTGCAAAAAACATTGGTCCAGAACGCGCAGAAGCATTGCGCTTACAGCTTGGTCTTGAATTAGGTGATGCAGTATTCTTCGCAGCGGGTGATCCTGCAAAATTTGCAAGCTTTGCTGGCAATGCCCGCACGAAAGCTGCCGAAGACAATAATTTGATTGATGAAAGCCGTTTTGAACTTTGTTGGATTGTCGATTTTCCGTTTTATGAGTGGGATGAAGAAAACAAGAAAGTTGAATTCGCGCACAACCCTTTCTCCATGCCGCAAGGAGGCATGGAAGCACTGGAAGCTGCGGACACGGATGAGAAGAAATTGGCGCTCAAAGCTTATCAATATGATCTGGTTTGTAATGGCTTTGAAATCGCATCAGGCGGTATTCGCAACCACTTGCCAGAAACCATGGTCAAGGCATTTGAAGGCGCAGGTCTTTCCAAGGAAACTGTGGAAGAACGCTTTGGCGGTCTTTATCGTGCTTTCCAATATGGCGCTCCGCCACACGGTGGTATGGCCGCAGGTGTTGATCGTGTAGTAATGCTTTTGTGTGGTGCAAAAAACTTGCGTGAGATTTCCATGTTCCCAATGAACCAGCAAGCAAAAGACTTGCTCATGGGCGCGCCTGGCACAGTCGATGCACCTCAACTCACAGAACTTGGCATTCGCTTGATGCCTAAAAAAGAAGATTGATTCAATTAATCAATAAAGATTACTAAGTGACTCAAAAGACTCGGGAATTCCCGAGCCTTTTATTGGTTTTATTCAGCACTTACCGTTAGATTTAAGCGCTCAATTAAGTCAGCAGGCTGAACAGTTCCAGCTCGTGCGCCAGATGAAAGTGCAATTATTTCTGTCATTGCAAGAGGGGTGTCTGGGTTTGCCAAAATGGTAATAGACTTATTGCCTTCCAGAAAAATTGATAGGGCTTCACCTAAACTTGCTGCAAATTGCGGTATGTTATAGGGCGCTAAAACAATAGATGCCATTGGGCCAACAATACCTGTAACTTGTTGTGGTTCTTGGTTGAGTTGTTTGGCTTGATAATTGATGACTTTATTGATTAGTGAATCATCCTCTATCTTAAACTGTAGCTTGTTGAAACTTAGCGCTGCCATCTGAGCCAGTAATTGCAAGCTAAGGGCTTGTTTCTTCTGCGGGTCAGTTTCAAAATTAGCCTGATTGGAAATCTTGCTGATTTGACGTGCCAGTTCTGGTGTGTAGCCTGAAATAGTAAGAGCCATATCAAAAGACCCCATGTCTTCAAAGTCGAACTTATATTGGCTCATGTCGATAATGCCAGACTTTGTATCCCACGTCCCTTTGCCACTCAGGTTCATTGTAATTTTTTCATAGCCTAAATCAAATAAAGCCTGAAGGTTTTGTTTCTGCGCAGGCTTTACAGGTAGCTTGGTTAAATCGACATATATTCCATCAAATGAACCGGAAGCTTCTACAAACTCTTTTTCGGGGTCAGTAATATTCGTGCCATACCCCTTTTCCCAACCCATAACATTGTTACCATTGATGTTAAATTGAAGTTGTCCAACTTCCATGACGAGGTCTTCTTCAGGAATTAGAGGACGGCTTTCATCTTGCGCGTCAGGGGCGTAGAGGTTTTTAATATCCAGGCCAGCAAAATCAACATTGATTTTTTCATTCTTTTTACTCGTACCATCTAATTTTAGAGCGCCAAGTTTGAAGCTGCCCAATTGAAGGCCGAATAATCCGAAATACTCAAGTTCTTCGAGGTGGATACCCCCAAAAGTCATTTGGAAATTATTGTTATCCCTGTCTGTTATCATTGCAACTTCGGATGTTTTGAAACTACCAAGATTAAAGTTTTTCTTGCCTTTGTGCACAAGTTCGGTGAGTTGTACTTCAGGCATATTGGCAACAACCTTGCCTTGGGAGTTTGTTGAGGTAATTGAAATACCGCCTATGAATGCTTTGCCTATGTCAACAGGCCATATTGCCGTTGTACGATCAGCCTTATCCGGTATTGAAAAATTATCTGCTTTGATATTTTCAATAGCGATATTAATATCGCCTCCTTTTTTGCCTTTACCTTTGAATTCAATATTGTTGCCTGTCATGTTTTCAAACGTGAAACCACTAACTCCAATTTTTTCCGCTTTGCTAAAACTAATTTCCTGAGCGTTTACAGTGTACTCTTCCACGCTATACGAAAAGCCTTTTATGGTTGCGTTTCCGTCTTCGTTTTTATCAACTAAATCATATGTGAAACTGCCATTCTTGGCTTTTGCCTGAGCTTCCAACTGCTTTAGGTAAGTCGTTGCATCCAAAGCCAGTGTTGGACTTGTAAGGCTTGAGGTTAATAACAAAGATGAGAAAATAATGGCAGAAAGTTTTTTATTATTGGTCATTAAATATGCCTTTAATAGATTTGATTTGTCGTTGAATTCTGAGTCTAGGATAACTTTTAAACTCTATTATGCAAATAATTATGGTAAAGAACATTTATATTCTTCATTCACATTTTAGAAAGCCTGTTTGAATTTTCTTGAAATTGCCATTTTATTACGCGATGAAATGTCTTGGGTGCTGAGATGTAATGATTCCATAAGGGCTGACTGTAATGATTAATCGCTTTTTTACACTTGCTTTGATGATTTTCTTTGTAAGTATTAATGCTGTTCAAATTGCCAATGCGCAATCTTCCCCACAAAAGCCAACGCGTATTATCACAAAAGGTGTTTCTGTTGGTGGTGGTTTAAAGATTGATATTCATGCACCTATTACGGTTAAATCCCAAGGTTTTTTTAAGCCAGGAAAAAAAGCACCTGTTTTGATTTATGTGCATGGCGGGGGATGGATTAAAGGTACGCGCGAAAAGATTTATAATCTTGATAAATTCGCTACCCAGCGCGGGTACATGCTTGTCTCAGTAGACTATAGACCCGTGCCACGTACCGATGTCGATGGTCAGGTTCGTGATATTGTTAAGTCCATCAATTGGGTAAGAAATAATATTTCCAGACATGGGGGCGATAGGCGCAAGATTGTTATTATGGGGCATTCCGCAGGTTCGCACCTTGTTGCACTTATTGCTGCAAAGCGTCTGGGTGGCAAACTTGCTGGCGTTATATCCAATGATGTTCAGGCTTATGACATGGTTGCCTATGGCGGTATGAGGGGCAGTCTACCACACGTTTATGCAGCAGCTTTTGGGTATAATCCTAAAGACTGGATTAAATGGTCACCTGTAACCTATGTAAGAAGTGGTCCAAAAGGCGGCTTGCCGCCACATATGATTATGTATTCAGGCTCTAATTACGAGCGCAGGAAAATACTTGCAAACGGTTTTGGCGCAGACTTAAAAGCCAAAGGCGCAAAAGTAACGCTCTTTGATGGACGTCGTTATTCGCATGGCTCAATTGCCAGTAGAATTGGAATCAGCGCAGAAGTCACAAGAGCGGTTGAACGGTTCTTGAAGGTCGCATATCGATAGAACATGAAACCAGCTAATCGCTTATAGCTGTTTAATCGTGTACAGAAAATCCAGCTCATAATTGGGTTCAGACCTAACTTGTTACGAATCAATATTCTGCTTATTCTTCATCCTGAATGATATGGAAGTGGGATGATGGATTATATTGCAATCGGTATTTTATTGGCAATCGCAGCTTATGCGGTTGTGATATACAATGGCTTGGTCAAGGCGCGTCAAATGATGCGTGAAGCTTGGAGCGGCATTGACGTACAGCTAAAGCGGCGAGCCGATCTTATTCCCAATCTGCTTGAAACGGTAAAGGGCTATGCTTCGCACGAAAAAGATACGCTGGCAGAAGTCACAGAAATGCGCTCACGCGCTCAAGGGGTTCCTGCTGGCGATGTTGCGGGCAGGGCAGTGGCAGAAGGAATGTTGAGCCAGGCACTTGGTAAACTCTTTGCAGTTGCGGAAGCCTATCCCGACTTAAAAGCAAATGAGAATTTCCGCGATCTTCAAAACTCACTTGATAAAATGGAAACAGAAGTTCAAATGGCAAGGCGCTATTATAATGGTGCTGCAAGAGAGTTAAACGTGCAGGTTGAAAGCTTCCCTTCAAACTTTGTTGCCAATACATTTAAGTTTGAACAAGCAGATTATTTTGAAATTGAAAATGACACAGATCGTGCGGTGCCAGAAGTGGATTTTGGGAAATAATTTAATGAATCATTTTTTCAAGACACTGTGCTTATGCTTTGTAAGAGCAGTGTTTTTCTGCATTGCAACGCTTTCAACAGTTTCTGCAAAGGAGGTTATCAAGCGCTTTGACAGTTTGGTGCAAGTAGCAAAAGATGGAACATTTAGAGTTACAGAAACAATTGTTGTTAATGCCGAAAGCAGAAAAATCAGGCGTGGAATATATCGCGATTTTCCTTTGTATAATGAAGATGCTGACGGTGTAAAACGTAAGGTTGGGTTTAAGTTAATATCCGTCAAACGTGATGATAAATTAGATAAGACACGCATAGAAAACCGAAAAAACGGTATTAGAATTTATATAGGCCGAGAAGATTACTTTCTGCCAAAAGGGCTACACACTTATATCATTACCTATGAAACAGATCGCCAAATGCGGTACTTTGATGATCACGATGAGATTTACTGGAACGCTACAGGCAACTTTTGGGATTTCCCGATTGAAACGGTTTTAGCACAAATTGTTTTACCAGAAGGGACTGCCGCAACCGATTGGGATGTTTTTACAGGTCGTCAAGGTTCAAAAGAAAAAGATGCAACCATTGGTAAGATTGCTGGTAAGCGTGTCATTAAATACCGCAATACCAAAACACTAAACCCGCGTGAAGGCATGACGGTTTTAGCAAAGGTAGACAAAGGCGCCATTAATCCGCCTAGCGAAGCACAACTATCCAAATGGTGGTGGGAAGATAATGGAGGAATTGTCTTTTCCGCGATTGGTCTTGCTTTAATTCTTTTCTACTATTTTTATACATGGTGGTATATCGGACGCGATAGACGCAAGGGTGTGATTGTACCGCGTTGGAACGTATCGAATGATCTCTCACCTGCGTTGGTAAATTATATTGATAAAAAAGGACTATCAGGCAAAGGCTTTGATGCAATTGCATCAGCTATTTTAAGTCTTGCGGTTAAAAAACTTGTCACGCTCAATGATGACAACAATATATTAGCTATCAAAGCAGACAATGCTGAATTAGAAACAAAGGCTAATTTGCCTGCTGGCGAGAAGATTATCTTTAATCATATAAGATTAGCCCTTAATGAAGAGCTGATTGTATCTGCAAGTAATGGAACTTCAATAAAACACCTGCAAAAAAATTTTTCCTCGAAGTTAGAAAATGAGCACCGTAATAAATTTTATAAACATAACTTATTATGGGTTGGTATTGGTGTAGCTCTTTCTTTTTTAACACTAATATTTACTTTTGCTTATGGGAATGTCTCAAAAGATGCGTTGGCGTTTATCTTTTTTGGAGGAATAGCCACCATTGTTGTTTCAGTTTTTGTTATTAACTTTGGTAAAAACCTTCTGTCCAGAAAGAACCTGATTGGTAATGCTTTCCAGTTAATAATTATAGGCTTTTTTGTCTTTAGCTTTGTATCTTCTACTCTTGGCTTTGCAGCAAGCAGTTTACTAAATTTGTTGGTCACACCTTGGGTGATTATAATGCTTGTAGCGGTAATCGTGTTGAATGTTTTGTTCTTCTTTCTACTAGGTGCGCCGACCCAGCTTGGGCGCCAGAAGATGGATGAGATTGAAGGGTTGAAAACCTATCTGACCTTGGCCGAAAAAGACCGCATGAACATGAAAGATGCACCTGATTTCTCTATAGCACATTATGAAAAGCTTCTGCCTTATGCAGTAGCACTGGGTGTGGAAAAACCCTGGTCAAAAAGTTTTCAAACCTGGTTAGCCGCAGCAGTAGCCGCAGGTGCTGTTGCGGCAAGCTATAGTCCAAACTGGTATAGAGGTCGCAATTTTAGAAGCGATGATTTATCCAATTCAATGGATGGTTTTACAAACTCTATGCAAAGCGGGTTTGCAGATGCCATGCCTGTTCCCAAATCTTCTTCATCAGGGTTTTCTGGTAGCGGTGGTTTCTCTGGTGGAGGTGGCGGCGGTGGTGGCGGCGGAGGTTGGTGATAAACACCAAAAGCCTTGCCACGAATCAACAGTTTCGCTAACCCATAGAAATGGGAAAAGACCTGATTCCACCTGGCGATGACGATGGCAATGACATCGAAAGTGTTGATCTGAAATCAGCACTTGAAGAACGCTACTTAGCATATGCGCTTTCAACCATTATGGGGCGCGCGCTTCCAGATGTACGCGATGGCCTTAAGCCTGTGCATCGTCGCATTTTGCATGCCATGCGCATTCTCAAGCTTGACCCAAATACAGGCTTTAAAAAATGTGCACGCATTGTGGGTGATGTTATCGGTAAGTTCCACCCTCATGGCGATCAAGCAGTTTACGATGCATTGGTGCGATTGGCGCAGGACTTTGCACAACGCTATCCGCTAATAGATGGGCAAGGTAACTTCGGCAATGTCGATGGCGACAACGCTGCCGCCTATCGTTATACAGAAGCGCGTATGACTGAAGTTGCAAGTTACCTGCTTGAAGGCATCGACGAAGATGCAGTTGATTTTCGCCTGACTTATAATGAAGAAGACAAAGAGCCTATTGTACTACCAGGTGCATTTCCCAATCTTTTGGCAAATGGTTCTGCTGGTATCGCGGTGGGCATGGCAACAAACATACCGCCACATAATGCGAGCGAACTTTGTGATGCTGCAATTCATCTCATCAAGTTTCCAAATGCGGGCATTGAGAAGCTGGTTGAATATGTTCAGGGACCAGACTTTCCAACAGGCGGTGTGATTGTAGATGACCGCGAAAGCATCATCGAAGCTTATAAAACAGGTCGCGGTGGTTTCAGGGTTCGCGCTAAATGGGAAAAAGAGGATTTGGGTCGTGGTGGTTATCAGATCATCATTACGGAAATTCCATATCAGGTTCAAAAATCCCGCCTGATCGAAAAAATCGCAGAACTTCTTTTAAATCGTAAACTGCCGCTGCTTGGTGATGTCAGGGACGAGTCAGCCGAAGATATTCGTATTGTGATTGAGCCAAAATCGCGTGCGGTTGATCCTGAAATCCTGATGGAATCCATGTTCAAGCTGACAGAGCTTGAAAGCCGTATCTCGCTTAATATGAATGTGCTTTCACAAGGCAAGGTGCCTAAGGTTATGTCCTTGCGTGAAGTCTTGCGTGAATGGCTGGAACATCGCCGTGAAGTTTTGGTGCGACGTTCAAAACATCGTCTTGCGCAGATTGATCGTAGGCTTGAGATTTTGGGTGGTCTTTTAATCGCCTATCTCAATATTGATGAAGTTATTCGAATTGTTCGTTTTGAAGATGAGCCCAAGAAGTCATTGATTGAAACTTTTAACCTGACAGACCTGCAGGCAGAATCCATTCTCAACATGCGTCTGCGCTCTTTGGCAAAGCTTGAAGAGTTTGAAATCAGAACAGAACATGACAAGCTCTCTGCTGAAAAAGCACAAATAGAAGCACTACTGGACTCCGAAGGTCAGCAATGGAATGTGCTCAAGCATGATATTAGCGAAGTTAAAAAGAAATTCGGCAAAGACACTGAGTTAGGTGCAAGACGCACGCAATTTGGCGTGGCACCAGAGCATGACCTTGATGCCATTCAAGAAGCCATGATTGAGAAAGAGCCGGTAACAGTCGTGCTTTCCCAAAAGGGTTGGATACGCGCGATGAAAGGCCATGTCGCGGACTTCTCCACCTTGGCCTTTAAGGAAGGTGATAAGCTTCTCACCTGTTTCCATGCAGAGACGACTGACAAGGTTATTCTGTTTACTACGGGTGGCAAGTTCTTCACCCTCGGCGCCGATAAATTGCCAGGCGGTAGGGGCCATGGTGAACCAGTGCGTGTGATGGTCGAGATGGACAATGACACGGACATAATCGCCGCCTTCAAACACGATACCGCTCGCAAGCTTCTTATAGCTTCAAAAGCTGGTAATGGCTTTGTTGTTTCTGAACCGGATGTGATTGCCAATACGCGCAAAGGTAAGCAGGTATTGAATGTTAAGGTGCCAGATGAGGCGGCACTTTGTGTCCCGGCCACTGGGGATAGTCTTGCCGTTGTTGGGGATAATCGCAAATTGCTGATTTTTGCAATTGATACAATTCCTGAAATGAGTAGAGGCAAGGGCGTTCGTCTTCAAAAATATAAGGACGGTGGTATCAAGGATGTGCGTGTCTTTAACAAAGCCGATGGTCTAACGTGGGAAGATTCTGCTGCTCGAACACACAATCGTAGCCTTGAAGAACTCGCAGAATATGTGGGTGAGCGTGCACAAGCCGGACGTGTTGCGCCAAAAGGCTTTCCGAAGAATGGCAAATTTAGTGTATAAATTTAAATTGCCTTTCAAAGAAATAAATTGGGCAAATTAACAAGCAAAAACTCAGATATGAATTATAATTCGTATTATTTGTGGGTAAGTGATTTTTTTAACTGTTTTTTGAAATTTTTTTAAAATACCCCTTTTAATTAACTATTTCTTACGCTAAGTAAGATTCAGTTTCGTGTTAACCAAATGTTAACTTATAAAAGTGGGAAAAAACTATGTCATCTAATGAAAAATCAAACGTGGGAAACAAAATGGATGATAGCCTTATGGACAATAGCATCAATGACGCGCGTTGGCTGTTAGGCGGTGTTGCAACTTTGGGTTTTCTTGTGATGGTATCTGGTTTTTTTGCCAGCATGTTAACCGTCTAAACTAATTTAAACAAAAAACTCTATTTTAATTGAGCGAATCTTTTTAGCGCTTTAATCTAATTACATGATTAGTTTTATTCGTTTCCTCTCAGGACTTTTTATAGGTGCAATTTATGTCACTGGTTCTGCGGCGATCGGCTATATATTATTTGAAGAGTTTCGTCTCATATACCCACTGGTAATTGCTGCTATAGTCGTATTGGCAGTGTTAAATATTACAGCATTTGCCAATTTTCCAAGAGTAATATTATTTGGTCTTTTAACGCCACAAATTATTGTAGCGATGGGCGTGGGTGGTTTTTTTCTAAATAAAGGAGCAGCACTGTATTTTAAAGACGATTTTGCTTATCGCTCTTGCGTTGGTAATTTTGACAATAAGCAAGGCGTGGAAGATTGTACCAAGCTGCTTGTTAAGCTGGAAACTAAAGGTGAGTTTGTCCTCAAGGAAATTGAAAATACGCGTGGCGATTATTGGTTGGCAGAAGTATTATCATATCGAGGGCGTCACTATATCCGAGATGATAAAATAGATCTGGGAAAAGCCGATTTTGCCCGTGCGCTTTTATTGCCTGAAGGTGTGGCAGTAACGGTTAATAATCTGGCTGAAGCAGGTTTTACACGCTCTGACATTTTCCAACGTGATTATGATCTGTTGCTTGATAATATGGCAACAGATGCCCGTTGCCTTGCCGCTGCTTCAAAGCTTGAGAAAACGCGTGAGGCAACTCAGTTTAGTGATTTGGTTTCATCTAGAAATCTGGAAGCTATAAAACTATGTCGTTTAAGCACAGGCCGCGAAGAAGCTGATTGTGAACAGATTGTTGGTGGAAGAATGAAAAGTATTATATCGCTTTCCAACCGTATTTACATCAATACGCCAAAAGAAGAACTGCTTACTGAATATGCATTGTGTAAACCGCAATAAGATTTGAGATTTCGCGGTTTAATAAATTCCCCAAATTTTAATACCCATTAGTGCCATTGCGCAAAGCCCAAAACCAAAGCCAATTCGCAAAAGGCGGTATTTGTTGAGTAGAATATCCGCAATATAACTATTGCTGATAGCAATTGAATAAAACAGTTGAGATACTTCTGCCGTTTGCATATAGCGGGCAAAATCTTCTGGTTTTAAATCATCGCTGGCAAGCGCTGGCCATGACCACCGGTCGCTAAAAATTAAAGCATTCCGTTTCGCTTTTGATGGATAACGGGGAAATATGGAAAGCAATGTAAATATAACTGCCAATCCTGCGCTCGCTAGAAAAATATATCCTATAAAGCCAAAGCTTGTGATCTGGTCTACTTTTATAGGCCCTCGTAAAGTTATAAATCCAATAAGCGCTATGAGTGCTGCGGCCTTTGCATCTGCAAATTGCATTTGGGCTATAATGGTTTGGTGTTGTGTAAACAAATATTGACTTCTAATGCGGCTCACATAGTTCACATCAAGGCCTTCAGTACCATGAAGGTCTACGCTTAAATCCAATTCATCCAATTTTTTTAAAGGCATATGGTTCGCTTTTTCAATTTTTAAAAATCATGTCAGAGGAAATATATATTCTCAAGTTAAATTATCTATCGGTTGTTTGCGATCAGGTAACAATTGCCACAAACTATGCCCTGCAATTGCAAGCAATACAATGATACCACCAAGTAGAGTTCTGTCTGTCGGCACCTCAGCAAATATTATCCATACCCATATTGGTGCAAGAACGGTTTCTAACAAAAAGAATATGGCAACTTGTGGTGCAGGAATATAGCGCGGTGCCAGTGTAAGTGTAAAACCGGATAATGGAACCAGAATCAAGGCGTTTAGCGCAATCCATAAGGGAGCGCCAGGCATTTGCGAATAGGCAATTGCCATTGGCAGTGCAAAAAGTGCTGAGACCATTCCGCCAAGACAGCCACTTAAAGAAAGGTCTTTACCACTTTGTCGCGTGCGTACCAGTGAGAGCGCGAGTACAATAGCTGTGGCAAGTGAAGTAAGATCACCAATCCAGTTGCCACTTTCAACGCCGTCCGAGACAATTATTATCACGCCAATCATGGTGACAATAATAGCAAGCCAAGTTATCAACTTTGGTCGTTCGTCGATTAGCCACCAAGCAAAAATAGCGGCCATCATTGGATTAAAAGCCAATATGAAAACAAGATTTGAAGTGGACGTTGTAAAGACAGAGAGCGTAAACAAAATGCTGGTAAGGCCGTATAAAATACCAACCTCAACAAAATGCCTGTCACTAAATGGGTTTGATGGTGTTTGCGTTAAACTTCCTCCAAACTTAATTGCAGCCCCTAAAACAACTGTAAGCCCCAATCCGCGCATCACCATATAAAGCCATGGGTCACTTTCAGATAACCTGATGATGGGGATGTCAATTGATATTAAAAGCCCGCCCATGAGTGCAAGCGCAATACCAAGTCCTGTGCGTGTTTGTGGCTGCAAAGCAATTTCCTATAATACTTGAATTGCTTTTGACGTGAATTGAGTTAATTCTCAAGCGGTTTTGTCAGTTCTACTGCTGGTAATAAAGATTTTTTATTCTTTTCGCTTCCAGCCATTTAAGGTTAAGTGCTCTTGTGGTCCAAATCGCTTTTTATATTCCATCTTAGGTGAGCCATCTACCCAATATCCCATATAAACATAAGGCAAACCTCTTTTGCGTGCCATGCGAATGTGATCCAATATCATGAATGAGCCAAGACTTTTATATTGAGGATCGGTATCAAAAAAGCTGTAAACCATGGATAAGCCATTTTCCAAAACATCCGTTAAAGCTACAGCAATTAAATCCCCTTCGCCTTTACCTGTTATAGCTGTATCAGGGCCTCGCTTGCGATATTCAATCATCATGGTGTTAACATGGGTGTCTTCAACCATCATGGCATAATCAAGTGAAGTCATTTCGGCCATTCCGCCATTAGAATGCCTGTCATCCAAATATTTTCTAAATACTGAGAATTGTTCTGCGCTCGGTGCTGCTGGTATTGGATTACCGATAAGGTCTTTGTTAGCATTGATAATACGCTTGAAAGCTTTTTTGTTTTCAAATTCATCAACGACTACTCTAACAGATATGCAAGCTTTGCAGCCTTCACAAGCAGGACGATAGGCTATGTTTTGCGATCGCCTAAAACCACCTTGGCTTAGCATATCGTTTACTTGCTTTGCTCGTTCACCAACAAGATGTGTAAATACCTTTCGCTCCTGCCTGCCTTCCAGATAAGGGCAGGGTGCGGGTGCAGTAAGATAAAATTGCGGCGTGTCTAGCGAATGGCGTGTCATATATTGTGTCGCTTTTGAAATCTGATTTTTCAACGATAGCTCAAATTTATAAAAAATCTATAATTTTATTACCAACCTTGAAGCGAAAGTTTAATTCCGTTCACGAAAACGTAATAACAAACGCATACCTCTTAGCTTGCTATTAAGGGTTATATTAGTGTTATTAACTGTTCTAGTTTTATTACCTAACTTGGGAGAATCAATTTATGGGTAAATTTTTTACTAAGTCAGCAATTACCGCTGCAGTATTTTTTATTTCAGGGTCTGCATATGCCGCATGTACTGCACCAGGGTTAAAGGATGAATTAACACAAGAGCAGGTTAATGAAGCCTTTGAATGTATTAAAGAAGAGCTTCGTGAAGGATATGCAAAAAACGAAAATCCTTGGGCAAAAGATTATGTAAATTGGGGTAGGGCTGCTACCGCACCTTATCTAGCTGATGTACATGGCAATCGTTTTGTAAATTATACAGTAAATGAAATTGGTTACCGCGAGTATATTAAATACAGTGATGAGCGCGAAAATAATCCAATGCCAGTTGGTTCAGTTCTTGCGAAAGAAATTTTCAACGTTAATAAAAAGAAACAAGTAACCAAAGGCCAGCTATTCTTTATGGAGAAAGTTGCTGCAGGTGGCGAAGCGGAAAAATATGGTAACTGGGTTTATTCAGTAATTAAACCAAATGGTGACACTCAAAAAGTTTCTCAAAAGTTTTGCCATGATTGCCATGGTGCGTTTTCTGATCAAGACGCAATGGGTTATCCAAATGAAGAAGTTCGTTTAGCTTCTGAATAATATTTGAATAATTTATAAATTAAAAAAGGCGGGATCATTATTCCCGCCTTTTCTTTTGAGTATCCTTATTTGTTTATCGCTCGTGGCGCCACCAAGCAAACCCGGCGATAACTACACCAAAAACAATGTGCCCCCAGAAGGCAACCCATGTAATGCCAGACCAGCCAAGAAATGCAGGATTACCTGCTACCAAATGCGCCATAACGTAAAGGGCAAATACCCAAAGCAGAATTCCATATACAATACCAACGACCCACCAAGGAACGATTGGTGCAATTTTTTGCGAGATAGGACGCGCGATAAACATATATCCAATTGGGTAGGCCAGAAGCCCTGTCAGCAGGTGCAAGCCATGGCCGATACCGTTTTGAGCTATAGACTTGGCTCCAAGTCCAGTGATGGCGCCCAGCGACTGATTGGCAAGAGCAACAGGTGCAAGCTTGGCACCCAATGTTGGTACGATATCTTTCAGTAATGGGCTTAGCGTTTGGCCGAAAAGGTCAAAGGCCAAAATTCCAAATGCGCCAGAAACTAAAAGTGTAAAAAGTGTGTGAATATTCAATGCTGGTAGGATCAAGCTGTTGCTCCGGTTTTTTGGTTTACAGTCATGGTCATTATAAGCTCTCCTAAGTGTCATTATCCAGAAAAAGTAACTCTGGAATTAGGAGACTAATGACATGATTGGTGTGAGGGGGATGTGTTAAATCTCACAGTTAAGTTAGTTGTTATTCAGCCATTCAGCAACACGTGGTGCAAAATAAGTCAAGATGCCATCTGCACCTGCGCGTTTGAAACAGGTAAGGCTTTCCATGATGACGCGTTGTTCTTCCACGAAGCCTTTTTCAACACCCGCCATAATCATCGAATATTCACCCGATACCTGATAAGCAAACGTTGGCATGCCAAATTCTGTTTTTAAACGATAGATAATATCAAGATATGGCATGCCAGGTTTTACCATAATCATGTCGGAACCTTCGGCAATATCCAGTTGCGCTTCATAAAGTGCTTCATCAGAATTTGCAGGATCCATGAAGTATGTACGCTTGTCACCCTTCAAAAGACCATCTGTTCCCACAGCCTCGCGATAAGGGCCATAATAGCCAGAGGCATATTTTGCAGTATAGGCGAGGGTTCCGATGTCTGTATGGCCTGCATCATTAAGGGCATCGCGAATTGCACCCATGCGTCCATCCATCATTTCTGAGGCCGATACAATGTCTGCTCCTGCCTCTGCCTGTAGAACTGCAGCACTGCATAGAACCTCGACCGTTTCATCGTTTACGATAATTCCATCACGCAAAATGCCGTCGTGTCCATGATCCGTAAATAGATCAAGCGCAATATCCGTAATAATGCCAACATCGGGTGCTGCATCTTTCATGGCTTTTGTGGCTTGTATAATAATATTATCTTTGTTGAGAACTTCTGAACCCGTTTGGTCGCGTTTATCAAGCGCGACGTTTGCAAAAATGGCGATTGCTGGAATGCCAAGGTCTTGCGCTAGTTTTGCCTGTTTGCCAACCATGTCTACAGAATGACGTTCAACACCAGGCATTGTCCCAAGCGGTTCACTTACAGCTTTACCTTCGCATAGGAATACTGGCCATATGAGGTCGTTGGTGGTGAGCGTATTTTCACGTATTAAACGGCGGTTCCATTCAAACCTGCGGTTACGCCTCATACGACGACCGCCTGTAATTTCATCCACTGTACGTTTCATGTTACATATTATCCTAATTGCAGCCCTGGCATGTTTTACCTATACAGATGGGGGATTGGCAATCAGCAAAGTTAAATTTAGTATGATTAATAGGTCCTGAGCCTTGAAACTGGATGCGAAAACTATGAGTATAAAATCTTCAAAAAGTGGAACAACTTTCAGCCTCGAAGGATTAGTTAATCTCTTTTTGCGCATATTATCGCTTATATTCATTTGCTATAGTGTTTTATATTGGATGCGTGTCGTTGGATTTTCTAATCCCGAAATCAGATTTGATACAATGCCGTTACATTGGAAACTAACCGCTGCAACTTTAAGTGTCATGTATCCAATTGCAGCTCTTGGATTATGGGGGCTTTTTCGATGGGGTATCGTAATCTGGTTTTTAACCGCCGCGATAGAACTGCTTATGTATGTAGTTTACCCAGATCTCTTCGGCAGCGCTAATACGCTAGTATTGTTTCATATCTCCAGCATTGCTGTCTGGCTGCTCTATAAATTGATAAGCTTTCTGACTTCAAAGCGTTTGAGCTTAGCTTAGATCCTGAGTTTAAGCTTTCATTAGCAATGTAAGTTATAAGGGCAAATAATAGAAATGTCGTTTTAGGTTTTATTTACTTTAAAATACAAACATCTCTGGTAACCAGAAATTAATCCTAAGTTTTAATTCGAATTTTATACAAGTGCCGTAGAACTGTATCCAGAGCAGGGAAAAATAATCCTGCCTTAATAAAAACAGTGAGGCATAACACATGACAAATATACCAGAAATGGTAGGCGAGGCGATTGAACCTACCTACGAAGGGGATATTAAATCTCTTTACCTAGATTCTTTAACATTAGTAGAGCGTTTACACCGTCGTCTTTTGGACGTCATTAAAGACGAATTTGACCGTCAGGGTCGCAGCGATATTAATCCTGTACAAGCGCTTTTGCTTTTTAACATTGGTAATACAGAACTAACAGCAGGCGAATTGCGTTCACGTGGTTACTATCTTGGTTCAAATGTTTCTTATAACCTGAAAAAGCTTGTTGATCAGGGTTATATTAATCACCAAAAATCACGCGTTGACCGTCGTTCAGTGCGAGTGAGCTTGTCAGATGCGGGTAAAGAAATTGCTGGCATTGTAAATGAGCTATACACACGCCACATCGCATCAATTGAACAAGTTGGTGGCATCAAGGGTGGTGAATTTGCTACAATGAACAAGTCTTTGAAGCGTCTTGAGCGTTTTTGGACTGATCAGATACTATACCGTTTGTAAAATCAGAACTTTACATATTTCACATTAAGTTGATTAAGGCTTGCCGGAAAGGCAGGCCTTTTTTGTTTTTTGGTGTGACAACCGCTTGATTAGTCTAGATTTCAACATAAATAACAGGTAGCAGTGAATCACTAAATAATAGGATAGAAGCAATCTTTATCTACCCTTACGTAAATTTAAATTTTATGGTAAGGAATTATTCAGTATAAAGTGTAAAAATACGTTCTAAATCATAAGCCTAAAAAAGGGCTTTGAAAATGAATATGTTTAATTGGCATTTATAGGGTTTAAAATATGAAACGTAGAGAATTTATTTCAGGTATGGCAGCGGGTGCAAGTCTTATATCTCAACCAGCACTTGCAAATGATCCTATTTCTTCAATTATTAAATCCTCACAACGTGACAATTGGAGCGACCAGTTTGATGCACGTAAAGGTGACGCAAAACTATCTTCTACAAAGACACCAGTATTTTCCGAAAGTACGCCTGGTTTTATTCAACAAGCTATTGCTGAGTATCGCCAGATTGCTTCAAACGGCGGTTGGCCTATTGTGCCTGCTAATCAAAAGCTACGTCTTGGTAATCAATCCAGCAATGTAAATATCTTGCGTAAGCGCTTAGTTGCTTCGGGTGATCTTGATCCTATTTCAGGAAAATCAGACGTTTATGACAGTCAAGTTGACGGTGCGGTAAAACGCTTTCAGGCACGCCATGGGCTGCCTGATGATGGCATCATGGGTAAATACACTTATGCAGCCATGAATATCCCTGCAAGCATTCGTTTAGGTCAATTGGAAACAAATCTTGTACGTCTGCGTTCATTCTCAGGATACTTGGGTGATCGTTATGTAATGGTCAATATTCCGGCTGCACAAATTGAAGCTGTTAATAACGGTAGAGTTGAATCACGTCATACCGCTATTGTTGGCAAGACAGATCGTCAATCACCAATCATTGCATCCAAGATTTACGAATTAAACCTGAACCCATATTGGACTTCACCAAAATCTATTATTCGTAAGGATCTTATTCCGCTAATGCGTAAAGATCCTACATATCTTACACGCAACAACATTCGTATCTTCCCATGGTCTTCTGACGAAGAAATCTCACCAGATACAATTGACTGGAGTACGGACGAGGCTGTTGATCTTAGATTCCGCCAAGACCCAGGCAAGATTAACGCAATGGGCTCTGTGAAAATCAATTTCCCTAATCCGCATGCTGTTTATATGCATGACACACCGCAACAGGCATTGTTCTCAAGGCTTCTTCGTTTTGAATCTTCTGGTTGTGTACGTGTGCAAAATGTTCGCGATCTGATTACTTGGCTCGCTAAAGAAACTCCTGGTTGGGATCGCCGCCAGATTGAGCGCGAAATTGAATCAGGCAATCGTACAGATGTTAAGCTGGCTTCAGCTGTTCCTGTTTATTGGAACTACATTACTGCTTGGTCAACACAAAGAGGCGTTGTTCAGTTCCGTGATGACATCTATAGCCGTGATGGTGCAGCAGAGCTTGCTTCCAGTAACTGGAATTAAATAAAATCCGCCAATATTTGGAAATTTAAAAAGCATGTTAGCGTCAAGGCTTATTAGCGTTCAAGATGCGTTAATATGCCTTTTTATTACGCAAAATAACGCTTGGCATTTTATCAAGCTGCGTTATATCAATTCTGTTGTCTTATCTTATCGGGGGATGAGGCTTGATATTTATCTATATTGAAGGAATTGATAATCATGGCTGCTAGTCTCGAAACTTTTTTTAATTCACCACTTAGCGAAGTGGATCCCGAAATTCACGCTGCAATTCAAAAGGAGTTGGGTCGCCAGCGTCACGAAATTGAATTGATTGCATCGGAAAATATTGTTTCGCGCGCCGTCATGGAAGCGCAAGGCTCTATTATGACCAATAAGTATGCCGAAGGTTATCCGGGCAAACGTTATTATGGCGGTTGTGATTTTGTCGATATTGCTGAAACTTTGGCAATTGAACGTGCAAAAGAGCTTTTCGGTTGTAGTTTCGCAAATGTTCAACCAAACTCTGGTAGCCAGATGAACCAGGCAGTCTTCTTAGCACTTCTACAACCAGGTGATACATTCATGGGGCTTGACCTCAATTCAGGCGGTCACCTGACACATGGTTCACCTGTTAATATGTCAGGTAAGTGGTTCAACGTAGTTTCTTATGGCGTTGATAAAGATAC
>CALDZF010000040.1 GCA_937944165.1 uncultured Rhizobiaceae group bacterium | reverse complement strand
AATTTTTCATGCAGATAACCCTGAGCAAAAAGGCTATGCAATTGAGGTTGCAGAAGCTGATACAGGCGGCGACGCTGAACCTGCTGGCCCAGCGTTTGATCCTGTATTACCATTGCTTGCAAGTGCGGATATTGGTGCAGGCGAGAAAGTATTTAAAAAATGCTCTGGTTGTCATACCGTTGAAGATGGTGGCGCAAATAAAGTAGGTCCTGCACTTTATGATATTGTTAACCGCGAAGTTGGTGTTGTAGACGGATTTTCATATTCAGGTCCCATGAAAGCTTTTGCCGATGGCAATGCTTGGGATTACGAAACTCTAAACGCGTTTTTATGGAAGCCAAAAGAAATTGTTAAAGGCACATCAATGGGGTTTGGCGGCTTAAAGAAGGTTGAAGACCGTGCAAATCTAATTGCTTATCTTCGTGGGCAAGCAGCAAGCCCTGCGGAATTGCCTGCTCAATAAGCAAGCAAGATCATAACTTAAATCAAAAGCCAGGCAATTTGTCTGGCTTTTTTGTTTGTTGGTTTTGAGTACACGAATTTGCGAAGTTAAAAAGCTTGCTTTCGTGGTGTGTGCAACTATCCTTAGATTACGAGAATTAATCATGAGGATGATGCTTTGATACTGCGTTTTATTACTACTCACATTTTCACTTTTGTTTTTCTTCTGGCAGGCGTTTTGCTTGTGCAGGCTGACGAAAATAAATGGCACCATGGTGATGCGCTTATTGGTGAAGTTAAATATGGCTCTGATTTTAAGCATTATGATTATGTAAATCCGGATGCTCCAAAAGGTGGGCAGTTAAAACGAACAGCTTTTGGAGGGTATGATACGTTTAATCCATTTATTGTGCGTGGACGTGCACCTGCTCAATTTAATTTTTGGGGTGGGCTTTTGTATGACCGCATGATGGATCAATCCATGGATCAGGCAGGTGCATCTTATGGCATGATTGCAAAAGAGTTTCGCAAAGCTGATGATTCATCTTGGGCAGTATATCGCATCCACGAAAAAGCCCGCTGGCATGATGGCAAGCCAATTACACCAGAAGATGTAATCTGGTCGCTGGATGTATTGCGTGAGAATTATCCTTTATGGGGTGATTATTTTAAGAATATTGAAGTTGCAGAAAAAACTGGTGAGCGCGAAATTACTTTCAAGTTTGACCAAAAGGGTAATCGAGAACTGCCACATATTATCGGCGATCTTGTAATCTTGCCAAAACATTGGTGGGAAGGAACAGACCCGCAAGGCAAGAAGCGCGACATTACTCAGCCAACGACTGAGCCGCCGTTGGGTTCAGGGCCTTATAAAATTGGCAAATATGAACTGGGTAAATTTATTGAATATGAATTGGTAGAAGATTATTGGGCTAAGGATATTCCTGTTCGCAAGGGGCGCTATAACTTTGGCTCTATTCGCTATACATATTTTCTAAATCAAAACGCGATGTGGGAAGCCTTTAAAAAAGGCAATATTTCAGATTATCGTATTGAACCTGATACTCAGGTTCAGCGTTGGGTCAATCAATATAATTTTGATGCCGTAGGCCGTGGTGATGTTGAGCAAATTACATTTCCAACAAACTCTGGCCAATCGTTTACAGGGTATTTTTTCAACACACGGCTTGATAAATTCAAGGACGTAAGAGTACGTGAAGCGATTACTCTACTCTTTGACTTTGAGACGATTAACAAGAACCTTTTCTTTGATAAATTTAAACGCACTGATAGCCATTTTGAAAGTGGTGTAGAATCTTCCGGTATTCCTGAGGGGCGTGAATTGGAAATTTTGCAAGGTTACAAAGACAAGCTTCCTGAGGATTTGTTTACCAAAGCCTATGCACTGCCAGATTATAGCAAGCCTGGTGCAAAGCGTAAAATTCAAAGGCGTGCTTTGAAGCTGTTTAAAGAAGCTGGCTTCAAGTTTGATACAAACCGTAAATTGCTTGATGCATCAGGCAAGCCGTTTACTCTGGAATTTATCAGTGGCAATCCTGAGTCTGAACGGTTTACAAACTCATTTGTCGAAAGTTTAAATAGCATTGGCATTGATGCCTCGCTTCGCATTTTGGATACGGCGCAGTATAAGTTGCGTTCTGATAATTTTGAATTTGATATGGCTTCATTTGCCACAGGGCAATCTTTGTCACCGGGGAATGAACAGCGTGATTATTGGTCGTCTTCCTCTGCAGATAGACCGGGAAGCCGTAATTATGCAGGTATTAAAGACCCAATGATTGATGAATTGGTTGAAAAAATTATTCTTGCGCCAAGTCGTGAAGAGCTTGTTGCTTTGACCCACGCGCTCGATCGTATTTTAAAATGGCGCTATTACGCGGTGCCGCAATGGCATAATCCGGATGTTTGGTTTGCCAAATGGCGCCAAATTCAAGTGCCGCAACCCCAACCGCCTTACCGCGGTGTGGACACACTTTCTTTCTGGATAGATGAGAAGATTGAAGCTGAACTCAAGCAGTAAATACCGTCACGCTTGCAATTCATATAAGGCTTAGGCAAAGCTTGTAAAACTTATGTTTTAAACGAATCACCTTGGTTCGTTAAGCTAAGCTGGAGAGTGGCGCTTTATGGGTGCATATATTCTGCGAAGACTGCTTTTGATGATACCCACGATATTGGGCATCATGGCAATTTCATTTGCAATCATTCAATTTGCACCTGGTGGTCCAATTGAGCGCATTGCTGCTGAATTGTCAGGCCAAGCCTCTGGTGCAACAGATGGTATATCAGGTGGTGATGGTGGCTTGGCAGCTGAAGGACTTGATGTTGGCGGCGATGCTTCTTCCAAATACCGTGGCGCGCAGGGGCTTGATCCTGAATTTATTGAAAAGCTGGAAAAACAATTTGGCTTTGACAAACCTGCTCATGAGCGCTTTGCCAAAATGGTATGGGATTATGCTCGTTTTGAATTTGGTGAGAGTTATTTCACCAGTAAAAATGTCCTGGGTTTAATTGCAGAAAAAATGCCCGTATCGGTTTCGCTAGGGCTTTGGATTACGTTTTTATCTTATGGTATTTCCATTCCGCTTGGCATTAAAAAAGCGGTTAGTCATGGTAGTAGATTTGATATTTGGACAAGTGGCGTGATTATTGTTGCTTATGCTATTCCAGGGTTTTTGTTTGGTATCTTCCTTATAATTGTTTTTGCAGGCGGCTCATTCTTTGATCTCTTCCCACTGCGAGGGCTGACGTCAGATAATTTTGATGAACTATCCACACTTGGT
>CALDZF010000039.1 GCA_937944165.1 uncultured Rhizobiaceae group bacterium | reverse complement strand
AATTACGCAGGAGTTTGGAACAATGATAACGATATTAATTACAGGTGCAGGGCGTGGTATTGGCTTTGAAATGGCACGGCAGGCGATAGATAAAGGCTGGAATGTTATTGGGTCTGTTCGCTCGGTCGATGCGCAACGTGAGCTGGCTCAAAAACTACCCAAAATGGCTGTGCTGAATTTTGATGTAACCGACCACGTGGCGATTGAAAAAGTTGCCAATGCGTTTCACTCGCCGATTGATGTGCTGGTCAATAATGCAGGTATTCTTGGTCCTGATCGTGACAGACAGACAACCTCCGATATGGATTTTGATGGGTTTGCAAAAGTGCTTGAAACCAATGTTCTGTCGCCTCTCAAAATTGCACAAGTTTTCATACCTTTGCTAAAGCAAGGTAATAATCCCAGATTGATCAACATCTCATCCAAGATGGGGCGAATGGAGTTTTCTAGCTCAGACATTCTTGCCTATCGTGCCAGCAAGGCTGCTTTAAACAAGGTAACACAAGCGTTAGCTACGGACCTAAAAGAAAATGGTATTACCTGCATTGCGATGCACCCTGGTTGGGTTCAGTCTGATATGGGAGGACCAGAAGCTGATATTACGCCAGAGGACAGTGCGGCTGGCATATTAAAAGTGGTTAGTTCCGTAACACTTGATGATACTGGAAAGTTCATTGACTGGGATGGTATGGCGCGAAGTTGGTAATCCACAAGCCAAATTTGAAATTGTTGACAACATAAGAATAAGCTAAATTGAAAGCTCTAGTAAACCTTTTGGTTTGCAAGTCGAAACAATGGATTAGCCCGTGAAAACCTGCCGAATCCACCTGCCTAACCCGAAGGACGCTTGTTTTGACGGCGAACTACAGCGTTAAAGCTTTTGACTGGGGGATAAACCCCACTGCGCAAGCTTTGCCTTGTATTTCTTGTCATAACAAACGCCATTTCAATCAAATTAATAAATCCTCAGCCTAGACTATGGCTAGGGCAAAAGTTACTATTTTGTATTGTTTTGGTAGTTGCTGTGCTTCTATCATCACTTTCTTATGCGCAAGTTGTAAATAGCGATTTTAGTGCCGGTGATACTGGTTGGACTGGCGTTGCGCCTGATATAACTGATAATAATCTATTTACAGTTCGACAGCTGACATCACCATAATAGCAGGTGCTAATGGTACTGGTTCCGTTGCATCTAGTGGAACGCCTGTGCTAATTAATGCAGCAATGGATGGATTGATTTATAAGCCAATGCAGGTTTTAGCGGTAGTGATGATTTGAACTTTTTTGCCATCAGCGGTGCAATTAGTTATGCAGATATTATACTGATCACTGTTAATCCTATTATTTCAACAATTAATATCAGTAATATTACATTGCCAGATTCGCAAGGTAGCTCTGGCCTTACACTTATTCCATCCAATGAAATTCTTTTGACAGATGCTGCCCTATCGAAGATTCCATTGATAGTGGCGTAAATGATAGCTGGGATATACTGTCTTCCAGAGACGAGGTAGTTTTACAGCTACTTGCACAATTACTTAAAGTGATATTGATAGTTTGCAGTAATTTTTAAAAACTAAATAAAAATTAATTTTTTTGCACTTTAATCATATTATGTTGAATTTACTTTTTTCTTTTGAGGGTACCATAAATCGTCTTGAATTTGCGAAAGGTTACGCTTTTTTACAAATCATTGGGCTTGTATATTTTTGTTTATTATATTTGCTTTATGATTATACAAACTTGCCAAATATCGCTAGTGAATGGCTATTTTCTACAGATGTAATTTGGAAAGATGGAAATAAGATTTTACCTTCGAATACGAATGTTTTTGTAGCAAAATTTTTAATGATTATTTTTGTGATCTTAATACCGTTGGCATATATGCAAATTGCTATGATGTTTAAAAGACTTCGCCATTTGGATTATGTTCCAGTTAATGCACTTTTGCTATGCCACATGCCATTTTTGGTAATTATCGCTCTTGTTGCTGTAGGAGCTGACTTGGGTACATTTGGTGTTTTTTATGTACTTCCCTTTTTTGTTCCTAATGCCTTATTTGGATTGCTTATATTATCAACAGTAATTGGGCAGTTTTGGTTGTATTTCGTTTGCTTCGCAAAAAGCAGAAATTGTTAGGTCGTCGTTAATTATTCATTACGACCTAGTA
Organism: uncultured Rhizobiaceae group bacterium; assembly: GCA_937944165.1. Taxonomy (GTDB): domain Bacteria; phylum Pseudomonadota; class Alphaproteobacteria; order Rhizobiales; family Rhizobiaceae; genus JAALLB01. The sequence goes on along the minus strand of CALDZF010000039.1, from coordinate 15,574 downwards.
CATTCTCCCGATAGTCTCTCTACCTTGCCATTGAATGGTATTCATAATTGGGTTGTTTATCCGTTGCAGCGCTCATGCGGTTTGACATGTTGAAAAAGGCTGCTACGGCTGCGATATCCCATATTTCACGATCCAACCATCCAGCATCACGCAAGGCTTGACGATCAGGTTCGTCAATGACTTCTGGTTGTTTTGTCAACTTATAAGCAAAGTCCAATGCTGCCCTGATTTTTGGGTCTAGTTCAGCGGTTCGGTAGTTCATTACCATTTGTTCGCCTAGTATTGGATTGCCTGAAAGCTGGCGCACAGCTGCGCCATGGGCAGTGAGGCAATAATAACAATTGTTTGTAGAAGAGACGACGACAGCAATCATTTCGCGCTCAAGTTTTGTAAGACCAGAATCCCCCAACATCAGGTCATTGTAAAGCGCAGTGAAGCCATCAAACTTTGTCGAATGCCATGCGTAAGCTTGAAGTACGTTTGGGACAAAGCCAAGTTTTTCGTCGCATACATCCAGATATTTCTGCTGGCGTTCGGTCAATGGCTCTTCTGATTTTGGCATATCAAGGGCGACAATTGGTTTCTTGGGCATAAGCTTCTCCTTTAACTTGGCTCATGTTGAATGGAATTGCTAAACAGGACAAGCTTAAAAATATTGCAAACCTAAATTTTGGGAATGGTATGATGAAAATAACCCCTGCGAAAAAACTGCAAGGTAAGGTTACGCGTGTTTTGCAAGCCAAGGGTAAGAATTTTGTTTCCGAAGAAGTAACGTCACTTCCTCTATCGTTTGGCGGAATAGCTGGTGATTTTCATGAAGGGTTGACACGAAAATCAGGAGGGCGAGAACCTTGGTATAAACGTGGCACGAAGATGCGCAATGAACGCCAACTTTCAATCCTCAGCGAAGAGGAGTTAGTAGAAATTGCGGCTAATATGAATTTGGAGTTTATCGAGCCAGGGTGGGTTGGCGCTAACCTTGTTTTTGAAGGCATTCCCAATCTTAGCTATTTGCCATCGCGTACACTTATCATGTTTGAAAATGGCACGACCTTGCGTATTGATGGCTATAATGCGCCATGTCGCTTTTCTGGTGGCTCAATTTCAAAGCATATTGGGGAGCAAACTCAAGATAATGCTCAGACGGATACAGCTTTGAATTTTACAAAGGCTGCTGACATGAGGCGTGGCTTGGTTGCTTGGGTTGAGTGTGAAGGTGAAATTCGAACTGGTGACGAATTTACCGCAAGAATTTGGCCGCAATGGATTTATGATTGAACTTGTAATAGCAGTAGCACCTTGAGAGAAATTCAAGGTGCTACTGCTATTAGTTTAAAACTTAATCTCTGGCAGGAATATTGACAGATTTTTGGGATGCTGGCCGTGTTGTACATCTTTCCTGCCAAGCCATTACAGCTTCAAACTTATCAAGTTCAAGCGCTTCTGTAGCTTCATAAAATCCGCCTAGGTTTCTAAGCCAAGGCCAAAGGGCAATGTCCGCAATCGAATATTCATCGCCTGCTATGTATTCAGACTTTTTAAGCTGTGTTTCCATAACACCAATAAGGCGTTTGCTTTCGTTTTGATAACGCTCATAAGGACGTTTGTCCTCGATTTCCTTACCTGCGAACTTATGGAAAAATCCAAACTGACCGAATATTGGTCCCGCACCGCCCATTTGAAACATGAGCCATTGAATGGTCTCATGACGTTTGACGGGATCATTTGAAAGAAGCTTGCCAGATTTTTCTGCCAGATAAACAAGAATTGCGCCTGACTCCCAAAGCCCGAAAGCTTCTCGATTTGGGCCATTTGGGTCAATGATAGCTGGAATTTTATTGTTTGGATTTAGAGAAATAAATTCAGGTGATAATTGATCGTCAGTCCCAAAGTTTACCAGATGGGGTTCGTACTCAAGACCAGTTTCTTCCAGCATAGCAGATACTTTAATGCCATTAGGTGTTGGCAAAGAATAAAGCTGAATTCGATCAGCGTGTTGTGCTGGCCACTTTTTAGTAATTGGAAAGTCTGAGAGTTTGGTCATATGGGATCCTTTATAATTTGTCTAAAAAGAATAGCCTGAAGTTCTGCATATTTAAAAGCTTATAATGTGGGAAATATTATTCTTCTTCATCGAGCAGCTTACTGCATCCCCATAAGATCAGTTTTTCATTAATTTCGGTAAATACAAAATGGCGAGCGGAATCTTGATCATATCCATCTGCAAGCAGTTCATCATAATCAGTATGTTGGTGTCTTATATAGGTTGTTAAAGCTTGCCATACGCGAATAGAAGGGGGGAGGTGGCGCAAATGTCCTGCGTCTGCAACTTCTTCAACAGCCAAGAAATCTTCCATCGTTGCTAGAGGAATAAGCTCGCGCAAGCGGCGTTTTACTTCTTTCGCCTTTCCTCTCGTTTGCAATCTATTACCTCTTTTTGCTGATGTATATTGATTATCATAATATGAATTGATGACAGAGGCTACGTGGTTTGATGGCAGAATTTACATTAAGCCTAAATATAAACACTGCATTGTAATGCTTTGCGTTCAGATATAAACATATATTTATCTGAATAGGGAGTGTTTGGGTTTGCCAACTGAAAATACCATATCGCTTGAGCAATCCGTGAATCTTTTACGTGCAGCGGGGGAGTCTACGCGGCTTCGATTATTGGCACTATTGGCACAAACAGATTTGACCGTTTCTGATTTGATTGAAATTTTGGGGCAATCTCAACCGCGTATATCCCGCCATTTAAAATTACTAACTGAAGCTGGCTTGTTGGAACGCTATCAAGAAGGAACCTGGGCGTATTTTCGACTTGTTGATCAGGGCGCTGGTGCCGGTTTTATACACTCTATTATTGAACAATTTGATCTGGAAGATTTAAATATTTCTCGTGACCTTGAACGGTTGCAAACTGTTCGACAAAAACGTGCAGAACAAGCTTCGCAATATTTTAGTAGTAATGCGAGTGAGTGGGATAAAATCAGGTCACTTCATATTGACGAAGCGAATGTGGAAGCAACCATGCTGGCGATGGTTGGTAACGATAAAATTGGTGCTATGCTTGATTTGGGGACAGGTACTGGACGCGTTTTGGAATTGTTTTCTGGTATTTTTGAAAAAGCAGTTGGTATTGATGCAAGCCGCGATATGCTTTCCATTGCAAGAGCGAGGCTTGATGAAGTCAAGCTTTCAAGAGTGCAAACACGCCAGGGGGATTTATATCTTCTGCCAACACAATCTGCTTCATTTGACTTGGTTACCATTCATCAGGTTTTGCATTATCTGGATGACCCTGCTGGTGCCATTAAAGAAGCTGCAAAAGCACTTGTAACTGGTGGACGGCTTTTGATCGTTGACTTTGCTCCACATGAACTTGAGTTTTTACGCGAAAACCACGCCCATTTAAGGCTTGGTTTTTCAGAAGAGCAAATCATGGAGTGGTTAAACCTTGCTGGACTGAAGCTTCAATCGGTAAAGCATTTAGGTTCTAAAAATAAACAAGCCAAAGAGGCTTTAACTGTTAGTCTTTGGCTTGCTGAAAAATAACGTACATAATCAAAACAATGGCTGTAACGTTGATACTAGAGTTACATTTAAATTACTTTAACTAATATATCCCAGCACGACAGCTGTTATAAAAGTAAAAGCCGCAAATGCAATTATCACATTTAGTTTGTGTACTATTTGCATATCAACCTCCTCTTGTTGATGCCCCATCCCTAATACTGAAGTTTATGTGAAATTCTTATTGTTTCAAGTTTTTAAAACTGTTTTGGCATTAGCAAATTTAATGTTTGATTTAATTGTCTGAAATATATGAATAAATTTAACTTTCTTGAATGTGAAATAATATTCCACTTCTTGAATTGTGTGCTTTTTTATGAGTTTTTTCAGGAATTAAGCATTTTCAACACCCTGCCATCAATTAACGCAAGCCCCAATATGATTAGAATCATACCCAGAATATTACTGGTTGTAAGTGTTTCGTTTAGCCAAATTATACCTAGCACAATGGCGCTGATTGGCACCAGAAATGTGACTAATGAGGCGTGAGTTGCACCTGCGCTGCTTAAGATTTTAAAATATAATACATAAGCAAAAGAGGTGCATAAAATTGCTAGAGCTAAAAGTGAAATTAGCATTTCTATGCTTGGTGTTGATAATGAAAAAGGTTCTTCCAGGATAAAAACTAACGGCAGCATGATTAAACTGGAGGCCGTTAATTGACCTGTTGAAACAATGATCGGGTCTTGTCTTTTAAAACGTTTTCCCCAAACGCCTGCAAAACCATAAGAAATTGTTGCTCCAAGTACCGCCCCTTGTGCCCAAGCGGATGCTGTAAAACCTTGAATAAAATCTGCACCAATCAGAATTGCTACTCCAAGAAACCCTAGAGTAATTCCTGCTATTTTGTTTTTTGAAAACTTTTCATCCGCTGTGAAACTGTTGGCGATAATGAGTGTCCATATAGGGGTCATTGCATTTACAACTGCGGCTAATCCTGAACCAATTTCTTTTTGACCTATCAGGATTAAGGAAAAGGGAATGACATTGTTTAATATTCCCATGACTAAAATACCTTTGATGAGTGTAACGTCTTTTGGAAACTGCTTTTTGGTTATCCATAAAAATAGCCATAATGTTACAGCTGCTAAAAATACTCTTAGAAAAACAACGGTCATGGGGGGCCACTCAATCATGAGTATGCGGCCAAATAAAAATGATCCACCCCAGATGCCAGCAAGTAAAATTATTAAAAGCCAATCATTTAATGAAACGGAAGTTTTGGAAAGGGAAGTTTGCTGTTTCATGAAAAAACCATAGACTTCATAATTGTCCTTTACCACCTGAAACTTGCATCTATTGTGCAAAGAAGTGTGGTCAAAATAATAAGTGTCTACTGATATTATTTTGACCAGATTTATGATCTAGACTTTAGCCTTAAATTCTTTATTGGTGAAAAACTACTTGCTTATTTCTCAGTATAGCGCAAATATTAAAATGTTCGGGCATATTGCGAACGAGAAGATGACTGGTGTACTGAACATTTAGTTCAGCTTGTAGGGTTATAAGCCATACAATTATGAAATAGCAGAAATACTTTTTCACCCTTTCCTCGACATTTTGCACTGCCTGTTATTGGCTTTGTCATTAAACATGAGCATTGCTGCAAGATTTGAGATGTAAGAAAGGACCCCCAATATGTCACAATCAGGAACCGTAAAGTTTTTTAATACAGAAAAAGGCTTTGGCTTTATTTCACCAGAAGATGGCGGCAATGATGTATTTGTTCATATTTCTGCATTGCAAGCATCAGGTATGGAGACTTTGACTGAAAATCAGAAAGTTACTTTTGAAACAGAACCTGACAATCGCGGCAAAGGGCCCAAAGCAATTAACATTCAAGCTGCCTAGGCTCAAGACCTAATAATTTATTACTATATTATAAATATATCATTGATTTTAAAGCTGGCTCTATGGAGACGGCTTTTTTTGTATGAAAATGAAACATAACCAACTGGCATGACTTTTGCTTGGGACTCTATACGTACGTAAATTATACCAAAAGGATGCACAGCATGTTTTCTAATGGACAAGAAGAAAAACCAGTAGAAGTTGTTATTAAAGTAGTTGATGGCACCCAGCTTTCTGGCAAAATGGTATGTGGTCTAAGTGGTTCTATTGCTGCCACTTTGAATAATGAAGGTAATTTTATTGAATTGAGGGGCGTTGAAAACCAAGTTGTATTTGTGTCCAAGAATCAAATTGGAACAATTGAGCCAGCAACAAATGCTAAGCAAGGTTTGCCAAAATTAAAAGCTGATGACGTAAAAACAAGCAATTGGACAGAAATTTTAGACGTTGGGTTTCAGGCAACCCCTGCAGAAGTTAAGGAAGCTTATCATACTTTGGCAAAACGTTATCATCCTGATATGTTTACAATTGATATGCCAGTTGAAGTTAAAGAATACGCAAATGCGATGTTGTCACGTATCAATTTGGCTTATGACTATTATAAGTCGTCAAAACAGGCTGCCTAATTGCTTGTTAGCATATAACTAAACGGATTTTTAAGCCTTAGCGTACCAGATTATGCGAACCAACATTTTCTATATTGCTTTCGCCACATAGTCCCATTGTTAAGTCAAGTTCACGATGGATAATCTCAAGTGATTTGGTAACACCAGGTTTACCCATTGCGCCTAACCCATAAATATAAGAGCGGCCGATGTAAGTTCCTTTTGCGCCTTTTGCCATGGCTTTGAAAACGTCTTGGCCAGAGCGAATGCCGCTGTCCATATGGACTTCAATTTTATCGCCAACGGCATTTACAATGTCTTCTAAAATATCATAAGAGGCGAGTGCACCATCTAACTGCCTACCACCATGGTTTGAAACAATAATTGCATCAGCGCCTATTTTTGCAGCAATTTTGGCATCCTCAACATCGTTTATCCCTTTTAGGATAAGCTTTTTCTTCCAATATTTTTTAACCCATTCAATTGAAGACCAATCAAGGGTTGGATCAAATTGACTTGCCGTCCAATCACTTAAAGATGACATATCGTCAACGCCACTTACATGCCCGACAATATTACCAAATTCGCGTCTTTTAGTTTTAAGCATGCCCAAACACCAGTGTGGTTTGGTTGCCAAATTTAAAATTGCGGCAGGAGTGGGTTTTGGCGGGGCGCTTAGCCCGTTTTTTATGTCTTTGTGACGCTGTCCTAAAACTTGTAAATCCAGTGTTAGAACAAGTGCAGAGCAATTTGCATCATCGGCGCGCTGCATTAAGCTTTCAGAAAACCCTCTATCGCGCATTACGTAAAGTTGAAACCAAAATGGTTTTTTAGTGTGTTTGGCCACATCCTCAATTGAACAAATGCTCATTGTTGTGAGTGTGAAGGGCACACCAAACTCTTCTGCTGCCTGAGCCGATAATATTTCCCCATCCGCATGTTGCATGCCCGTCATGCCAACGGGAGCAAGTGCAACTGGCATTGACACATCTTCGCCTATCATTTTGGTCTTGAGGCTACGGTTATCAATATTTACTGCAACGCGTTGACGTAATTTCTGCCGTTCAAAAGCCGCCTCATTGTCATGGTAAGTGCCTTGTGTCCACGAACCTGTATCAACATAGTCGTAAAACATCTTCGGCACACGACATTTGGCTTTTTTTTGAAGGTCTTCGATTGTAGTAATTACAGACATTGCTATTGTTTCCCATACCCGCCAGCAGCAGGTGTATTCAGTGTGACGGCTTCGCCTGCTTTAACTTCGGTCTGTTCGCAGTGTTTAAGTTCTTGAATGTTGCCATCAAGCCTTCGAATAAGAGTTGAGCCGCATTCGCCGTCACCGCCGCCATCTAATCCTTTTGGGGCGATTTTGCGTGATGAAGATAAAATAGCGCAAGTCATGTCCTCTTGAAAGCGTAATGTTCTTGAAACTGCATCGCCACCTTTGAACTTACCTTCACCGCCTGAACCTCTTCTGATTGAAAAATCTTCTACAACTACAGGATAACGCATTTCCAACACTTCCGGGTCAGTGAGGCGAGTGTTGGTCATATGAACGTGTACAGCGCTTGCGCCCGGAAAGCCTTCACCGTTATTTTTGCGTCCAGCAGGTGCGCCGCCACACATGGTTTCATAGTTTTGGTATTTTGCGTTGCCATAGGTAAGGTTATTCATGGTTCCAGGTGCATTGGCAAATGCTCCTAATGCCATGAGTAGGCAATTTGTTACGTGTTGACTTGTTTCCGTATTGCCAGCGATTACTGCAGATGGATATTGCGGTTTTAGCATACAACCATCTGGGATGACGATGTTAATCGGCTTTAAACAACCTGCATTCATGGGAATATCACCCTCCACCATAATGCGGAAAACATAAAGTACCGCTGCTCGGCACACAGGTTCTGGTGCATTGAAGTTGTTTTTCATGCAATCAGATGTGCCAGTAAAATCAACTGTTGCCTCGCGTTTTTCATGGTCGACTGTAATTTTGACCTTGATCTGCTGGCCATTATCGGTTGGGTAGGTGTAGTCACAATCAGATAGTGCATCTATTACACGACGCACACTTTCTTCTGCGTTGTCTTGCACGTGTTTCATATAAGCTTGAACAACAGGCAGGGTGAAATGTTTCACCATTTTGCGTAACTCAATGACGCCTTTTTCATTGGATGCGATTTGCGCTCTTATATCAGCCATGTTCTCATCAGGATTACGTGCAGGGTAGGGATGGTCTGTAAGAACTTTGCGCATACCTTCTTCATCAATAATTCCACGATTAACCAATTTGAAATTATCAATTAAAACGCCTTCTTCATCAACGTGGGTTGCTAATGGTGTGGCGCTTCCTGGAGCCATGCCGCCAATATCTGCGTGGTGACCACGTGCAGCGACATAAAATAAAAGCTCATTTTCGTCTTCATCGAAAACGGGTGTTACGACATTGATGTCTGGTAAATGCGTGCCGCCATTATAAGGGGCATTTTGAATGAAAACATCACCAGGAAAAATATTACCAACGTTATTATTGATAACACTCTCAACACAACGATCCATGGAACCCAAATGAACAGGCATGTGAGGCGCGTTTGCAACGAGTGTTCCATCAGCTGCAAAGACTGCACAAGAAAAATCCAACCGCTCTTTCATATTAACTGAATAAGATGTGTTTTGTAATGTGACACCCATTTGTTCTGCAATAGTCATGAAGAGATTGTTGAAAACTTCCAACATAACAGGGTCCGCGTTAGTTCCGATAGCAGCGGTTCGTGTTTGCGCTTTTACGCGAGTTAAAACGATATGATCAAGCGCATTAATTTGCGCTTGCCACTCTGGTTCTATTACAATGGTTTGGTGTGGCTCAATGATCAGTGCAGGGCCTTTTATTGAATTGCCAGGCTTTAAGTTTTTTCTAAAATGGATGCCTGTTTCATGCCATTTTCCGTTAGAAAACGTTTTGGTTCTTTGATCTGGTTCATGGATTGATTTTTGTAATGTAGATTGAATCTCTGACAAACCTGCGCCACCACCAACAGACTCGACTTCGACCGCTTCTACAATCAGTTTTTTGTTTTCAAAAACAAAACCAAACTGCTTGCGGTGTTGAATTTCAAAATTCTTTACCATTTTTGAAACAGCTTCAAACGGTACAGGAAGCGCTAAATCAGTTCCATCATATTTAATGTGTATTCTAGAAAAAGATGTTGTTTCTGAGTCGCTTACACCTTGTTCTGCAAGTTCTGATTCCGTTTCTGATTGTAATTCATAGCTAACATTTTTCAATGTTTCAGATAGTTCTGGCGTTAAGTCCAGAATTAAAGCACGTGATCTTGATGAACGCACTTGCGCTAAACCCATACCATAAGCTGATAATATTCCAGAGAAAGGATGGATTAAAACGGTTTCCATTCCAAGCGCGTCAGCAACAGAGCAAGCGTGTTGACCGCCAGCGCCACCAAAGCAATTAAGCGCATATTCTGTAACATCATAACCGCGTTGAACCGAGATTTTTTTAATTGCGTTTGCCATGTTTTCGACAGCGATTTTCAAGAAGCCATCAGCGACTTCTTCAGGGGAGGAACCAACCTCATTTGCAAGCGCTAAGAACTTTTCTTCAACTACTTTTATGTTCAGTGGTTCGTTTTGCTCAGTGCCAAAAATTGAAGGGAAAAATTCTGACTGTAATTTACCAACCATCACATTGGCATCTGTTACTGCAAGAGGCCCGCCACGACGATAACAGGCAGGGCCAGGATTAGCACCAGCAGAATCTGGGCCGGCTTGAAAGCGACCATCTTTGTAAAACAAGATAGAACCACCACCAGCAGCAACGGTATGAATTCGCATCATGGGCGCACGCATTCTAACACCGGCTACTTCGGTTTCAAAAGCGCGTTCTAATTCTCCATCAAAGTGAGAAACATCAGTCGATGTGCCACCCATGTCAAAACCAATCATCTTTTCAAAGCCAGCTAATTTTGATGTTTCAACGGCACCAACTACACCGCCAGCAGGGCCAGATAAAATTGCATCCTTTCCCTGAAAAAGGCTTGCATCAGTTAGGCCACCAGATGACATCATGAACGATAGTTTAGGACCTTTGCCAAGTTGCGAAGACACCTGTTCTACATAGCGTCCAAGAATTGGAGAAAGGTATGCATCAACTATGGTTGTGTCTCCACGACCGATAAGTTTTACAAGAGGTGATACTTCATGACTAACAGATACTTGTGAAAACCCCATGTCGCGCGCAAGCTTTGCGACTTGTTTCTCATGCTCGGAATATTTCCAGGCGTGAATGAAAGTTATAGCAACCGAGTCAATTCCGGTTTGCTTAATGCTTTCCAGCTGATGTTTGAGAGCGGTAATATTAGGCTTTTGCTCAAAGGTACCATCAGCTAACACACGTTCATCAACCTCTATTACAGTTTCATAAAGTAATTCTGGTTTTAAAATTTCTTTGGCAAAAATATCAGGTCTGGCTTGATAGCCAATCTCCAGCATATCGCGAAAACCTTTTGTAATCAGAAGTGCAGTACGATCACCTTTCCGCTCCAACAGGGCGTTTGTTGCAACCGTTGTACCCATTTTTACGTTTCCGATTTTATCAGAAGGGATTTTGTCAGTTACAGATAATCCAAGGATTTCCTTAATGCCTTGTATTGCAGCGTCTTTATAGGCTTCAGGATTTTCTGATAATAGTTTGTGAGGATGAAGAGAACCATCGGGTGCAGCTCCAACTATATCAGTGAATGTGCCACCGCGGTCTATCCAAAAATCCCATTTAGACATGCGTGTACTCCAAATTTTAATATTTGACTATAATGTCATCAATGCCCCCATACAAATGAATTGCTATGATTATTGATTTTATTAACCATTTATTATCCATGTTTTCAAACTACTAATTAAGGATGCGATGTTAATCTCAGTAGTAATTATTATAGTTATGGAGAATTCGTTCGTAATGACACTATCTGATCCTAATGCAACAAAACTTTCAAATGATATTGTTCCTGAACAGCGTGCTTCAGCAAGTCCGCGCTCTGACATTGATTTGATGTCTGGTGAGAATAAAGAGCTTCTTGCGAGAGAGCTGAGCCGTGACAGAACACGTGCTTTTGTTATCAGATGTGATGGTGAACATGCCATAGTTTCTGCAGATATAGAGCTAGGCTCTGATACAAAAGAGAACTATTGGTCTGTTGGCCAGTTGATTTCCATAAAAGTTGGCAAAAATCGTGTCATAGGTATCGCCTGTGAAGTAGAGGTTGTTGATCGTGAATGGAGTATTGAGGGTAAAAATGAAGTTCAGGTTACATTAGAACTCGTTGGTGAAATTGTTGCTACAACTGAAGAAGGTCGCGAGGATAAGTTTAGCACAGGTATTGCAAGTTATCCTCAAATGGGCTGTATCGCGCACAGAATTCGTGGTTCTGATTTAGCTATCATTTATAAAAGTGAAGGTGATACGGTTGTTAAAATTGGTCAGCTTACACAAGACCAAACAATTGACGCTAAAATTGAAATAGATATGCTTTTATCGCGTCACTTTGCTGTTGTGGGTACCACTGGTGTTGGTAAATCAACCGCTGTTACATTGATGTTGCGTAAAGTTATCAAGGCGCGTCCTGATATTCGTATTCTGATGCTTGATCCACACAATGAATTTGCATCTGCATTCCCTAATGACTCCGTTGTGGTAGATTCCAGTAATTTGATCTTGCCTTTCTGGTTGTTTAAACTTGAAGAGTTTGCGGAAGTAGTTTTTCGTGGTCAAAAAGGTTTTGATTCTGAATTAGAAATCCTTCGTGATTTGATTCCATTGGCAAAAGTGCGTTACCGCGAAGAGGCTGAAAAGACTAACGCAACTTTGATGAAAAAGAAATCCAAGAGTAATCTTACAGCAGACATGCCAGTACCATACCGTATTGCTGATCTTTTAAAGCTGATTGATGAGCGCTTGGGAATGTTGGAAGGCAAGGCGGACAAGCCAATTTTGAAGTCACTTGAATATCGTCTACAAAGTATTGCAGATGACCCGCGCTTTCGTTTTATGTTTGACCAAACCAATGGTAACGGCGGCGATATTATGGAGCAGATTATTTCTAAAATTTTCCGTGTTCCTCACAATGATAGGCCAATATGTGTCTTGGAAATGTCTGGCCTACCAACAGAAGTTGTAAATTCGGTTGTTTCAATTTTATCACGTATGGCATTTGAAATTGCCATGAATAGTGACGGTGGTATTCAAACCTTGGTAGTTTGTGAAGAAGCACACCGTTATATCCCTGCAGATCCAAATGCGGGTTTCTGGCCTACACGACAGTCTATTGCCCGAATTGCAAAAGAAGGCCGTAAGTATGGTGTGTTCTTATGTATTATTACACAGCGACCAGGTGAATTGGATCCTACAATCTTGTCCCAGTGTAATACGCTTTTTGCGATGCGACTGGGTAACCAAAAAGACCAGGAAATTATCCGGGGTGCGGTATCAAATGGTGCTAAGAGTACTATTGGTTTCTTATCTTCCATTGCTAACCGTGAATGTATTGCCTTTGGTGAAGCTATTCAAACGCCAATGCGAATGACATTTGAGACTATGCGACCTGAAGATTTGCCTGGCGCGCATATTTATGAGCAACAAGCAAAAGTTAAAGAGGGTCTGACTGTTTCACTACATTCTGTTTTACGCCGTATGCGTATGGAAGATAGAAAACATTCAACTGCTAATGAAGAATCTTATGCAGGTACTGACAATGCTGCAGCTGCAGAGCAAGCATTAAAAGCTACGCAAGCTAAGTCTGGTTTAAACAACCCGGGGGATGGAATTAATTCCGTTTTGAATTCGGCTTATGCATCAGCAAATAATTCTTTAGCACCGCAACAAACTCCGCCAATGGTACCTAGACAAGCAGCGCCAACGCAAGCGAGCATACAACCAACACCTGCTGCACCAGCAGCAACGAGTTCACCTAAACCGACCAATCGTGCTGGTAGTCTGATTAATTCGTTCAGGAATAAATAAGTTTTTAAACCAATTTGATACCCCTGCTATTGTTATAGCGGGGGTATTTTTTATTCTATTAAAGAAAAATTATTTCTTTCGATAAGAAGGTCTTTTAACTCATGCGTGAGTCACCTAGAGATGTCTCATGTCAATCTGGTCGCAACTTGGTGAATTTCTATCTGGTATTGCTGTCGAAGCTTTTTCGACTGTTATAGAGGCTGTCAGAACTGTTTTTGAAGGCGATCCTGAAACCCGCCGCCAAGTTGGATTTTCTGTTGCAATGATTGCGCTGTCAGCAAAAATGGCAAAGGCTGATGGAATTGTAACAAAAGATGAGATTAAAGCTTTTCAGGAAATTTTTGATATTCCCGAAGAAGAATTTAATCACGTATCAAAGCTTTATAATTTGGCACGACAGGATGTAACCGGCTATCATGTTTACGCAAAAAGAGTGAAGAAGTTATTTCCGGAAGATCCAGTTATCCTTGAAGATGTTATGAACGGTCTCTTTCATATTGCAAAAGCTGATGGCCTTTTTCATGAGAATGAAATGCTGTTTATGGATGATGTAGCCGATATTTTTGAAATAAAAGAACGTCACTACGAACGCATCAGGCTACGTCACATGGAGCCTAAAGGTGGTAATCCATATGTTTTCTTGGATGCCGATGAGACTTGGGGTAATGATCAACTCAAGTTGCATTATCGAAAATTGATAAATGAAAATCATCCAGATAAGTTTATTGCAAGAGGTTTGCCGCCAGAGTTTGTTTCGATAGCTAACGAACGATTGGCGCAAATTAATAAAGCATGGGCGAGTGTGAAACTGGAGCGCGGTTTATGACGTTTAAAGCTGACACTAATTGCAAATGTGAAGTGCAGTCTGCCGCTAATTTTGGTGAACGCGCAGAACATCTTAAAATTGATATTCTCTTGTTGCATTACACAGGTATGGATAATGCGGATAAAGCTAGAGACTGGCTTTGCAGGGAAGAGAGTGGTGTTTCCTGTCATTATTTTGTTTATGAAGACGGACGCATTGTGCAGTTTGTTCCCGAAAGAAAACGCGCTTGGCATGCAGGCAAATCATGCTGGCAAGAAGAGACTGATACAAACTCGCGTTCAATTGGTATTGAAATAGCAAATCCGGGGCATAATGGCGGGTATCCAGATTTTCCAAAGATACAAATATCCGCTGTAATTGAGCTTTGTAATGACATCATTAAACGAAACTCGCAGATTAAACCTCGTAATGTTTTAGCCCATTCTGATGTGGCTCCTGGCCGAAAGCATGACCCGGGGGAAAAATTTCCATGGCAAATATTACACGAAAACGGAATTGGGCATTGGGTTGCGGAACCTAAAAGTCTTAGAGGCGGATTTCTTCAAAGAGGTGACAATGGTGAACCCGTTGCAGCACTTCAGGCAATGTTGGCTTTATATGGATATGGAGTTGATATATCTGGTGAATTTGATCAAAAGACGCATGATTGTATATTTGCATTTCAGCAACATTTCAGACAATCAAAAGTAGATGGAATAGTAGATGGTTCGACACTTTCTATCTTGAACGAACTCATTCGTTGCGTGGATTAAGCATATATTTAAAGCATTTCGTGTTACCTTAAGTAACAATACGTGATTTGTATATTTACCCAACATCCTTAAACACAATAATCTTGGGGCTAATAATGAGTTTATGAGCGAAACCATATATTTTTTGGTAAGCTCAATTGTTAGGAAGTAAGAGTATGTATAGCGTTTTAAAATCCACTCGCGTTTTGGTGGTGACTTCCCTATTTGGGATTATATTATCGGGTTGCCAAAGTATTTCAACAACCGGCACTTCATCTCACAACCCTAAAATTAGCCAGCTTGATAAAGTTGATGCTGAGTTAACAGCTGAAAATAACAAAAACAAATGGGAGGAAAGAGTTTCCTCCATACGAGAAAAGCGCCAAGCACGTCTTTTAGAGTTTCGTGAAAAGCGTGTTCTTGCTGCTGAAAAAATAAAAGCTGCTACCGCAGAGCGCAAGAACTTAGCACAAAAACGCCGTGAAGAAATCAAAGCAAAACATGCTGCGAGAAATAGTAATAAAACAGCAAAGATTGGCAAAAACCAGAAGAAAA
Source organism: uncultured Rhizobiaceae group bacterium (assembly GCA_937944165.1). Classification (GTDB taxonomy): domain Bacteria; phylum Pseudomonadota; class Alphaproteobacteria; order Rhizobiales; family Rhizobiaceae; genus JAALLB01. Next base: position 406 of record CALDZF010000039.1, on the reverse strand, counting down.
TAAACCAATCTTTTGCCAAGGCCAAAGACAAAAAAGATAAATCTCTCCGCGTTGGTTGGGTGAAAATTGACGGTAAGTTTGTTTATCGTAGCGCCCGGGTTATTAAGGCAGAACAAGAAGCTGCGGCCAAGAAGGCGGCGGCAGCTAAAAAAGCTGCTGCAAAACGGCGCGCTTCTGCTGGTAAATCCAGACGAAAGGCCGTACCCAAAGGCAAGTATAATAAATTAATTGCAAAATATGCAGCGCAAAATGGTATCCCATACCGTTTGGCTCGTGCAGTTGTTCAGGTTGAAAGTAGCTTCCGTCCAAATGTTACGGGCGCTGTTGGTGAAATTGGATTGATGCAAATTCGTTTGGCAACTGCTCGTGGAATGGGCTATAAAGGCACTGCGAAGCAACTTTATAA
>CALDZF010000038.1 GCA_937944165.1 uncultured Rhizobiaceae group bacterium | reverse complement strand
AACAAGCATAACGTTGCTATAGCACGTATGCCTGTTGATTGTGCCAAGTCTGGAACAAAACTGACGGTTAAGAACTCAACTGGTGAAATTGCTTGTACTGCTGAGCCGCTACCGTTTGATGATCCAACCAAGTCCAAGCGTACCGCAAAAGGCTAATTATGATTTTAGGCGCAACTTTAAAGAGTTGTGCCTTTATTTCTACCCGGCAAATTTACGAGGAGTATTTCGTTTAATGGCCAAGACAAAATTTGAACCATCGATTAAAAGTCGCCCAGTCTATGGCGAACTTAAAGCAAAAAATGGCAAGGCGCATTTGCTCATTGCCGATGCAGAAGGTGCTGGTGCCGTATTGGATATGGCAAAAGCAGCGCCTAAAGGTTTTTTTGATAGAGCGCATATTATTTACATACCCAAAAATTCTGGTGATAAATATGTAGCCAAGCTAGAAGCCCTAGGTGCAAAGCAATTTTATTCAGGCCCATCTTATGAAGCTTCTGTTACGCGCATTCAACGAGTTTTATCTGATGCTTCCAATGGGTTACAGATTTATCTTTCCGGTACAGAAGGTCTAATGGGTCAGGCAATGCGCGAAGCAATGAATGTAGGGTATCCCCATTCTGCAATCCAGACAGAACATCGCGGCTCCAAAGCGCGACGCATGCAATGCGTGCACTGTAAAGGCGTGACCGAAGACGTAACAACAGACCCGTTTGAATGTTCACATTGTGGGTTAAACCTGTTTGTTCGCGATCATTATTCACGCAGATTAGCAGCCTTTCAAGGCGTATGCGTTGATGCAGAAGACCCGGGCAATGTTCCAGATAAAGTGGAGATTACATAATGAGTTCAGGTGCAGCAAAAATAGCTGTTAAAGTGACAGACGTTGTTGAAGTCAATGAGCTTGTAAAACGTTTTAAATTTGAGCGAATTGATGGCGAGCTTATGCCTACGTTCTCAGGTGGGGCGCATACCGTTGTTTCCATGAATGACAATGGCACTCCACGGCTTAATCCCTATTCCTTGATGAGCAGCCCGCTAGATCGTTCGGCTTATACAATCTCGGTGCGTCGTGATGATGAAGGTAGAGGCGGTTCTCTTTTCATGCATAATTATGTCAAAAAAGGCATGGAAATGACAATCAGCAATCCAGTCAATCTGTTTTCTTTGGATTTACGTGCACGCAAACATTTGATGATTGCAGGCGGCATTGGTATCACGCCATTCCTGTCACAAATCGCGCAATTAGATAGTTCTAATGGCAACTTTGAATTGCATTATGCGGTGCGTACTAAAGCGCTTGGTTCTTATGTCAATGAATTAACAGCCCAACATCCAAACAATGTGCATGTTTATTATGACGATCAAAAAGAAATGATTGATTTGGAAAGCCTGCTTAATGGACAACCGCTTGGAACCCATCTTTATGTTTGTGGACCAAAGGGCATGATTGAGTGGATTCGCAAAAGTGCCAAAGAAGCAGGTTGGCCTCGTGAAACGGTTCATTATGAAGAGTTCTTGGCGCCTGAACCTGGTAAACCATTTGAAGTTAAACTTGCAATTTCAAACAAGGTTATTCAAGTCGGCGAAACTCAAAGCTTGCTTGAAGCCATTGAAGCAGCAGGCGTAGATGCGCCTTATCTTTGCCGTGGGGGTGCTTGCGGTATGTGTGAAACTGAAGTGATCGGTTATGATGGCAAGTTTATTCACAACGACCATTGGCTTGAAGAAAACGAACATAAAAGCGGTAAGAAAATCATGCCTTGCGTTTCGCGTTTCGAAGGCAAGACACTGGTATTGGATCGGTAGGACAAGAACATGAATATTCAATTTAAAGATGAAACATTCCGCGACGATTACACGTTCAAGAATTCACCAGAAGCGATAAAGCGTTTCCCGTTTCCTTTTGACAAAGACAGCTATATGTACGCGGTAAACATGGAGCCACACACGCCTGTGCGTGAGGGAAGTGTTTATTATAATTCATTTGATGTTGATGAACATTACGTTTCAGAAATGCGCGACCGAGCGCTTGTCTTGGACGAAGACCCACTGCGTTGCCAATCACTGCCTCACATGGAATTAGCTGGGTGGGATCTACTTGAACTTATCATGGTTGAAAAAGCCAAGGATTATCCTGATCTTTTCGAACTTCACCGCGATGGTGATAATTGGCATTGGATTAACAAGCCACTTGGCATTGATGATAAGTTTACATTCATGGATGCAACGACACTTCCCTATGGCCCAATGGAATATATCACACGCCAAACGCAAGGTGATTTTTGTGTGCTGGATCAGCGTGATGATAACCTTTGGATGGATGCAGGCATGGTCACCACGCAGGCTGACTGGTCGCTTGATTTTGACATCGGTATGAACTTCTTTGAGTGGCATGCACCTGTACCATTGGCGCATGAAAAAGGAATTTTTGTAAGAGCGCTCAAGTTTCTTTTAAACATCCAGCAAGGTGCACCTGCACGCAGGCTTAACTGGACAATGACCGTAAACCCGCTGCTGGATACAAGCCCTGAAAATTACCATAAATGGGGTATTCAAAAAACAACGCTGACACCGGAAAATGTTGGCAATAAACAACACCTGCGTGTGGAGTTGCAAACCTTTTTCAGATTACCGCGTTCCAACGGTTTGGTTTTTCCTATTCGTTGCTATCTGATTAAATTGGAAGAACTGGTTACCTATCCAAAATGGGCCAGAAGATTGCACCGTGTTATTCGTGATCTGCCAGAGGAACTAGCAACTTACAAAGGCTTTATTGATAACCGTCCAATGATATTGGATTATCTGGCGCAATTTGATGATGGGGCAGAAACGTCACCTGGGGTCTGGCCAGAAAATTAGGTACTAAGCCTAAACTCTTAAGACGCTGGGTATGAGATAATTGAAAGATATCTTGCAGGAAGCTTAATATGCTTTTTGGGACCATGTGGTGCGTCAGCGTCAAAGAAGAAACTGTCACCTGGTTGGAGGTGGAAAGTTTTGTCCCCGTGGCGGTATTCAATTTCTCCTTCCAAAATG
>CALDZF010000037.1 GCA_937944165.1 uncultured Rhizobiaceae group bacterium | reverse complement strand
TTTTAATTTCAAATTTTTGGGACGTAAAAATATACGATTCCTCGCGCAAAAGCTTTGTCTTGCGATGCTATCAGGTTTTAACCCTGGCATGTCCCCGGTCCTCTCACCGCTTGATTCCCCCGACTGCCCTGCTTCACACTTCTTTATTTAATCAAGTGATTCGTAGAAGTTTATGATTCTTTTTACATTACCCAATTCGTGATTCTTCGTGAAGCCCTAACGCAAAAAAAATGTCATCGCATTTGTCAATGCGATGACTACTATATATTGTGGATAATTCTTTAAAAGTTAATATCTGTAGTGCTCAGGCTTATATGGACCACTAGTTTTTACACCAATATAATCGGCTTGATCTTTACTTAACTCAGTTAATTTTACGCCAATTTTCTCAAGATGCAGTCTAGCGACCTTTTCATCAAGGTGTTTTGGTAAGATATAAACTTCGTTATTGTACTGCTCTCCCTTTGTCCAAAGTTCGATTTGCGCTAGTACCTGATTGGTAAATGAAGCAGACATAACAAAAGATGGATGGCCTGTTGCGTTACCAAGATTAAGCAAGCGACCCTGTGAAAGCAGGATCATACGATTGCCATTTGGCATCTCATACATGTCTACTTGATCTTTGATGTTTGTGACTTTTAAGTTGCTAAGGTTAGCAACCTGAATTTCATTATCAAAGTGGCCAATATTACCAACAATTGCCATGTCTTTCATCTCACGCATATGTTCAATGCGGATAATGTCTTTATTACCTGTTGTTGTAATGAAAATATCAGCGTCTTTTACTGTATCTTCCAAAGTTGTAACTTCAAAACCGTCCATTGCAGCTTGAAGTGCACAAATTGGATCAATCTCAGTTACTTTAACACGAGCGCCTGCACCTTGTAGTGATGCAGCAGAACCCTTACCCACATCGCCATAGCCACAAACAACAGCAGTTTTACCTGCAAGCATTGTATCTGTGGCGCGACGGATACCATCAACAAGCGATTCTTTACAGCCGTATTTATTGTCAAATTTAGACTTGGTAACCGAGTCATTTACGTTAATTGCAGGGAAAGGTAGCTGACCTTCTTTATGCAATTCATAAAGACGGTGAACGCCTGTTGTTGTTTCTTCAGAAACGCCCTTGATTTCCTCACGTGTTTTTGTGAACCAACCTGGAGTTTCTTTCATGCGCTTGTGAATTTGTGCTTTAATAACTTCCTCTTCTTCAGAAGTTGGTACAGCCAAAATATCTTCACCAGCTTCTGCACGTGCGCCAAGAAGAACGTATAATGTAGCATCACCACCATCATCAAGAATTAGGTTTGCTCCTTCAGGAAACATGAAAGACTTATCCAGATAATCCCAATGCTCTTCCAATGATTGTCCTTTAATGGCAAATACTGGCACTTTAGATGCTGCAATTGCAGCAGCAGCATGATCCTGAGTTGAATAAATATTACACGAAGCCCAGCGAACGTCAGCGCCTAATTCAACCAGCGTTTCAATCAAAACAGCAGTTTGAATTGTCATGTGTAGTGAACCAACTATACGCGCACCTTTAAGAGGCTTTGCCGCGCCAAACTCTTCACGCAGAGACATAAGCCCCGGCATTTCTGTTTCGGCAATATCAAGTTCCTTGCGACCAAAATCTGCAAGGGCAATATCTTTCACGATATAATCTGTGAATTCTGACATGGAATTTCCTTCATGGAGTGTGGAATTTAAGTTTGTATTTGCGCTGACTTCTATCAGTTAGTCATGATTGACGCAACATGATATAAAGAAATCTTTATATAATAAGTACGTGGCTTTGAATGTGGCATTATGTGCCATCTGAAAATATTTATTCATCCTCGCCAAATTTCTGATTAACAAGCTTTGATAAGGCTTCAAGTGCTTCTTTTGCTTCTCTTCCCTCAGCTGAAATATGAATGCTGCTTCCTTTTGAGGCAGCTAACATCATTAAGCCCATAATGGATGTTGCACCAACGACGTGGCCATCTTTACTGACGGTAATTTGTGCGTCATAACTTTCTGCGCATTGAACAAATTTAGCTGATGCTCTTGCATGAAGGCCGCGCAGATTTGTTATTTTTATGATTTCTAAATTTTTGTTGGCCACGTTGGTTATGTCGTTTCTTATTCATTGCCCCGCAAGACCTTGCTGGCGACATGAATGTATTTCCTGCCTGCCTCTTGAGCAAGTTCTGCTGCTTCGACTATCGTTTTTGTTTCGCGAAGGCCAGCAAGCTTAACCAGCATCGGTAGGTTTATACCAGCAATTACCTCAATATTATCATCCTGCATCATGGAAATTGCCATATTACTGGGGGTTCCACCAAAAAGATCCGTTAAAATAATAATACCAGATCCATTATTAACTGCTTTAACTGCTTGTGAAATATCTTTACGGCGAGTTTCCATATTATCATCAGCCTTGATGTTAATAGTCTCAATGTTTTCTTGAACACCTACAACATGCTCTAGTGCAAGTTTAAACTCTTTCGCCAGATTTCCATGCGTTACAAGCACTATACCAATCATGATGTTCTCCAGTAATACCTGATCACTTATTATGTTGAGGTTTTTTACTCAAGTTGCAAGTTTGTATTTTGCATAAGCCAAGCGAAGACAATACGCACAGCCAGGCTTTCATGCCTCATGGGCACTTCGACTAAAGGAAGGTTTACATTTTCCAACAAGATGGATTTTTGTTCTGGCATACGCTGCACCCTTTCATCATCAACAAGTTGAATAACAAGTGCAAGCTTTGTATTTTCTTTATTTGGATATTTTGCAATGCCGTAACCTCTTATTTCAACAAGGCCTTTTATTGTTTGTGGTACACTGGCATGGAGTATTGTGTCGCATGACTTGAGTATAACCTGATCATCAGCAATTATATGAGCAGCTATTTTATTTTGTTTAGCACGTTCCAATAAGCCCAACATCAAGGATGTTTTACCGCTACCAGATATGCCTTTAATCAAGATACCAGTCGTATTAATTTGCAGGGCACAGGCATGGTGGGTTTGACAGGCCATATTATTTTTATGAAGCTTGATGCTTATTAATCTGTTTTCGTGATTTGATTTTATCAAGATTATCAACTGGCAATATTACAATAAACCTAGCACCACTAATACCATCGCGCCTTTTCTCTGCACTAATCTTGCCCCCATGGGCTTCAACAATCTGACGGCTGATAGAAAGACCAAGGCCTGAATTTTGCCCAAAGCCATCTGTCTCTACGCGGTCAGTATAAAATCGCTCAAAAACACGATCGAGATTTTCAGCCTGTATGCCCGGGCCATTATCTTCGATAATTATGATAATAATATTTTTTCTACGCGTTAGATTAATTGATATTTTCCCGCCAGTATTAGGTACGAATGACGCCGCATTATCAATCAAATTATTAATTACCTGCCCCAGGCGAATATCATGGCCTGCTACGAGAAAACCTTGATTATGATTTTTAGGCTTTTCAACGGTTAAACTTATATCAATTGGTTTCTTGCGACGCATTTCAAGAGCAGCAGAAACGATGTTTTCAAGTAATGTGGCAATATCAACTTCACCTGCATCATCTCTGGCCAAATCTGCATCAAGCCTTGATGCGTCAGAAATATCTGTAATTAAGCGGTCAAGTCTACGGACATCATGTTGAATGACATCCATTAATCTTTGTTTGGATTCTTCGGTTCTTGCCAAAGGTAGTGTTTCAACAGCACTTCTTAATGATGTTAACGGGTTCTTTAATTCATGGCTTACATCAGCTGCAAAACTTTCGATCGCTTCTATGCGCTGATAAAGTGAACGTGTCATTTCACGGATTGAAATGGATAGATTTCCAACCTCATCTTGTCGGTGAGAAAAATCAGGAATTTCCACCCGTGATTTAACACCGCGTTTTACACGAATTGCAGCTTCCGAAAGTTTGCGCAAAGGTGAAGCAATCGTACTGGCTAATAATACAGAAAGGATAAGAATTACCATTGCTGCTACAAGGAAAATACGCAGCACAGCAATGCGTTCGTCCCTTACAATACGGTCAATATCATTGCCTTCAGTTGACAATAATAAAACGCCCATCACAACTCTAAACCTTTGCACTGGCAAAGCGACAGAAACAGTCAGCTCGCCTGCTTCGGTTTGTCGTATGATCGTTCTTGAAGCACCAGTAAGAGCTAATTGCACTTCTTCATATTGTTTTCCTGAACCATCGAGCTCTTTATATATTGGTCGAGATTTATCCTGAAGTAATTTATTGAGTATATTACCAATATACTCAATCCAACCTGTTTCATCGGCTCCGGGGTTTAATGAAGGTAACTCAAATTGTCTGACCTGGCCGCCAGAATGTAAATTTCTTGAATCAAGTATCAGTACCCCATCAGGGTCATAAATTCGCGCTCTTGTTTTAGTTGGCTCAATAAGTTTACGTAATACAGGGGCTATCTGTTCAGGGTTTATGGGATATGAAAAATTATCAAGAGGTTGTAATTGTGGTTGTAGGCTTTCGCCTGTTTTAAGTTCCCACAATTTATCCGGATCGATTGTAATAGCATCAGGTGTTGCGGTTGCAGAGCTTGCTATAGCGCTGGCAACAATTCTTCCTTGGGTACGCAGACTTTCTGTTTTGGAGTCGATAAGTCCTTCACGAAACTGGTTCATGTAAAGGATCGTGCCCAATAAAACAGTAAGAGCAACCAGATTAAGAACCAAGATGCGTCTTGTAAGGGAAGACACAAAGGTTTGTTTTAAAGCCTTAAAAGAACGAGAGAGTAAGTTCTTTTTTGGTTTTGAATATTCTTCAAAGTCTTCAGAATACTGTTCTTTATAGTTTTGCTTTGTAACATTAGGCGAAGAGATTCGAAGAATACTATCAGCAGAAGGTTTTTCTGCTTGATTATTTAGCTTACTTCCTGCTTCAAGCTCAATGCTCAAAAATTCTATCCTTCACGAAATCTGTAACCAACACCATAAAGTGTTTCAATCATGTCAAAATCATCGTCTTCAACTTTAAACTTCTTACGAAGACGCTTTATATGACTATCGATGGTACGGTCATCTACATATACCTGATCATCGTAAGCTGCGTCCATCAATGAGTCACGACTTTTTACAACACCAGGTCTTTGTGCAAGTGCGTAAAGAATTAAAAACTCTGTGACAGTTAGGGTCACTGGCTTTCCATTCCAAGTACAGGTATGGCGTTCTTGGTCCATGGCCAATAGGCCGCGTTCGAGTGTTTTAGCGGATGCTTCGGCAGTTTTGGAAGTGCTTTCAGGTAGTGCAGAAACGCGCCTTAAAACTGCCTTTACACGCTCAACCAGAAGTCGCTGTGAAAATGGTTTTTTGATAAAATCATCGGCACCCATTTTTAGGCCAAATAATTCGTCGATTTCTTCGTCTTTTGAAGTTAAAAATATAACTGGTAAATCTGAAGTCTGGCGTAGGCGCCTTAATAATTCCATGCCGTCCATACGTGGCATTTTAATATCAAAAATAGCAAGGTCAGGGCGCTTGATATTTAATCCATCAAGTGCGGATGTACCATCAGTATATGTCTCAACTTTATATCCCTCTGATTCAAGCGCAATTGAAACAGATGTCAGGATATTACGATCATCATCGACTAAAGCTATTGTTGGCATATTGGGTTTCTCCCCATGTAAAGAACTTAAATAATAAAATATAACTAACCTGCATTGGCGCTATAACTTTGGACAAATTGTGGCAAACAAACGCACTTAAATCATTCTATGTAATCTAAAATGGTGGTTGGGCGATAGATAAGCAAGCTCTAAGCTGGGTTTATTATTTATTAAACTCCATGCCATCATCCCCAAATTAGACGAACTAATTAGTAGAAATTTTTTCCTTAACACTGTATGACACGCAAAACCCATTTTTCATGGTGCAAAATTATCTCATTAAAGGGCATAAAAAGTGACGGATACCAGCGTTAAAGCAATTATAGAAAATCTAAGCAAACTTGGCATTAAAAACCCAGGTAACATCTTAGCTAATCAACAAGCGCCCGAGCTTTATGAGTTATCCATTGCAAGATCTGAATGTACATTAACTGACATGGGCGCACTTTGTGTTGAAACTGGCACTCATACGGGTCGCTCTGCGCAAGATAAATTCGTTGTAGTTGATGATGTCACAAAAGATACGGTCTGGTGGGATAATAACAAGTCCATGTCTCAAGAGAGTTTTGAAGTTCTCAAGGCTGACATGATGGCACACGCAGAAGGTAAAGAGCTTTTTGTGCAAGATTTGCATGGCGGCGCAGATGCCGTTTCCAAAATAAAAGTCCGCGTCATTATGATGAAGGCTTGGCATGCACTTTTTATTCGCAATTTGCTTATTCGCCCACAGACTTCAGACCTTGAAGGTTTTAGTCAGGAATTTACAATTATCGATCTACCAGATTTCAAGGCAGACCCTGAACGTCATGGGTGTCGTTCTGAAACAGTGATTGCTTGTGACTTTAAAAACAAACTCGTACTTATCGGTGGTACATCATATGCGGGTGAAATGAAAAAGTCTGTATTCTCATACCTCAACTTTAAGCTTCCAGAATCAGGCGTAATGCCGATGCATTGTTCTGCTAATCATAATGATGCAGGTGAAAGTGCTGTATTCTTTGGCCTTTCTGGCACAGGAAAAACAACACTTTCAGCAGATCAGTCACGCACGTTGATTGGCGATGATGAGCATGGTTGGAACGCAGATGGCATCTTCAATTTTGAAGGCGGGTGTTACGCAAAAACAATCCGCCTTTCTGAGGAGTCCGAACCTGAGATTTATTCAACAACACAACGTTTTGGTACTGTGCTTGAAAACGTTATTCTGGATGAAAATCGCAAACCTGATTTTGATAATGGAACGCTGACAGAAAATACGCGCTGTGCTTATCCAATCCATTTCATTCCCAATGCTTCGCCAACTGGCACAGCCCCACATCCAAAAAATATTATCATGCTAACAGCTGATGCTTTTGGTGTTTTGCCTCCCATTGCAAAATTAACACCAGCAGAGGCAATGTACCATTTCTTATCGGGCTACACAGCAAAAGTTGCTGGTACAGAAAAGGGTGTTAGTGAGCCAGAAGCAACATTTTCAACTTGTTTTGGTGCACCATTCATGCCGCGCCATCCATCTGAATATGGCAATTTGCTACGTGACTTGATTGCAAAGCACAATGTTGATTGTTGGTTGGTAAATACAGGCTGGACAGGCGGTGCTTATGGTATTGGCAATCGCATGCCAATTAAAGCAACACGTGGCCTTTTATCTGCTGCACTGGATGGTTCTTTAAACAATGCCTCTTTCCGCAAGGACGATAATTTTGGCTTTATGGTTCCTGAAGCAGTTGCTGGCGTTGATACATCTATTTTAACACCGCGTAATACATGGGCAGACACTGCAGCCTATGACGCACAAGCTCAAAAACTGGTTGGCATGTTCATAGCAAATTTTGAACAATTCGCA
>CALDZF010000036.1 GCA_937944165.1 uncultured Rhizobiaceae group bacterium | reverse complement strand
TAATTCAAATTACTCAATAATAGTTGCAACGATACCGGCGCCGACTGTTCTGCCGCCTTCGCGGATCGCAAAGCGTAGACGCTCTTCCATCGCGATTGGCACGATAAGCTCAACTTCCATCTCAACATTATCGCCAGGCATAACCATCTCTGTACCCGCTGGTAGCTGACATACACCAGTTACATCTGTTGTACGGAAGTAAAACTGTGGACGATAGTTTGTGAAGAATGGTGTGTGACGACCACCCTCATCTTTGGTCAGAATATAAGCCTCTGCTGTAAACTTCGTGTGCGGCTTAACCGAACCAGGCTTACAAAGAACCTGACCACGCTCAACCTGCTCACGGTCAATACCACGGATAAGCGCACCAATGTTGTCGCCTGCTTCACCTGAATCAAGCAGCTTGCGGAACATTTCAACACCCGTACAAGTGGTCTTTTGAGTGTCTTTAACACCAACAATTTCAATCTCGTCACCAACGTTTACAATACCACGCTCAACACGACCCGTTACCACCGTACCACGGCCTGAGATTGAGAATACATCCTCAATCGGCAATAGGAACGGCTGATCAACCGGACGCTCTGGCTGTGGAATATAAGTATCAACCTGAGCCATTAGCTCACGGATTGCTTTTTCACCAATGTCAGTGCCGTCTTTTTCAATCGCATCCAAAGCTGAACCCTTGATGATTGGAATATCATCGCCCGGGAACTCATAAGATGAAAGAAGTTCACGTACTTCCATGTCAACAAGTTCAAGAAGCTCTTCATCGTCAACCTGGTCAACTTTGTTCAAGAATACAACAATCGCTGGAACACCAACCTGACGTGCAAGCAGAATGTGCTCACGTGTCTGCGGCATTGGGCCATCTGCTGCTGAACACACAAGAATAGCGCCATCCATTTGAGCAGCACCGGTAATCATGTTCTTCACATAGTCAGCGTGGCCTGGGCAATCAACGTGTGCATAGTGACGGTTTTCTGTCTCATACTCAACGTGAGCTGTAGAAATCGTGATACCACGGGCACGCTCTTCAGGTGCACCATCAATCTGGTCATACGCTTTAAACTCACCAAAATACTTGGTAATCGCAGCAGTCAATGTTGTCTTGCCATGGTCAACGTGACCAATCGTGCCGATGTTACAATGCGGCTTGTTACGTTCAAACTTTTCTTTTGCCATTTGGCTTCTCCATCCGTTGGCATGGAACCTTCTCCATGCATCAGGTTAATTATTTAATTTCTGTTTAGCCTGCAAACTTCTCTTGGATTTCCTTGGAAACCGCAGAAGGTACAGGTGCATAATGATCAAACTGCATTGAATACTGGGCACGCCCTTGAGACATTGAACGCAGATTATCGACGTATTTAAACATGTTCATCAATGGAACGTGGGCATTTACAACTGTTGCAATACCACGAACCTCTTGACCCTGGATCATGCCACGGCGTGAATTCAAGTTACCGATGATGTCACCCAGATATTCTTCAGGAGTAACAACTTCGACCGCCATGATAGGCTCAAGCATTTGAGCACCAAGCTGGCTTTTGTTTTCACGGAAACATGCACGAGCAGCAATTTCGAAGGCAAGAACACTGGAGTCAACATCGTGGTAGGCACCATCAAGTAGCGTTGCTTTAACACCCAACATTGGAAAGCCAGCCAAAGGCCCCGAAGACATAACGCTTTCGATACCTTTTTTAACACCTGGAATGTATTCCTTTGGAACATTACCACCAACGATTTTACTGTCGAATTCAAACTCTTCAGATTCTGAATTTGGCTCGAACAAAATTTTGACGCGCGCAAATTGACCAGAACCACCAGATTGTTTCTTGTGTGTATAATCCGCTTCGTAAGTTTTCGTGATCGTCTCACGGAAAGCAACCTGCGGCTCACCTACATTGGCTTCAACCTTGAATTCACGCTTCATGCGATCAACCAGGATATCAAGGTGCAATTCACCCATGCCAGCGATAATTGTCTGACCTGATTCATCATCTGATTTAACGCGGAATGAAGGATCTTCAGCAGCAAGGCGATTTAGGGCAAGACCCATTTTCTCTTGGTCACCTTTGGTTTTAGGCTCAATCGCAATCTGAATAACCGGATCAGGGAATTCCATGCGCTCAAGAATAACCGGCTTCAGCGGATCAGAGAGCGTATCCCCTGTCGTTGTTTCCTTAAGACCAGCAATCGCAACGATATCGCCAGCATATGCTTCCTTGATGTCCTCACGGTCATTTGAGTGCATAAGCAACATGCGACCAACTTTTTCACGCTTGTCTTTGACTGTATTCAATACGGATGAACCAGATTCCAACTTACCAGAATAAATACGACAGAACGTTAGCGTGCCAACAAATGGGTCATTCATTACTTTAAAAGCAAGGATACCGAGCGGCTCTTCATCAGAAGCAGAACGCGTTGTCTCTTCTTCTGTCTTAACATCAATACCTTTAATCGCAGGAATATCCAGCGGCGAAGGCAAGAAGTCTACAACAGCATCAAGAAGAGGCTGCACACCTTTGTTTTTGAACGCTGAGCCACAGAAAACCGGGAAGTATTCAGCCGAAATTGTACCAATGCGAATAAGTTCGCGAAGCTTGTCTTCAGAAGGCTCATCGCCTTCTAGGTAAGCTTCCATGGCAGCTTCATCGTTCTCAACAGCAGTTTCGATCATTTCTTCACGGAACTTATTTGCTGTCTCAACTAAATCTTCAGGAATATCAACTTCATCCCAAGTAGCGCCAAGCTCTTCACCGTTCCAAATCAACGCCTTCATTGTGATTAGATCAACAAGGCCAGCAAATTCATTCTCAGCACCAATTGGAATTTGGAGAATAAGTGGCTTGCCACCTAAACGCTCTTTAATCATCTCTACAGAACGATAATAATCAGCGCCGATTTTGTCCATTTTATTAACAAAAATCATACGAGGTACGTTGTATTTATCAGCCTGACGCCAAACTGTTTCAGTTTGCGGCTCAACACCTGCGTTCGCATCAAGAAGCGCAATCGCACCATCAAGAACGCGCAAAGAGCGCTCAACTTCGATTGTGAAATCCACGTGACCAGGCGTATCAATAATATTGAAACGCTTGTTAACACCATCACGACCTTTCCAGAAAGTAGTCGTAGCAGCTGAAGTAATTGTGATACCACGCTCCTGCTCCTGCTCCATCCAGTCCATTGTCGCAGCGCCATCATGCACTTCACCAATTTTGTGGCTTTTGCCCGTGTAGTACAGAATGCGTTCTGTCGTCGTAGTCTTACCCGCATCGATGTGAGCCATGATGCCGAAGTTACGATAGTCTTTAATTTCGTATTCGCGAGACATTTTGCCTAACCTTTTGTTTTTGAAGATTTACAGCCGCTTGGGGGGCCATAACCCTACTCAAAACTAACCTTTATTAATTACCAACGATAATGAGAGAATGCTTTGTTAGCATCTGCCATTTTATGCGTATCTTCGCGCTTCTTAACCGCAGAACCACGATTGTTTGAAGCATCTAAAATCTCACCAGAAAGACGCGCTATCATTGTTGTTTCGTTACGCTTACGTGCTGCAGCAATAACCCAACGGATTGCAAGAGCCTGACGACGCTCTGTACGAACCTCAACAGGAACCTGATATGTAGCACCACCAACACGACGAGAACGAACCTCAACGGCTGGAGCAACATTTTCAAGAGCTGTGTGAAACGCTTCAAGAGGATCAGACTTTGCCTTCTCCTCAACCTCATCAAGCGCACCATATACGATACGCTCAGCTACTGATTTTTTACCATCAAGCATGATGGAGTTCATGAATTTTGAAAGAACCAGATCACCAAATTTAGGATCCGGGTTAACTTCACGTTTTTCTGCGCGGTGACGACGAGACATATTCTACTACCCTTACTTAGGACGCTTGGCGCCGTACTTCGAACGACGCTGCTTGCGGTCTTTTACGCCTTGCGTATCAAGAACACCGCGAATGATGTGATAACGAACACCGGGTAAATCTTTCACGCGGCCGCCGCGGATCATTACTACTGAGTGCTCTTGAAGGTTGTGGCCCTCACCAGGGATATAACCAATAACTTCAAAGCCATTTGTTAGGCGAATCTTCGCAACTTTACGTAGCGCTGAGTTCGGCTTTTTTGGAGTTGTTGTGTAAACACGCGTACACACGCCACGCTTTTGAGGACAAGCCTCCATAGCAGGAACTTTAGAAGCCTTTACTTTAGGCTTACGCGGATTTCGAACCAGTTGGTTGATTGTAGGCATACAATCTCGACCTTTTCATTTCATTGACGACTGAGGGCAATTCCCTTTTCGCCAAACATGTTACGTTCAGAAACACCGTGCGAGACCGCCGAGGTGTTTCCCATGCAAAAAAGATTCAACCGTTCCAAGACAACCTTGGCGGAGAACCTGAATTTTGGCAGAGGACTGATAACAGTCATGCACTTACACTATAAAATCTATAATCAAACCTTGTTTGAGTCTTAGGTTTAGCGCTAGACGCACTAAATAAACGTGACTCACATTGGTCTGTTGCATGGGTAATAAGCCGAACTCTCATATGCGTCAACCCCTTTTACCCCTGAAAATGAAATTTTAGAGTCAAAACAAGTATTGAGGTTAAAATGCTATCAGATTGATTTAATATGATACATATTAAGGCATAACGGATAGGAGTAGTCATTATGGAAATCAAAAAAGGCTCTTGCCACTGTGGTGCTGTTCAATTTGAAATTCATTCAAAAACAGCGCTTGATAGTGTGCATCATTGCGATTGCTCGTTATGCAGAAAAAAAACTGCGTTTGTTGGAAGTGTTAAACTTGAAGAACTTCATCTAATGCAAGGAAAAGATAACCTTACACTTTATCAATTCAATACAAAAACGGCCAAACATTATTTTTGCAAGACCTGCGGGATATATACGCATCATCAAAGGCGTAGTAATCCCAATGAATATGGTTTTAATATCGCCTGTCTTGAAGGAGTAAATGCATTTGATTATGCGCCAGCACCGGTATTAGATGGCGTTAATCATCCATCAGATCGCAAAACACCATAATACCAAGCTCGTTATCTCAACAAGCTATGTACCTGTGGCAAGGGTTATCTGCTCTTGATCCTTTTCTATATTGACCGAGAACTCTTTTAACATATAAGCGGCTAGTTCTTTATTCGTCATTGGTTTGCCAAACAGGAAGCCCTGAAAATGTGTACAGTGCATTTTTAAAAGCACCTTAACCTGTTCAATCGTTTCAATGCCTTCTGCTGTTACAGTTAAGTTCATGACTGACGCAAGTTTTGTGATTGCTTCAAGAACATTTTTAGCATTAGGGTCACTCTCCAGCGAATGGATGAGTGAGCGATCTATCTTAAGTTTATCAAACGGGAATTTCAGCAAGTAAGAAAGACTTGAATAGCCAGTACCAAAATCATCCAGCGAGATTGAAACACCCATGGTTTTTAATTCGCGTAGGGCGAACATCACATCATCCGTATTTTCCATGAATAGACCTTCAGTAATCTCAAGCTCGAGACGTTTAGGCGACAGACCAGATACTTTAAGCGCATCCTGTACGACGTGAATAATATGGTTGGATTGAAATTGTTGCGGCGACAGATTAACGGCGACTGCAAGTTCAGAAGGCCATTTGGCAGCTTCCAAACAAGCCTGATGAAGAACCCAGTCCCCTATTTCACCAATAATGCCTGTAGCTTCTGCAATTGGAATAAAGTCTTCAGGTGATACCGCCCCTCTTTCCGAGTGATACCAACGCGCTAATGCTTCAAAACTCACTGTCTTAGTTGTTTTTGCACAAATAAGTGGCTGATATGCCAAGGTGAGTTCATTGTTTTTAAGGGCATTTTTCAAATCATTTTCAAGATTGCGTCTTTCTTTTACAATCTCATCCATATGATGTTCATAAAGTCTATAAGTCCCGCGCCCTTCAGCTTTAGCTCGGTATAACGCCAAATCGGCATTGTTCATCAATGTATGCGCGTCACTACCATCTGTTCTGCGCAATGTTATGCCGATTGAAACACCTACATCCAAAGTAATACCATCGATAATATATGGCTTTGTTAATTCTTGATTGATTGATTCAGCAAGCGTTGAAACAGATTGAACGGTACCGGCCGAATTACACAGAATTGCAAACTCATCGCCACCGAGGCGCGCAACAATATCGCGATCGGATACAACATCCTTCAGGGATTTGGCAACTTTAGCCAATAATTTATCGCCAATTGCATGACCATATGTATCGTTGACTGTTTTAAAGCCATCAAGATCCAAATATAATATGGACCAATTGTTATCATTATCTGGATTACCAAGTAAATCTTTTAATGCTCTTGTATAATTTGATCTGTTTACTAAGCCTGTTAGCGCATCATTATGGGCAAGATAGGCGATGCGTTCTTCCGTTAGCTTTTTATCCGTAACGTTAGAGGCAACCCCCCTAAAACCTATAAACTGACCATTATCATTATACAAAGGTTTGCCAGACAGGCTTACCCACTTTGCATCACCAGCACCTGTTGAAGAGATAATTATATCTCTAAAGCTTTGCTCATTATTGTATGCGTTACGCAGACTTTCGAGTGAACGCATATTCAAAACCTGATTATTAGCTCCTAGCAGGTTCCCTTGGTAATCGCCTGGAGATATTGAGGTAAAGTTTACATTTAGAGCAGCTAAAAACTCGTCTTTGCCGCGCGTAATTTTACCTGTAGTATTCATTTCCCATAGCCAATCGCTGGCATTTTCAGAAAAGTCTCTTAACAATAGGCCAATAGTTTCTGATTGGTTCGTTAATTCAAAACGTGTGAGAATGTTTTGAGCAACACTCTTTGCCATGGAATAGCCTGAACGTATCAACGCAACAGCATAAACAGACAGCATAACTAAAACAACGATGCTAGCAAAACCTGGTGTATTTGAAAGTGCGAGTATACACCCGACTGACAAAGTTACCACCCAAATAAACAGGGCACGTGGAATAGCATGGAGTGACATTGCACCACCACCCATCATTCCACTCATTACAGCAATGATAATTACGCGGTCAGCCTCAGCTACATTGGGATATAGTATGATAGGCATGATAGCCCATAATAGGCCTGATAAAAAAGCTGCTTTTGCAGGATTACTATAAGCTCTCATTGATGCGCTAATAACTTTTTCACGCTTCTTGTTGTTTGCGATATGATGAAATCCAAGACCAGCGAGCAAATATAATGCAATTACCCAGTATTCCAGAAACCATGCGGATGGGTGATTGTAAAAGGAGAGAAAAATGGTTGTTGCACAAATCAGTTTTGCAAACAGCATCATAGGAGCGGTTTGAGAAATGAGATTAATTTGCGCTGCACGAAGCCTGCCAGCAACTTCGGATTCAGGCTCAATGCCAAAATAGGGATCAAGTTTATTTAATAACGGCCCTATAAATGATGATCTCTTAGTCAACATTCGTTCTCCTGCAAAGCAGACAGTAAGAGAAAAGTATTTACTAAAGGTAACTATGCAGTAGATTAATAAATACACTGAAAAAATATTTTTGAATATAATTTCACAATGGCTCTTTAAAATAATCTATATTTTTCAAAATCCTACGTCTTTCAAGGGCAAGGCTGATAGTGTGCTTAATATCGAATGCAACTGCTTTACTCAAATTTAGAGTTAGATAAGCTCCAAGTCTTTCAACTTTTCACAATTTACCTTTCCACCTTTCGCCAGTTGAGGCGTACTTGCCATTCATAAGATACAAAAAAGGCTGCATGAAAGCAGCCTTTTTAGTTATTTAATGTGAAGACAAACTTTATTCAGCCGCTTCACCTTCATCACTCATATCTGCCAGAAGCGCATCGTTTTCAGCCATTTCACGTTTTGTATCGACAATCATATCATCACGTGAATTAGCAAGTTTACGAACTTTAGCCATTATTCCGCCAGTACCAGCAGGAATTAAGCGACCTACGATTACGTTTTCTTTCAGACCTTCAAGCATATCTGACTTGCCGGCAACAGAAGCTTCTGTGAGCACTCTTGTTGTTTCTTGGAATGAGGCAGCAGAAATGAATGAACGAGTTTGCAAGCTTGCTTTTGTGATACCCAATAGAACCGGGTTACCCGCAGCAGGCTTCTTGCCTTCTTCAACCATACGCTCGTTCAAGATATCCATCTCGATGCGATCCATTTGTTCACCTTCAAGAAGACCTGTGTCACCTGGCTCGGTGATTTCAACTTTTTGCAGCATCTGGCGAACGATCACCTCGATGTGCTTGTCGTTGATGATAACGCCTTGCAGACGGTAAACATCCTGAATTTCTGTCACAAGATAAGAAGCAAGTGCTTCCACGCCTTTAATTGCAAGAATATCATGCGGTGCAGGGTTACCATCTAGAATATAATCCCCTTTCTCAATTGGATCACCATCTTGTAAGTGGAATGGTTTGCCTTTCGGGATTAGATATTCTGCTGGCTCTAGTGTTGAATCATCCGGCTCAATCGAAATGCGGCGCTTGTTCTTATAGTCACGACCATAACGGATAGTACCGTCAATGGTTGCAATAACGGCATGATCTTTTGGACGACGCGCCTCAAACAATTCGGCAACACGTGGCAGACCACCCGTGATGTCTTTTGTTTTCGCACTCTCTGTTGGAATACGAGCCATAACATCACCAGCTTTAACTTTCGCACCCGGCTCAACTGAAAGGATCGCATCAACTGAAAGAAGAATACGCGCTTCACCACCACGCTTAAGTTTTGCAACTTCACCATTTTTATCCTTGATGACGATTGCAGGTTTCAAATCTGCTCCACGTGGGTTAGCACGCCAATCAACAACGACACGTTTTGTAATGCCTGTTGCCTCATCGGCATTTTCTTGAACAGAAAGCCCATCAACAACATCTTCAAATTCAACAGTACCATCAACTTCTGTCATCATTGGGCGCGTATAAGGATCCCACTCAGCCATACGTTGGCTTTGTTGAATTTTATCGCCCTCAGCAACCAGTAGTCTTGCGCCATAATTGACACGATGTGAAGCACGCTCAACGCCCTTCTCATCCTCAATAACCACTGCAACACTACGACCCATAACAATGTTACGGCCTTCACTGTCTTTGGAAATGTTTGAATTGCGGATACGAATTGTACCTTCATAAGATGCTTCAAGGAATGAACTATCAACAACCTGCGCTGTACCACCAATGTGGAAAGTACGCATGGTAAGCTGAGTACCAGGTTCACCAATAGATTGAGCAGCGATAACACCAACTGCCTCTCCCATGTTAATTGTAGTACCACGAGCAAGGTCACGTCCGTAACATGCACCACAGATGCCATTTTGGCTTTCACAAGTTAGTGCTGAACGGATAAGAACCGTTTTAACTTCTGCTGCTTCAACCTTATCAACATCAGCCTCATCCATAAGATGGTTTTTAGGAATAATCACTTCACCAGTTTCAGGGTGAACAATATCCTCAGCTGCTGTACGACCCAAGATACGAAGCCCCAAAGAAGCTACAACCTGACCAGCATCCACAACCGCCTGCATTGTAAGACCTTTATCGGTTCCACAATCTTCTGATGTGATAATACAGTCTTGCGCAACATCAACCAGACGACGTGTCAGATAACCAGAGTTAGCTGTTTTAAGAGCTGTATCTGCAAGGCCTTTACGTGCGCCGTGGGTAGAGTTGAAGTATTCAAGAACCGTCAAACCTTCTTTAAAGTTTGAGATAATCGGGCTTTCAATAATCTCACCTGACGGCTTGGCCATTAGACCACGCATACCAGCAAGCTGTTTCATCTGTGTTGGAGAACCACGCGCACCTGAGTGAGACATCATGTAGATCGAATTCATTGGCAACTGGCGCTTGGTTACGTCATCAACGTGCACCGCCTTAATGCGATCCATCATTTCATCAGCAACCTTGTCACCACATTTGGCCCAGGCATCAACAACCTTGTTGTATTTTTCACCCTGAGTAATCAAGCCATCATTGTATTGCTGTTCAAACTCTTTGGTAAGCGCTTGAGTCTCTGCAACCATTCCAGCCTTTGTTTCAGGAATAACCATGTCATCCTTGCCGAAAGAAATACCAGCATTACAAGCATGTTTAAAACCAAGCTGCATGATGCGGTCACAAAAAATCACTGTGTCTTTTTGACCTGAGTGACGATAGACGTGGTCAATCATTTTAGAGATGTTTTTCTTGGTCATCTCGGTGTTAACAATATCAAACTTCACCTTACCATTACGCGGTAAAAGTTCGCCCAATATCATTCGACCAGGCGTCGTTTCATAAATTGTGCTGGTTGGATTGCCCTCTTCATCAACAGACTTGAAACGACCACGAATTTTTGCGTGAAGTGTCACAACATCATTATCAAGTGCATGCTGCAATTCACTCATATCAGAGAAGACCATGCCTTCGCCAATTTCGTTTTCATTAACAATCGACAGGTAATAAAGTCCCAAAACCATATCCTGTGAAGGAACGATAATTGGTTGACCATTCGCAGGGTGCAGGATGTTGTTTGTAGACATCATCAAGACACGTGCTTCAAGTTGAGCTTCCAGAGATAGAGGTACGTGTACCGCCATTTGGTCTCCATCAAAGTCAGCGTTGAAAGCTGAACAAACAAGTGGGTGTAGCTGAATTGCCTTACCTTCGATCAAAACAGGTTCAAACGCTTGGATACCAAGACGGTGAAGTGTCGGCGCACGGTTTAGCAGTACCGGATGCTCACGAATAACTTCATCGAGAATATCCCATACTTCCGGCTTTTCTTTTTCAACCAGCTTTTTGGCTTGTTTAACGGTAGAAGAATAACCCTTCGCATCAAGGCGTGCGTAAATGAATGGCTTAAACAATTCCAAAGCCATTTTCTTTGGCAGACCACATTGGTGCAATAGCAATTCTGGACCTGTTACGATTACTGAACGACCAGAATAGTCAACGCGTTTACCCAACAAGTTCTGACGAAAACGACCTTGCTTGCCTTTAAGCATGTCTGAAAGTGATTTCAGCGGACGTTTGTTAGCGCCAGTGATTGTGCGGCCACGGCGGCCATTATCAAAGAGCGCATCAACAGATTCTTGCAGCATACGCTTTTCATTACGAATAATAATGTCTGGCGCACGCAGTTCCATCAAACGACGCAGACGGTTGTTACGGTTAATTACACGACGGTAAAGATCGTTAAGATCAGACGTTGCAAAGCGGCCACCGTCCAATGGTACAAGTGGGCGAAGATCTGGTGGAATGACTGGAATGATTTTCATAATCATCCACTCAGGGCGGTTACCAGATTCGATAAACGCTTCAACAACCTTCAAACGCTTTTGCAGTTTTACTGTCTTCAACTCAGAAGAAGTTTCTGCAAGTTCAGTACGCACTTCGCCAGCGACTTTTTCCAAATCCATGGAAGCAAGAATTTCATGGATGGCTTCTGCACCGATCATGGCAGTAAATGTGTCTTCACCGTATTCATCAATTGCATCCATGTATTCTTCTTCAGAAAGAAGTTGATACTCGCTCATTGGTGTTAGGCCAGGTTCTGTAACAACGAAATTTTCGAAGTATAGAACACGCTCAAGATCTTTGAGTGTCATATTCAATAAAAGGCCAATACGTGATGGTAGTGACTTCAAGAACCAGATATGTGCAACGGGTGCAGCAAGCTCAATGTGTCCCATGCGTTCGCGACGCACACGTGAAAGGGTTACTTCCACACCACATTTTTCACAGATAATACCTTTGTATTTCATGCGCTTATATTTACCACAAAGACATTCGTAGTCTTTTACCGGGCCGAAGATACGTGCGCAGAACAAGCCATCACGTTCAGGTTTGAAAGTACGGTAGTTGATGGTCTCAGGCTTTTTGATTTCGCCAAACGACCAAGATAAAATTTTCTCCGGTGCTGCAATTGTAATTCGAATGCTATCGAAATTTTGCGATGCTGCCGGGCTGTTGAAGAGATTCATGACATCATGATTCATGGTACTCATTTCCTTCTTGGGCTTTATGCCCGTTGCGGCTCTGGACTTCGTGCACTTTACCAGAACCAAAATTTAAGTTTCGCGTTTATCACGCTGGTTCGAACTGGAGGCAAGTTCCCCTCGCCTCCCATATTGTTCTTTATTCTGCAGCTTCGGCTGCACCTGTTTCATCTGGCAAAAGTTCATCGCCATCGTCTTCAGGTTCAATCGTTGGAATTTTGGTGTTTTCCAGTTCGATGCTTAAACCAAGAGAACGCATCTCTTTGATCAGAACGTTAAAGCTTTCTGGAATACCAGCTTCAAACGTATCATCACCTCTGACAATTGCCTCATACACTTTCGTGCGGCCAGCAACGTCATCTGACTTAACGGTTAGCATTTCCTGCAAGGTATAAGCAGCACCATAAGCTTCCAGTGCCCAAACCTCCATTTCACCGAAGCGCTGACCACCAAACTGTGCTTTACCACCAAGCGGCTGCTGAGTAACGAGAGAGTATGGACCAATTGAACGCGCGTGGATTTTATCATCCACAAGGTGGTGAAGTTTGAGCATATAGATGTAGCCCATTGTCACCTTACGGTCGAACTGTTCACCAGTACGGCCATCATAAACAACCGATTGACCAGAACCGTGAAGCCCTGCTTGCTCAAGCATATCAACAATGTCTGGCTCATGCGCACCATCAAACACAGGCGTCGCAATTGAAACACCACGTCTTACCTGAGAAGCCAAACGCATGACTGATTCATCGTCATAGTTTTTAACGGGCTCATTGCGCTCGTTATCACCATAGACTTGTTCCAGCTCTGCACGTAGCGGCTTGATGTCACCACTCTGTTTATAAGCGTCGATTAGATCACCGATTTTGCGCCCCATGCCAGCACATGCCCAGCCAAGGTGTGTTTCGAGAATCTGCCCCACGTTCATACGTGATGGCACGCCCAACGGGTTCAGCACGATATCAGCGTGTGTACCGTCTTCAAGGAATGGCATGTCTTCAACTGGCATAATTCTGGAAACCACACCTTTGTTACCGTGACGACCAGCCATTTTGTCACCAGACTGAAGCTTACGCTTAACAGCTACAAAGACTTTTACCATCTTCATAACGCCAGGTAGCAATTCATCACCGCGTTGAAGCTTTTCAACCTTGTCCATAAAGCGCTTTTCTAAAAGGTCTTTACTTTCGTCATATTGGCCTTGAAGTTGCTCAAGTTGCGATTGTAGTTTGTCATCTGAAACAGCAAATTGCCACCACTGCGAGCGCGGAAATTCATCCATTGCTTCTTGTGTGATTTTACCATTCTTGAAGCCTTTTGGCCCAGCAATACCTTCTTTGCCAACAATCATGCCAGAAAGACGACTGTAAACGTTACGATCAAGGATTGCCTGTTCATCGTCACGGTCTTTTGCAAGTGTTTCGATTTCTTCACGCTCGATTGACATCGCACGTTCGTCTTTTTCAATACCATGACGGTTAAAGACGCGAACCTCAACAACAGTACCAAAAGCACCGGGTGACATGCGCAATGATGTATCACGAACGTCTGAAGCTTTTTCACCAAAGATCGCACGCAGAAGCTTTTCTTCCGGTGTCATCGGACTTTCGCCTTTTGGCGTGATTTTACCAACTAGAATATCGCCCGGCCCTACTTCAGCACCGATATAAGTGATACCAGCCTCATCGAGGTTTTTAAGAGCCTCTTCTGAAACGTTAGGAATATCACGCGTGATTTCCTCAGGCCCAAGCTTTGTATCACGCGCCATGACTTCATATTCTTCAATGTGAATTGAAGTGAAGATGTCATCACGCACAATACGCTCAGAAAGAAGAATAGAGTCTTCGTAGTTGTAACCATTCCAAGGCATGAACGCGACAAGCACGTTACGACCAAGCGCCAAGTCACCCAGATCGGTTGAAGGGCCATCAGCAATAATGTCACCTGCGGAAATCTTGTCGCCTACCGTCACCAATGGGCGCTGATTAATACAGGTAGATTGGTTAGAACGCTGATACTTCATCAAACGATAAATATCCACACCGGATTTAGAAGCATCAGTTTCTTCTGTTGCGCGGATAACGATACGTGTAGCATCAACCTGATCCACAATACCAGGACGTTTTGCTGCAATCGCAGCACCTGAATCACGTGCAACCACTGCTTCCATACCTGTTCCAACGAAAGGTGCTTCAGCACGAACGAGAGGCACAGCCTGACGCATCATGTTTGAACCCATCAATGCGCGGTTCGCATCGTCGTTTTCAAGGAATGGAATAAGTGAAGAAGCAACTGATACGAGCTGCTTTGGTGATACGTCCATCAGTTCCACGTTTTCACTTGGAACCATCATGACTTCACCTGCAACACGGCAGGTTACAAACTCGTTTTGAAACTGGTTCTTGGTATCCAGATCGGCATTGGCTTGAGCCACGTTGTAACGCGCCTCTTCCATCGCTGAAAGATAGACCACTTCATCTGTTACCTTGCCTTTTGTCACTTTGCGGTATGGGCTTTCGATGAAGCCATACTTGTTAACGCGTGCAAAGGTAGCCAGTGAGTTAATCAGACCAATGTTTGGTCCTTCCGGTGTTTCAATCGGACAGATACGACCATAGTGCGTTGGGTGCACGTCGCGCACCTCAAAGCCAGCACGTTCGCGTGTAAGACCGCCAGGCCCAAGGGCTGAAAGACGACGCTTGTGCGTAATCTCTGACAATGGGTTTGTTTGGTCCATAAACTGTGACAATTGCGAAGAACCGAAGAATTCACGAACCGCAGCAGCAGCAGGTTTTGCATTAATCAAGTCTTGCGGCATTACCGTATCAACTTCGATTGATGACATGCGCTCTTTAATAGCGCGTTCCATACGAAGCAAACCAATACGGTATTGGTTTTCCATCAACTCACCCACTGAACGAACACGACGATTGCCAAGGTTATCAATATCATCGATATCGCCTTTGCCATCACGCAAGTTAACCAATGTGCGAACGACTTCAATGATGTCTTCCTTGCGAAGAACGCGAACTGTATCCTCAACCTCTTGGTTGATGCGGATATTCATTTTTACGCGACCAACAGCAGAAAGGTCATAACGCTCTGAATCAAAGAACAAAGAGTTAAACATTGCTTCCGCAGTTTCCATTGTTGGCGGCTCACCAGGGCGCATGACACGGTAAATATCAAACAAGGCATCTTGCTTGGTATCATTCTTATCTGCAGCCAATGTATTGCGCATATATGCGCCAATGTTCACATAGTCGATGTTCAGGATTTGAATGGATTTAATTTTGTTCTCGTCAAGGACTTCGATTGCTTTTTCATCAATCTCATCACCAGCCTCCATGTAGATTTCGCCAGTTTTCATGTTGACGATATCTTCAGCTACATATTTGCCGTAAAGTTGCTCGTTGGAGATACGTAGGTTTTTAATGCCTTTTTCTGCAAATTGCTTGATTGTACGAGCGGTAATTTTTTTGCCGATTTCAAGAACAACTTCGCCGCTATCAGAATCAATCAGATCTGCTTCAGCTTTGCTGCCTTTCATACTTTCGCCATCGAAAGGTATTTTCCAGCCTTCACCGTCACGTGTAACTTTTGAGAAGGTATAGAATGTCTCAAGAATTTCTTCTGGTGTCAGACCAAGCGCCATAAGCAAGGTTGTTGCAGGCAATTTGCGACGGCGGTCAATGCGTGAGAACACAATGTCTTTTGCATCAAATTCCACATCCAACCACGAACCACGATAAGGAATCACGCGCGCAGCGAACAATAGCTTACCAGATGAGTGCGACTTGCCTTTGTCATGGTCAAAGAACACACCAGGTGATCTGTGCATTTGCGAAACAATAACACGCTCAGTACCATTAACAACGAAAGTACCATTGCCAGTCATCAAAGGCATATCGCCCATATAGACGTCTTGTTCTTTAATATCTTTTACAGATTTAGCACCTGTATCTTCATCGATATCAAATACGATTAAACGAAGTGTTACTTTTAGCGGTGCAGAATATGTCATGTCACGTTGGCGACATTCTTCAACATCATATTTTGGTGCGTCAAATTCATAACGAACGAATTCAAGCATTGAAGCGCCAGAAAAATCAGTAATCGGGAAAACCGAATTGAAAACAGACTGAAGACCTTCATCTCCACGGCCGCCTTCTGGTTCGTCAACCATAAGGAAAGCATCATAAGATTGCTTTTGAACCTCAATCAGGTTTGGCATATCTGCCACTTCTGTAATATTTCCGTAAAATTTTCTTACGCGTTTGCGACCATTAAAAACATGGTTTTGAGCCATCTTGGTACCTTTTCTCGCCGCAATCCAGGGCGGATTGCTCTTTTAGAGTTGCAGCAGTATTTCGTTAGACCTGTCTCCAGAAAACCCATGCGTGCGTCTCACAAATGTGGGCACTCGGTTATCGGGACACGTGTCTAACGTCAGACTGTCTTCATGTCTTGAACTGTGGGCGAACAGTTCATGTATATACGCCCTACTTATTCACGCAACACACCTTCGACCCATGCTGCCGGTCGCTTTGATGCTGGAAAACCTCCGGACGGATCCGGAGGTAATATCTTTAAATGTCAGATGTATGAACAGCCAACAATTTTAAATTACTTAAGCTCGACTTTAGCGCCAGCTTCTTCAAGTTTCTTCTGAATTTCTTCAGCTTCTGCTTTAGCACAGCCCTCTTTAACTGCTTTTGGTGCGCCTTCTACAAGGTCTTTAGCTTCTTTCAAGCCAAGACCAGTGATGCCGCGTACTTCTTTAATGACGTTAATTTTTGATGCGCCAGCTTCCATAAGCATTACGTCAAATTCGTCTTTTTCAGCAGCAGCTTCGCCACCACCAGCACCAGGTGCCGCAGCAACAGCAACAGGTGCCGCAGCAGAAACGCCCCACTTTTCTTCAAGCATTGTTGAAAGCTCAGCAGCTTCCAAAACTGATAGTGCAGATAGGTCATCTACGAGTTTAGCTAGATCAGCCATAATATTTATTCCTTATATTCAAATTCAGTTTTCAATTTTAGTTCAAACTTTGAGAAGTCCGCGAGAAACATTCGCCTCACGCAGCTTCGCCCTTTGCAGCATAAGCCCCGACAACACGAGCAACCTGACTGGCTGGCGCATTAACAACACGAACAATTTTTGTTGCAGGTGCTTGCACCAGTCCAACAAGTTTGCCGCGAAGCTCGTCAAGGGATGGCAAGCTCGCTAGAGACTTGACGCCGTTGACATCGAGGTTAGTTGTACCCATTGCACCACCAAGGATAGCGAGTTTCTCGTTACCTTTGGCAAATTCAACAGCCACTTTTGGAGCAGTTACAGGATCTTTTGAGTAACAAATCAGAGTTTGTCCCGAGAATAAATCACTGATGTGTTCTGCGTCCGTGCCTTCAAGAGCTAACTTTACAAGACGGTTTTTCGCGACCTTTACGGTACCACCTGCTTCTTTCATCTGAATGCGCAATGCACTCATTTCAGCAACAGTTATTCCGGCATAGTGTGCAACAACCACAGCACCTGCATCAGCAAGTTCTGTTTTCATGGACGCTACAAACTCACGTTTTTCCGTTCTTTCCACAGTTTCTCTCCATTTAGAAAGTTAAATGCAATATGCATCAAACCTTCCGTTTGCCTTTGTTATTTTCATTCCCCGACCTGTCGTAACAGAACAAACAACGAAAACAACGCTCTAGGTCCTGTCCCAGGTTAAAAGAAACTCTTTCAACAAGGCTTTACGAGTTTGAACTGAAATAACTGAACCTGAATTCAATAATCTCGTTCTCACTTCCATCTACTGCAGGCAAATATTAAGGCTGTTAGGCCGCCGGCAATCTCGGACAGGTGTTTAGCCAGTTTCCTGACCAAACAAACCGATGTGAGCAAGCCCACATCGGAATTCTTGTTATCTAATCAACAACTACAGTGGAAGGATCAAGCTTGATGCCAGGCCCCATTGTTGTTGAGATAGCCACACGCTTTACATAAGTACCTTTAGCACCTGCTGGTTTTGCTTTTTGTACTGCGTCTGCAAATGACTTTATATTTTCTTCAATCTTGGCTGCATCAAACGATGCCTTGCCAACGCCTGCGTGTACGATGCCTGATTTTTCAGCGCGAAAATCTACTGCACCACCTTTAGCCGCCTTAACAGCATCGGCAACATCCATTGTCACTGTACCGGTACGAGGGTTAGGCATAAGATTACGAGGACCAAGCACTTTACCCAGACGACCAACAACACCCATCATGTCAGGGGTTGCTATACAACGATCAAAATCGATTGTTCCGCCTTGAACGGTTGCCATCAGATCTTCTGCACCAACGATATCAGCGCCAGCAGCTTTTGCTTCTTCTGCTTTTGCATCCTTGGCAAATACTGCAACACGTACTGTGCGACCTGTACCGTTTGGAAGATTAACAACACCACGAACCATTTGGTCAGCATGGCGTGGGTCAACGCCCAGGTTCATTGAAACTTCAATTGTTTCATCAAACTTGGCACCAGCGCGCTCTTTAAGCATTGCGACAGCTTCTGTTAAACCATAAAGATTTTTACGATCAATGCCTTCTACAGCTTTGTTATAACGTTTTCCAGCCATGATTAACTCTCCACCTCGATGCCCATTGAACGGGCAGAACCCTCAACAATGCGCATTGCCGCTTCCATATCACCAGCATTTAGATCTGGCATTTTCTTTTCTGCAATCTCTTGGATTTGAGCGCGTGTAAGCTTGCCCGCTACAGAACGACCCGGCTCTTTTGAACCAGAAGACAGACCCAATGACTTTTTAATAAAGTAAGACATTGGTGGTTGCTTCATTTTGAAAGTAAATGACTTATCAGCAAAGATTGTAATTTCTACAGGAATTGGAGCGCCTTTTTCCATTTCTTGTGTCTTGGCATTGAACCCTTTACAGAATTCCATGATGTTCAGACCACGTTGACCTAGCGCCGGACCTATTGGCGGCGAAGGAGAAGCATTGCCTGCAGGAACTTGAAGTTTCAAGTATCCGTCAATTTTTTTGGCCATTTCTATTTTCCTTTGTTTGCTGGATAACCAGCGGTTTTCAAAGTTTGTGGTACGGTTTCAATTAATCGGCCAGATTAACCTCCCCTCCCACAAGTTAAATGAGCTTAAGTCTTTTCGACCTGCCCATATTCGAGATCGACCGGGGTTGCCCGACCGAAAATTGATACTTCCACCTTAAGGCGCGCGCGCTCTTCATCGACTTCTTGTACAATGCCGTTGAATGAAGCAAATGGCCCGTCTGACACGCGGATGCTTTCACCCACATCAAACATGATGGACGGCTTAGGACGGTCAACACCTTCCTGAACCTGATTTAGAATTTGATTGGCTTCACGCTCGGTAATAGGCTTTGGCTTATTATCAGCGCCCAAAAAGCCTGTTACCTTTGGCGTGTCCTTAATCAAGTGGAATGCTGCATCCGTCATATCCATTTTCACAAGCACATAGCCTGGAAAGAATTTACGCTCAGCGTCCACCTTGCGCCCACGACGCACCTCAACCACTTTTTCTGTAGGCACCATGACCGCCTCAAAAAGATGCTCAAGCCCTTTTTGGCGAACTTTCTCTTCAATTGCCTCAGCCACTTTCTTCTCAAAATTTGAGTAAGCCTGAACTATGTACCACCGATGCGCCATTAGCGTGCCATTCCCTCGTAATACTTAAAAGTATAAAACCCTAGATTTCGTTTACCGCGTATAATTTAGCCCAGACTTAAAAGCGTTTGAACAACGAAGCTCAACCCTTTGTCCAGAACATAAAAGAAGATACCAGCCAAAATAACCATGATGAAAACCATGATAGCACTTGTAACCGTTTCACGGCGTGTAGGCCATGTAACCTTGGATACTTCTGTGCGCACTTCTTGCAAAAAAGTGAATGGATTTGTCTTAGTTGCCATCAGTAAAACCCTGACTCGATGTTAAATTAATATCAATTCTGGTTAAAACCGGCACTTACAAACCATTCAACCGTCTGTAAATACACGAAAAATCGTGCGCAAGGCGGTTTTCACCACATTGCACACGCTTTTCTTCGGTGAGATGTATCTAAACCGTTGTTTTCCAAAGCGCAAGGGGGTGCGAGGAGAATCTTTTTACAAGAAGTCAAAAGGCGCCTTTAGAGGCAAAAACCGCAATCATCACTATGAACACAATATATTGTCCATTAGTATCTGAGATATTGCGTAATTGTGATTGATGGCCTTTCCCACTATGGTTACTCAAGGCATAAAAGTATAAATAATTTTAGTCGCTGTCACGGTAAATGGTATTTCTTCAAAAGGGAAAGAGTAAACCGTCACCGTATTTGCGTCACCGTATTTGGAAATTTAATATAGTTGCCGTATTTCACCGTAATTAGTAATTGCTTGTTTACATTTAGTTAACTTTTAGGTTCACTACTTTGCGAGCAGTTCGTGATGTGGAATCACGAGTTGCGTTTGGGTAGTATAGGAAGGTAAATAAAGTTTGGACAGGTTTGAAATAATAAATGGTAGATCTGTAGATCGGTCAACAAAAATGACTTTTCACGAAGGGAGATTTTTTTTCCTGGTGATTATTATGCTTTATACCCAACTATGCAGGTTTTAGGTATCTATCACCCAAATATGGATGATGCAGATGAATATATGTCTAACCTATCAAGGCATAATGGCTATACTTTTCATATATTCAATGTTTACGTTTGTTGTGCTTTAGAAGCAAATTCAATTATTGCAGAAGTATCGCGCTTGAAAATCAAGGAAGACATTTCAAGGAATTTTAAAATAAAATACGGTGACGGTTTACCAAATTTGCCCTTTCCCGAAGTAATGAGACAAAAAGATGGGCGCTGGATTATCCCATATAGTATTTTTTGCTATCTAATGGACGGTATAAAAAGTTCTCTAATTAATTTTGCTACCGACACACATAAAGATTTTGTAACGTTAACAATTAGCAAAACTGAATTAGGCGTTGTTATCCCTGATCTGCCAAACGACTTGACATTAGTTTCCAGCATAAAAAATCCAAGCGAGAAAATGTACAAATATGCAGTTATTAGGAAAGAAATAACGCAATGAGTTTTGAATCATTTCTAGGAACTTTAGACGGCTGGGGGGACAGTAATGGTAATGAATTAGATGGTAATATTAGAGGTGCGATAGTTCCTTAGTTCCTTTACTGTGACGGTTTACTCTTTCCCTTTTTGTTTTGCATTGCTACAACGAATAATCGCTCATGTTGATTGTTAATTTAATAAACATGATGCGCAAAATCTGAAACTAAAATGTAAACGACGCAAGTCATGGAAAATTAAAAGTGTA
>CALDZF010000035.1 GCA_937944165.1 uncultured Rhizobiaceae group bacterium | reverse complement strand
TTAAAATGTAAGCGCTTACATTTTGGAGTGAAAAAGCGAAATGACTTATACTTATTTAAAAAAATCATCCAAGCAGCCGACAACAGATACATCTGATGTCCGTGATACCGTTCAGACCATTCTCGATGAAATCGAAAAAGGTGGCGACGCGGCGGCGCTTGAATATGCCAAGAAATTCGACAAATACGAAGGCAATCTGCTTCTAACTGAAGAAGAGATTGAAGCTGCTTGTGCACTTGTGCCAGAGCAATTGAAGAAAGACATTCAATTTGCCCATGCCAACGTCAAAAAATTTGCTGAACTGCAACTTGAGACTTGCCAGGATGTTGAAGTTGAAGTTGTGCCTGGTCTTATCGCGGGTCAAAAAAGCATTCCGTGTCAAACAGCAGGTTGTTATATTCCAGGCGGTCGTTACAGCCATATTGCATCTGCAATCATGACTGTTACAACAGCAAAAGTTGCAGGCTGTAAAAATATCATTGCCTGCTCCCCTCCTCGCCCTGAAATTGGTATTGCGCCAGCAATTATTTATGCCTCATATATTTGTGGTGCTGACAAGATTTTGGCATTGGGTGGCGTTCAAGGTGTTGCATCCATGGCGTTTGGTCTCTTTGGCCTGCCGGAAGCAGATATCCTTGTGGGCCCTGGCAACCA
The DNA here is from genome assembly GCA_937944165.1 of uncultured Rhizobiaceae group bacterium. Classification (GTDB taxonomy): domain Bacteria; phylum Pseudomonadota; class Alphaproteobacteria; order Rhizobiales; family Rhizobiaceae; genus JAALLB01. Next base: position 3,105 of record CALDZF010000035.1, on the reverse strand, counting down.
ATTCGTGGCAGAAGCGAAACGTATTTTATATGGTCGTGTTGGTATTGATATGTTTGCAGGTCCAACGGACTCACTAATTCTGGCTGATAAAACTGCTGACCCTGCCATTGTTGCATCTGACCTCGTGGGTCAGGCTGAGCATGGTTATAATTCTCCTGTATGGCTGGTGACAGACGATAAGGCCTTGGCTGAGAAAGTAATGGAACTGGTTCCACCGCTGATTGCTGATCTGCCTGAAGTAAACTCACAAAACGCAGAAGCTGCCTGGCGCGATTATGCGGAAGTTATTTTGTGTGAAGACCGTGAAGCCATGGCTGCAAAGTCTGATGAATATGCGCCTGAACATTTAACCGTTCAGGCTGACGATCTTGATTGGTGGTTGGGTCGCCTTGAATGTTACGGTTCGCTCTTCCTGGGTGAAGAAACAACCGTAGCCTTTGGCGACAAGGCTTCAGGCACAAACCACGTATTGCCAACTTCCAGAGCTGCAAAATATTCAGGTGGACTTTCTGTACACAAGTACATGAAGATTGTAACCTGGCAGCGTGCAACGCGTGATGGTGCAAAACCAATCGCGGAAGCAACCGCTCGCATATCCAGACTTGAAGGCATGGAAGGCCATGCCCGCACGGCTGATATTCGTTTGGAAAAATACTTCCCGGATGAAACGTTCAACTTGCAAGCTGAATAAATTTTAACCTCACCAATCGAAAGGGACACTTAATGTCCGTGAGTAATGATATTGTACAAAGCCTTGTTAGAAACAAGGTAGAATTTGTAACAACCGTTCCCTGCAAACAACTTGCAGGGGTTATTGATATTGTCGAAAATGAAGCATCCATCATGCATGTGCCTTCCAACAAGGAAGATGAAGGCATGGGGCTTTGTGCTGGTGCTTATATGGGCGGCAAACGTCCTTGCATCATCATGCAAAACACGGCTCTTGGTGTTACGTTTAACACGCTTTCCTCGCTTACGCAGTTTTATAACATGCCGCTGCCGATGATTATCTCATACCGTGGTGAAATTGGCGAGAAAGTTGCCATTCAGGTAGAAATGGCAAAGCACACAAAAGCGCTGCTGAATGAGTTGAAAATCCAGACTTATCACTTCCACGAACCGGAAGACATTAAGGATCTCGATAGCATTTTGAACCACACTTACATGAGCCGCAAGCCAACCGCGATTTTAACGGACTCAAACTTCTGGGGAGGATACTAATATGATCCGCAGTGACATTATTAAAAACCTGATCCCTGTTATCAAAGACGAGCTTGTTGTTTGTAACATTGGTCTTCCAAGCCAGGAACTCCACATGATGGACGACCAGCCAACTAACTTTTACATGCTTGGCACCATGGGTCTGGCTTCCTCCATCGGCCTTGGGCTGGCGCTTTCGCAAAAGGCAAAGGTGATCTCGATTGATGGCGATGGTTCCATCCTGACCAACCTTGGTACCATGCCAACGATTGCTAACAACGTTGCGGATAACTTTATCCTCTTCATCGTCGACAATGGCAGCTACGGCTCAACCGGTGACCAGCCAACCTATACAGGCAAAAAGACATCACTTGCAAAAGTAGCTGAGGCCTGTGGTTGTGAAAACGTAGTTGAATGTCAGGCAGAAGAAGCCGTTGACGTAATGAAAGCAGCACTTGCTTCCAATAAAATGACAATCATCATTTGCAAATGCGAAAGCGGGAACATACCGGTACCCGTCATCGAATACGATGCACCAGTAATCAAATACCGCTTCATGGAAGAAGTAAAACGCAAAAATGCTTGAAGGCATTTTGAGTTTTGAATTGAAACAAAAGCGCTGGTCGAAAGATTGGCGCTTTTTGTTTTGAGGGGGGTGGGTTGTGGCTGTGTTATGGGTACTTAGATGTGGTAAAATTCAAAAGTTCGCTTAATGTCACTGTAATTTCATCGTAGTTCATTTCAGGTACTACTATTCTAATTAACACGGAAAATATTTTGCCATGGCGTTGTGAATAACAATTACATCAATCATATGATGTTCTTGCGGATTTTCTAACATATACTTTTTAACAACCTTTACAATTTGTTTAGAGCTGGAATTCTCCGGCAAACAAAATCCAATTGCATCATTGATTAATTTATCAACATTCCTTTTATCAGTTACGTTAGAATTTACTGCTGAACCGTACACAGCACCAAGTTGCAATGCACGAACGGCCGTTACTATAGCTGCTGTACAAGCTAAGTGGGCTTTAGGATTTAGACATAATTGCTCAAGAAATCCTGCGCTCTTTGAGTCAAGATTTTCGGCACTTACGATATTTGTGCTAAAGCTTAAACATAAAATAACTAGAAAGTTTTTAAGCATCATAATTTCTATAATCAATTATTTTTCTTTTTTGCAAATGTATAGAATGAACATAAAATAGCAACCAACAAAAACTTGACACTAAGAGTCTGACTCAAAATTAAGTATTTGATTTTATTTGTTTTGCGATGAATCTGGATTGTCGCCTGATTGCAGCGATTGTGAGCCATGCATTTGAAGATGACAAGGTCTTCTCCCAGTCTTTTGCGAGCCTGCGACATCGCCCAAGCCAAGTGACCTGAGCCCCATAATCTCCTCCAAATTGTAGTAGAGTGTGTCCCATCGAATTGGAGACAGCATATGAAGCAGTCACGTTTTACAGACGAACAAATTATTGGAATGATCAAGGAGCAGGAAAGTGGCATCCCGACTGCGGAAGTTTGCCGGAAGTACGGGATCAGTTCTGCCAGCTTTTATAAATACAAGGCCAAGTTTGATGGATTAGATGTTTCTGATGCTCGCAAGTTGAAGGCTTTGGAAGAAGAGAATGCCAAGCTGAAGAAATTGCTTGCAGAACAGATGCTGGACAATGCTGTTTTGAAGGATATCAACTCAAAAAAGTGGTGACGCCCACCTCTCGGCATTTGCTTCGCAATTACCTGCCGGTCAATGGACGCAAAGCGGAATGCTATCGCTTATGCTTGCCAAGAACATGGTGTGAGTGAGCGGAGGGCGTGCTCCATTTTACAAGTTGACCGATCAAGCGTGCGGTACAAATCCGTTCGATCTGATGACGCTAACCTGAGAGAGGCTAT
>CALDZF010000034.1 GCA_937944165.1 uncultured Rhizobiaceae group bacterium | reverse complement strand
CCGTATGCGTCACAAACGCGTACGAATTCAACTGGCTCTGGCTCTACAACAACAGCGTCTGCTGCTTGTGCGCTTGAAACAGCAACCATTGCGGCAGCTGAACCAAGAAGAAGAGATTTGATGTTCATAATTAATTATCCTGTTTTATCAAAATTTCTAGTGTTAGCTAGTGGTAAAATTACTACACTTAGGTTCTGATAAGGGTCAACAGCATAGTTTGCTAATATTCGCCTGTAAGGAATGTTTTATGAGGTTTGTTGTAAAATTACCACATATTTATTCCTTAAGTGTTAAGGAATTTAATAATTTATTTGTAAAAAATGTAAAATAGAAGTTGGATGTTTTGGTAAAGTAATATATGAAAAAAATAGACCTTTACGTAAAGGTAATTTGATTGTAGCCTTCAAGGATGGGTTATGTATAGTGGGCATGATTTAAGAGCATTTAGGGAGTCTAGGGCTTGGTCTTTGCGCCAATTCTCTAGTATTGTTGGCGTGAGCGTTAAAACGCTTCAGGTTATGGAGAAGCAAAATAAAGAAGTTCCACTGCAACTTAGGTTGGCGCTTGCTGCAATAAAAGCAGGTGTTCATCCAATTGATGAGTAATAGCGTTTAGCTGTTTAGTTTTTTTAACTCTGTTTTTTGTACTATTTTTGTGGTAAAATTACCTTGCAATAATTCTGTTATTGTGAGTTTATTTACATATTGAATTAAATAAACACTAATACAGTAATGTTGGTATATGTATGCAGTCAAATCTTGAGCCGGGAATTTTTTTACTGGAAAAGTTAATCAAAGAAAAAGGTTGGACAGTTGAAATTGCTGCAGTGGAGCTTGGGGATTCTCCTGAACGCCTTTATGAAGTGTTGGACGGAAAAGAACCCTTGGGCAGAACTGCAACACTTGCTACTATAGCTTTGAACCATGATTTGCAGCCCATAGAATTAAATGATTGATTTGTTACATTCCGTATATCCACATGGGGATTCTTCCCCAATTTTTCCCTAGACGGTTTTGGTCTATGGTATTCTTAGGTTCTGAATCGAAACTATCTATTTAATTACAATGCTTTGCAATTCTACGAGCTGCCAGGTTGATGTGTATGTAGTGACTTGCATAAAGCCCAAACTTACACTCATACCGTGGGTGACTGATATCAGTTTAAATCATTTTATATCCACTCGAATTGTTAAGAGTCTGATTCAAAATTCAACAGTAGGAGTAAAGAATAATAAAATTTCGCAGCAAATACCATTCTGAAGGCACTAATTCCATCGGCACTTCTGTGTGATTGCTGCTTAAATATCTCTAAAGCGGCATTTAATATATCGTGAATTGAATTTCCAATCAGGCTGTTAATCATTACTTTTTTCATAAAGCCTCAATATGTAAGAGCATTTAGCAAGAACTTCATCTGGCTCATCTTCACAAACTTTAATTGTTTCAAGCTCAAAATCCTTAAGCTCAACTTCTTTTTCCATACATATTTTTTTAAGTACAGAAACACTTGTTTTAAGAACTTTATCAGAAGGCTCTAATTCTTCAATATCAAAAAGGAATTGTAGCAGTTCATTCTGCCAATTCGACTTGTTATGATAATGACTATCCTTCATAAGATAAGAACGTCCAATAAAAACATATTATATAATTGATAGAACTCATAAAGCATTTCACACACTGTAATTTGATTTCTTCATGATTTTTCTGAAATGATTAAATTTAATTCAGCTAATTTCGTGATTTCTTTGCCAGAAATTTTAAGGTTGTTATTAATAAGATAATCAGAAAGCTCTTGCACAAGAGACGAAATATCCCCTTCTAAAAGTGCTTTGTTGAGCGCCAAAGACTGGGCAGCATTAATTTTAACTTCACTACACATGATTATCCTGATAATCGTTATAATACTTGAAACAATACTATTGAAGGATAAAAAACCAGTTAGAAATTTTAAGTCATAGATGGTTAGTAAGAAAATCTTATGCAAAGGATATTGTTGTTTTTCTTAAAATTTTACCATTTTATTAAATTTTATAATCATTTTCGGCATCTAATATTTTCAGCACTTCATTCCAATAAAGACAACCAGATAAATCACGCTCATTTACCGCTTTATGAGCTTCTAAACAAACTATAAAAACAGCATGAGAATTATATTTAAGACGTAGATTGACTGCGGTTTGTTTTGGTGTGAGTTCATTACAGTCTATCACTAATTAACCTGCGATGATCTTAAGCCAATTAGAGTACAACAACCTAATACAATAACTGTCCCAATTATGCTTGTTGTGTCCATAACTTCACCATTTAATAAGAGAAGGCTTGTAGATGTGATTGGCGTCAAAAATCCCAGTAATGCCGTATTCCCACTTGGGTCTTTTTGCATTGCCCAAGACCAAAATAGGAAACCAATACCCATCGGCCCGACACCTAAGTAAAAACCAGCTATAAGCGCCCATTGATTTTCCCAATAAGATTCACCAAGAAAGCACCAAATTGCCGTAATAATTAAACCAACTATTGCACCAGGTAATAAAACATCATTTGCACTTGTTCCACTACGCCCTATCCCAAAACTATAGACTGCCATACATAAAGCTGATGCAATGGCAGCAATAAACCCATAAGAATTTGTTGTAAACTTAAGTTGGATAATTTGATTACCGCCAATCACAAGGCACGCACCCAGAAAACCTACAATAGCTAAACATAAGAGTAAAAGTGGGCGATGCGCAGTGCCTGTTAGTATTACAAAAATGGTTGCTATTAATGGCCATGCATAAGCAATAATATTAGATTCGGTTATGGGTCCAATAGCAAATGCAATATATTGGAAAATCATTGTTCCTGTAAGACCTATAATCCCTAGCAACCATGCAGTTTTACTACTTTTGCTCTTTTGATCTGCTTGTATCAAGGTTTTGCGAAGAACAGCAAAAACAAGAAATGCACCAAGAAATTGTAAAAATTGAACTTGTTCAACAGGCAAAATTTGTAAAACAAAACTAGCAGTAACAGCATTCGTTGACCATAAAGCTATGGCACAAAAGGCGAATAGATAGGCGATAACAATTTCCTTACCAACTACTACGAACAGATTGATCAATCTTCATTGGTAGCTTTGAAGCAGCGGTGCGTATGGCTTCAGATTTTTGATATGAAGGAAGTTGATTAACTCGCACATCCTCCGCAATTTCATCTATCCATTCTTTATCCTGTTCCGAGTCTGCTGCTAGATAAAACATACGATTATCATCAACAAAAGATCGTTCAGTAGAGCGTAAATTAAGTACAAGTGTTAAACGGTGACCGTATTTAATAGGCGCAGTACGATGCAATATACCAAGGAAATGGCCAAGCGTACTATATCCCATCTTATGAGGAATAGTTAATATATCTTTGGGGTTAGGTTCTGCACCAACGTCTGTCAAAGATTTTCCGATTTCGCAATTACCCATATAGATTTCAAGTTCCCCACCAATTATTGGATCACTAATATCAAGCGGAATAAGTTCTGTTACAGGCACGCCATCACAATGCCAATCCACAGTACCATCTTGTTCTTGCGGCCCCATATATGTGACTGTTGATCCCACTACTGAATAAGGATAAGGCTCAAGCTTTGTTCCTGCATAATCACTTAACCGTTCTAGACGTTCCTTATCATGAATAAGTTCATTAATTTCGGGTATAAAGCGATCTGCACCAGTAATAAATGTAAGATCAAGATGTTTTTGGTGTGCTTTTTCTTGCTTTAATTCTAAAGCTCTACTCTTAATAGCTTGAAGTATATCTTGATTATAATTATGCTGAAACTGTACAGCACCAAGATCAGAGACCTTCCATGAAGTATCATGACCAATGATCGCTTCTCTACTAATAGATTGGCGGACAGTTTGAGAACTATTTAAAAGCATGCCCAACTCCTTACGAACAACACGAATTAAAAACCTACCAATGAAGGATCGCAGAATAATTATAAACTGTAAATTTAGAAATACTTGCTCTTGAATTAGAAAGACTTATGCAAAATGCGAAGCTTAAGAGATTTAAACTTAAATTCTTTACGGGTTGTAGAAAGTGCAGCGCGTAATGGCAGTTTTGTACGTGCGGCTGAAGAACAAATGCTCACTGCTTCAGCAGTTTCCCAGCGTGTAAAAAACCTTGAAGATCAGCTTCGTTTTAAGATATTCAATCGAAGAAATAATGCTATTATCTTAACAACAGAAGGCGATGCTTTTGTTGCCCATGTGCGAGAAGCGCTGGATACTATTCTCAATGCTGGAATAGAAGCTAAGAACTTAGATCGAAAAAATGTTCTTAAAGTAAGTGCGTTACCAACTTTTATTGTTCGTTGGCTTCTTCCTAGATTAAAGAGTTTTGAAGATGAAAAGCCCGATATACGATTAAACTTATCTAACTCTTATACCCCCCCTAACTTTATCAAAGAAGATTTTGACTTATGCATTCGCTACGGTAATGGAGATTTTCCAGGTTTCGAGAGCAAATTGTTATTTCATGAAGAGCTAACACCCGTATGTACACCAGAGTTATTATCGCAGAAGTTGTCTAAAAAAGCATTTGAAATTCAACCTGAAGATTTAAGTCACTTTGCCCTTCTGCATTCTGATACCTGCACAATGAACTGGCAGTATTGGTTGGAGCAAACAGGAGCACAAGACGTACTCAGACATGCATCCAATACTTATTTTGATAGCTGTATGTTATCATACGAAGCTGCGAGTGCGGGTTTAGGTTTTGCTATCGCAAATTGTAGTTATATGATGGAAGATATCGCAAAAAATAAATTAATAGCCCCTTTTTGTACAAACCTAAAATCAGGTTGTGGTTGGTATGTTGTTTACCCAAAGAAGAATGCAACTTTACCAAAAGTTCTCAGCTTTGAAAAATGGCTTATCAAAAAGGCATACGAATCAAAGGTTCGTTGTGATGAAATATTCCAAAACCGGATTTTATAAAACCTCTACATCAATACAATCCTTCATTAATTTAGCAAGAATGCAATATGTTAAAGTGTGAATAGCCCCGAGTTTGTTAGTCGCTCTGCAGTTTCATTTTCTGCTGCTTTTCAAAATTGATTAGCGACAGCATTCCGTTGTTAGCATGCTTAATGTCACGGAAAAGCCATTGATGAGAGTAATTTTGATTGAGATGTATCAAGTCAATATTTGGCAACTCAATTTGTGAGACTCATACCGTTATAGTGCTGTGTCATAGCCGTTTTCTAAAATCCAGAACTAGGATTTTCATATCATCAATAACTTTACCATCTTACGAATAGCTTGCCGTCCGAAAGATTAGTTTACCAGCTGACACTGAAATCATTGCGTAACTTCATCTATAGCGTATCCGTCCGGTGAATGCGCTCTACTAATTGGCGTTGGATTTTCTTCGTGTCCGCTTATTTTAAGTGGATACTAAGAGGTTGTTGTTATGGCGGGTAAGAAGTGTCGTTTTTGGTCTGAAGAAGAGAAGCGTTTGATCTGCGAGCAAACGCGTGCCCCTGGAGTTTCGGTTGCGCAGGTTGCTTTGCGTTATGCGCTGAATACGAACATGATCTTTAAATGGTTGAGGGAGCCGCGTTTTGCTCAGGAAGTAGCTGAAGGCGAAGGCAAAGCCGGGGATATATTTTTGCCGGTTGAGGTTCCCGAGCTTGGTATATCTGCTACGTGTGATGCTGATTTGGCTGGTTCTTGCATTTCGAAAGTTGGGAGACAGGTCATATCAGCCAGCGTTATTGATATCACGTTTTCGGATGGTCGGCGTATTTTGGTTGACGATAATACGGAACTTGATACGGTTATTGGTCTGGTGAAGGAATTGATGGCTTGATCCCTGTTCCTTCCAATACGCGGGTGTGGCTTTGTGCCAGTGTGACGGATATGCGCCGTGGGTTCAATACATTGGTAGCCCAGGTTGAGGATAGTCTAAAGGGTGATCCGTTCAGCGGACATTTGTTTGTATTCCGTGGGCGGCGGGGCGATCTTCTCAAAATAATCTGGTGGGACAGTCAGGGCGCATGCCTGTTCTCCAAGCGTCTTGAGAATGGCAAGGTGTTTTTATCAGCCTTCCAATTATCGATGCTGCTTGAGGGGATTGACTGGCGGATGGTGAAGGAGACATGGCGTCCATTGCAGGCGGGATAACCACATCACACAGACGGATAATTTCCGGTTTTTTAGTTGTTTTGGATTCCTTTGGTATGGCTGATCCGGTATAAGTTTATTCATGCTGGATAGATTTGAATCGCTGCCTGAAGACCCTGCTGAACTTCGTCATGTGACGGAACTTCTGGCAAACGAAGTCAAGTCGCAGGCACTTTTGATTGAGAAACTGAAAGCTCAATTGTCTGCACACAACAAGGCGCGGTTTGGACCGAAAGGCGAAAGCCTTGACCAACTGGCGTTGGCTCTTGTGGAAGATGAAGAAGTTGGCAATGCGGCAGAGGTTCAAAAGACTTCCCCTGATACAAATGATGATGTAAATGCTGCAAAACGCAACCACAGTCGCACGCCCTTGCCGGATCATCTGGACCGGCAAGATGAGGTGCTTTTAGCAGGTGATGAGTGCGAGGATTGTGGCAGTTCCCTCAGGAAACTGGGTGAAGATGTAACAGAAGAGCTGGAATATATTCCGGGTCGTTTCATTGTACGCCGGATTATCCGTCCCCGCATGGCCTGTACGTGTTGTGAGGTAATTACACAGGCTCAACTACCCAGTCGCCCGATTGAGCGAGGTCGTCCCGGACCGGGATTATTGGCGCATGTATTAGTCTCGAAGTATGCTGATCATCTTCCTCTTTACCGGCAATCTGAGATTTATGCCCGTGAGAAGGTTGATCTTCACCGTTCCACACTGACGGATTGGGTTGGGCGTTCAACAGCCTTGCTGGAACCTCTGGCTAATCATATCGGCAAGCTGGTACGCTCCGGGCCTGCACTTTTTGCTGATGATACTCCGGTGAAGATGCAAACCAAGGGAAAGACAGGTAAATCGAAAACAGCCCGATTATGGAGCTATTTCAGGGATGAACGACCTTGGTGCGGACCGGCTCCACCGTGTGCATGGTACCAGTTCAATGAGGATTGCAAGGGTGAGCAACCGTGCAATCATCTATCTGTTTATACTGGCTTTATACATGCAGACGGGTATGCAGGCTTCAATGGATTATTCGGACCGGATAAAGCCAGCGAGCAGGCATGTGTGGTTCATGTACGGCGCAAGTTTGTGGATGTTTACGAAGCGCAAGGGTCTACCATTGCCGCAGAGGCAGTCAAGCAAATTGCCATACTTTACTCGGTAGAAAAGGAAGTCTGCTACAAGCCAGCTGATGAACGCGTTGCCCTGCGTCAGGAAAAAGCAAAACCGGTCTTCGATGATTTGCAAGAATGGCTGGGACAGCAATTGCCGAAGATATCGGGAAAGTCCAGATTGGCCGAGGCCATCCAATATGCGCTCAACCGTATTCCAAAATCAAGAGCCTATCTGGAAAACGGCCAGATGGAACTGGACAACAATATATGCGAACGCTCAATCAGACCCATTGCCTTGGGACGCAAGAATCATCTATTCATGGGATCATCGATAGATGGAAAAGCTGCTGCAATCGCATACACCCTGATTGAAACCGCCCGAATGAATGATGTCGATCCCCAAGCTTGGCTCACAGATGTCCTAAGCCGTGTCGCAGATCACAAAATCAATGCAATCGGTGAACTTATGCCGTGGAATATGATAGATGAGGAGTGATAATGAGTAAGGTAATGACACCCGATGCCGCACGACTGCGGATTACATTGCTTGATCTTGACCCGGCACCATGGCGTGAAGTCGAAGTGCCATTATCCATGACCTTTAGCGCCCTGCACGACACCATCCAAGTCGCATTCCTGTGGTTCAACTGCCATTTATGGGAGTTCGTCTTTGATGGCAAACGATATGGCATTCCGTTTGAGGAGGACTTTGGGGGTGACAAAATCTACAATGCCAAGACCACCCGATTGACGAAATTGCGTAACAGTAAGGTTACTGAGTTCATCTACACCTATGACATGGGTGATAACTGGGAGCATCATATCGAAATACTCGATCTGTTCAATATGCCATCAGGTTCCCGTTTGCCTGTCTTCATTGATGGTCAATGGCGCACGCCGCCAGAAGATGTAGGGGGAACACCAGGCTTTGAAATATTCCTTGAAGCAATCAGCGACCCAAGCCACGAGGAATATGAGAACCTTATCG
>CALDZF010000033.1 GCA_937944165.1 uncultured Rhizobiaceae group bacterium | reverse complement strand
TTATCCCTGATCTGCCAAACGACTTGACATTAGTTTCCAGCATAAAAAATCCAAGCGAGAAAATGTACAAATATGCAGTTATTAGGAAAGAAATAACGCAATGAGTTTTGAATCATTTCTAGGAACTTTAGACGGCTGGGTGGACAGTAATGGTAATGAATTAGATGGTAATATTAGAGGTGCGATAGTTCCTTTACGGTGGCGGTTTACTCTTTCCCTAATTAAATTCCCTTCTCCCACAAAACGTTCTGTGTGGGAGAAGGTGGCGGATTAGGGATAATGTCGAGGCAGATGTAAATGTTGCTGGTATTTTACCCCTCACCCGACGCCTATCGCTTCGCTCAGGTAGCCCCCAAGGCTCGCGCCGCGTGTCGCTCCCCGTTCTACGAACCCCACAAGGGGAGAGAGAAAGAACAAAAATCGTCAAATTAAACTCTGGACAAATCGGCTGGAAATCCCCAAATACACACCATTCGATCCTTTAATCAAAAGAATTTCTTAGATGCTTAAACACAGACTTGGCGTTTTGCTGGCTAACCCGCAATTTGAATATTTCATACTGGCGCTAATTGCAATTAATGCGATTGTGTTGGGCATGGAAACCAGCAAGCCTATTATGGCAAGTATTGGCTCACTGCTGATTGCCATAGATAAGATTATTCTTTGGGTTTTTGTCGCGGAAATTATTGCTCGCCTTACAGTCGACTTTAAAGGCTTTTGGAAAGACCCTTGGCGGCTTTTTGATTTTGTGGTTGTTGCAGTAGCTCTTATTCCTGCAACGGGTGGATTAGCTGTTCTACGTGCTTTTAGAATTCTTCGTGTGCTGCGTCTTATCTCAACAGTCCCTGCCCTAAAGCGTGTGGTGAGCGGGCTTTTGTCTGCGCTGCCTGGCATGGCTTCGATTGTGCTTTTGCTGGGGCTAATTTTTTACGTCTTTGCGGTTATTTCAACCAAACTGTTTGGTGAGGCATTTCCGCAATGGTTTGGCACTTTGGGTGAAAGTTCTTATACGCTCTTTCAAATCATGACACTTGAAAGCTGGTCGATGGGGATTGTGCGCCCGGTGATGGAAGAATTTCCACTCGCCTGGATTTTGTTTGTGCCTTTCATTGTTGCAACAGCCTTTACAGTTCTCAATCTTTTTATCGGCGTTATTGTGGACGCCATGCAATCTGAACATGAAGCTGAAGCAAAGGCTGGGCGTGATGCAGTTTTAACCGAAACAGAATTGGTCTTGTATGAGGTTCAAACACTGCGCAAAGAGGTTGCTGAACTTAAAAGCCAGCTTGTAAAGCCATAAACAAAAAAAGCCTCCTTGTTTTCACAAGAAGGCTTTAGGGGGAGTTTGTAGTTTCCTACAAGGGATTATTTGGCATAAGCCTCAATGTCTTCAATACCAGTCAAAGATTTCGGATTAACTTTGAAATCCACCATGCGTACGACTTGTTTGCCTTTATTCAAATTAAGCTTACGCCAACCAAGTGCTAGAGCCGCTTTTGGATAGATTGACCAGTTATTAGTGCCTTGTGATGGATTTTGAACACCAAATTTACGACGCAAAATGCCATTAGCGTAATTAACCGCATATTTCTTGCGCAGGTTATTTGTCCAATGTTCTGTTGTAACAGAAATATTCAAGCAGTCTTCATTTTCCACACGGTGTGGACAATTAAGCGGCCAATGCACCATTTCGCCTGGCTTAAGATCAAATACTTCTGCACTATCGTCAAAAGAACGTTCATAAGGAATTTCTTCCTCGGTCTCACCAAGAATGATAGATTCAATACTTTCGGGTTTTAAAAAAGGTGCTTCATTTGGATAAACATAAACACGCTTTTTGCCCTCAACTTGCCATAAAGACTGACCTGGAACGTCTGCATGATAAAAAACCTGTACCTTTGGTGAAGATACCAAAATGCCCATTTTACGTTTGAAAGTTTCAAAACCAGGCACATATTCTTCAAACTCGTCGAAGATTTCATTTAGTAATTTGCCATATTCAGGATCAACACTTTCAACGCCACGCATGTTTAGCCACATACGGCCCTGCTCAATTGCATCAATAACCTGATTGCCTGAATAACCTTCTTTAGTACCTTCACGCCAAAGAGGATTTTCTACATCATAACCCATTGTGGTGATATTGTATTTTTCTGTTGGATAAACATCAATAAGCTTGCTTAGACGTTCTTTTGTAAAAAGCCCTGTTGCACTTAAACGATGTTTTAACAACAAAGAAACATCACTGAAATTATCAGCATATTGTGGCTTCCAATCTGAGATGATTGAATTTTTCATAAATTTATAACTCTCGTATTACCCTACGGCAGTTTTATCAAAGAGTTATTGCTAGACGTTTTAGGAAGTAACTAAAATTTTAACTATCTGTCTTTAAGGAATGCTTTTGCGCCATCATCACCAAAATATCTCACAATCAGGGACTTGCTAATGTTCTGCAAATTAAGAATAGTTACACCCGCTGTCGCCCCATCAAGTTCTTTCCATTCCCCAAAGCCGATATATTTGCAACCCACTTTTGAATAATGATGGAAAAGCACAGGCAGGCTTCTTTGCCCACCTTCAAAGCCTGAGACTATATTACCAAGCTTGGAATAATCACCACACCCCTGCTCTAGTTCATCAATTTTTACTTCAGGAGGAATTTCAAGTTTCAAATCGCGTTTGGGAGTAATAAACCCATCCATAGTTTCATCGCGCCAATGGCGCATAACAAAACGGCTAAGGAGTTCGCGAGAAACTGGATTAAAGTTTTTACCCATGGTTACAGGCCCAAAGAGATATCTAATCTGCTTGTTCTTGCGTGGCACTTCCAATATGGCGCGCCACAACAACATAAGTGGCGAATAACTCTTTTGATATTCTGGTAGAATGGCTGCACGACCCAACTCCATTGAATTGGGTAAAAGTTTTTGGAATTTGGGTGATAGGTTAAAAATAGAGTTTGTTACCAAATTGTCCGGCGAAACTGGTGTTTGACCAATTCCTGGCAATGTATAACGATATACACCAGCTATTTTTTTCTTTTCATCATCCCATAAAACGAGGTGATTATAAAACTGATCAAATTTATCAAGCAAATCATTCGGGGATTGCACGCTGGTTTGCGAAGCATATGCTGCAAAACGCACTTCGCAAATCATCTTCATTAACTCATCAGGTGCGCCATTTTGTGATTGATAAATTGTATAGCCATTATGTTTCACCAGCACTTCATGGTTTTTTAATACTGAATGGGCAGATTTACCCTGAATGGAAATGGCTTTGCGATTTGCTGATTTTTGCTCAGCTTTGTTTCTGAATTCAGGTGCAATTAATTGCGGAATATCAGGAAGTTTTGGCGCACCCGTTTTAAGAGCATAAACCAAACTCCTGGAAAACGTTCCAACATTCATACTTCTTGAAACTCTTGCAAGTTGTCTGCCAGAAACAGGTTCACCAACCTTGAATGTAAATTTATGACCACCACGAAGAAATTCTCTTAAAAGCATGTAGGTTCTAATTCTTGGGTGGATCAAACCTGAAAGGTTAAACGTCATGGAATTACGACCACTGATATAAAGCGGCACCATTTCTCCGCCGCTTACTTCAACAAACTTGCGAACCTGATCCGTCCAGTCACTATCTGATATCGTCCAATCAGAGGTTTTTAAATGAGAACATATACGACCTGGAAAAAGCGCTAAATCCCCACCATCACGCAAATGCCTTATTGCAGTTGCAATTGATTTTCTATTTTGCCCCCTGCTATCGGCAGCGCCAAAGGGATCAACAAATAACAGGCTGGGTTCTTCAAGCTGAGTAGCAGCTAAAAGTTTATTGGCAAAGATTTTTATGTTTGAACGATATTGAGTAAGCAATTGGAACATCGCAAAAGCATCTGGCAACCCATAGGGGTGATTAGCGACAAAGACTTTTGGCCTATCATCCAGCTTCATTAATATTTCGGGGTTTTCAACATCCCAGTTTATATCAAGACGTTCAAAAAGCGTATCAATTAAAGGACCTGCATCAGGCCAAGGCCTGCCCACGTCTTCCATGATTGCATTTAATTTTGAAACACCAACCAGACGTTCTACCACCGCTAATGCAAGAGAATTGCCTTCATTTTCTTTCAAGCCAAGTATCTTGCGGCTTGATAAATATGGCTTTTTAAAATCGTCTTGCATGGCTAATTGGATCCAACCTTATCTATCAATTTATAGAATAGAAAATCAATTCTAATATGTATGATTTTTGTAACAATCATATTACCATTGCACAACGTCAAGGCTGTGCATAATTATTACTTTCATTTGCATTGCATAACAGACGAAATACGGTTTTTATATGCCAAATTGACAAGTGAGGTTACATGAAGCTTTTTCGACGTACTATTACAATTTTAATGCTGAATATCTCAATAGGTCTAGTGACTTTCTTAAACTCAGCTCATGCGCAAGATGTTGCAGATAGCATCGCACCAGAATTTTCATCCGGAACCACTCAAAAAGAACTTGTTAAAGCAAAAAGCTTTATGGTCTCAGCCGCTAATCCTCTTGCCAGTGAAGTAGGTTATAATATTTTAAAAAAAGGGGGCAGCGCCATTGATGCAATGGTTGCTGTGCAATTGGTACTTGGCCTTGTAGAACCGCAATCATCCGGATTAGGTGGCGGTGCTTTTTTGGTTTATTATGATGCGCAAAAACAAAAACTCACAACATTTGATGGCAGAGAAACTGCACCCAAAGCAGCAACGCCAGATATGTTTTTGGATAATAATGGCCAACCTTTAAGTTTTTTTGATGCAGTTATTGGTGGGCGCGCTGTTGGCACGCCTGGAACAGTAAAGCTTTTATTTGACACGCATATAAAATATGGAAAACTACAATGGCAAGAAGTCATTGCACCAGCAATCAAACTTGCTGAAAAGGGTTTTAAAGTATCTCCTCGTCTGCATGCTTCAATTACACGTTCAGCAGAAAGCCTTTATAAATACCAACCAACGCGCGATTATTTCCTAACAGAAGAAGGCGTTCCGCTTTTCGTCGGTACAATCGTCACCAATAAAGAATATGCAAAGACACTTATTGATATTACGCTCAATGGTGCGGACGCTTTTTATAAGGGTGAGCTGGCACAAAGTATTGTTAATACTGTTCAAAACGCGAAGGGTAATCCCGGGCGTTTATCCCTTGAAGATTTAGCCGATTATAGAGTGATTGAACGTGAGCCTGTTTGTTATCGTTATCGCGATCATGATATTTGTGGCATGGGGCCGCCCTCTTCTGGCGCGCTGACTGTTGGCCAAATAATGGGTATGCTTGAAGCTTATGATCTCAAAGATTATGGCATTAGAAACCCTGAAAGCTGGCGGTTAATTGGTGACGCTACCCGATTGGCTTTCGCTGATCGTGGTCGATTTATGGCAGATAGTGATTTTGTCAAAATACCAAAAGGCTTATTAAACCGCGCCTATATATGGGAAAGAAGCCAATTTCTAATTGGCGAAGACGCATTAAGCGATGAATTGGTCACTCCTGGAGAACCACCATTTGACCACGCACAAATTTTTGCGCCTGACAATTCGCTTGAACTTCCTTCAACCAGCCATTTCTCCATTGTTGATGCAAGCGGCAATGTTGTTTCCATGACGACAACGATCGAGAATGGATTTGGTTCGCGTTTGATGGTTGGTGGTTTTTTGCTCAACAATGAACTGACTGATTTTTCTTTCGTACCTGAAGTGGATGGCAAGCCAGTTGCTAATGCAATCGAGCCTGGCAAGCGTCCTCGTTCCTCAATGGCACCAACTATAATCATGAAAGACGGCAAGCCAGTTCTTGCAATCGGTTCGCCAGGTGGCAGTCGGATAATTCCTTATGTCGCTAAAACATTAGTGGCTTGGTTTGACTGGGATATGGATATTCAAAAAGCAATTGAATTACCCCATTTGTTAAATCGTTTTGGCACGTATAATCTTGAAAAAGGCACCGCTGCAGAAAGCTTTGCCCCTGCCCTTGAAGCGCTTGGTTATAAAACTGACATCAAGGATTTAAATTCCGGTTTGCACGGCATTGAAATTACACCAAATGGACTTGAAGGGGGGGCAGACCCAAGGCGCGAAGGCTTAGCCCTTGGAGAATAGGTCTTAGGCTCAGAACCTATTAATCGAATTTATTGAGTATAAAACCTAAGAACGAATTATGCGGCGCATATTTTCTATTAATCTTTCCTGTTCATGGGTAAAGGCTGCAATTTCAGCTGCATATTGCGGTTCTTCTGCATCCAGTCTTTGCGCAATCACCGCCATAATATTATCTGTAGTTTCAGATAGTGCACTCATCCGCGCTATCATGCGCGCCTTTGTGCAAAGGGCTTGTGATGGTGGATATTCAATTTCACTTGCGGGACGGATCATAATGCTTACCTTTTTACTCTTAACAACGCATAGCCTAGGTTCAGAGCCTAGCGCATTTTCAATGCTATAAAACAAGAGTGCCTCATCATGGTTAAAAATCCATTACAGCTTTGCAAGATGAAACTAGCGTGCTAAATCGAAAGCGATTAATATTAAAGGCTTTACCCGTGTCTGAAAAACTGGCTTTTCTTGCAAGTAACTCACAAGAAGCTCAAGAAGCGCTTCATAAGCTTGTGTCAATTTACGGTAATTGTCTTCCGCAAAAAGCAAGTGCTATTGTTGCCCTTGGCGGTGATGGTTTTATGCTACAAACACAGCATAAATATATGAACTCAGGCCTACCAATTTACGGTATGAATAAAGGTACAATAGGCTTCCTCATGAATGAGTATAAGCCTGACAATCTAAAACAGCGGGTTGCGCGAGCCTTAAAAAGCAAAATACGCCCTCTTGCCATGAAAGCTACTGATATCAATGATGAAGTTCATGAAGCGATTGCCATCAATGAGGTTTCACTTTTACGCCAATCTTACCAGGCAGCCAGCCTTTCAATCATAACGGATGGTAAAGAACGCTTGGATGCTTTGGTATGCGACGGCATTATGGTTGCCACACCAGCGGGTTCCACCGCGTACAACCTTTCTGCACATGGCCCAATACTACCACTGGAAGCCACGCTGCTTGCCCTAACACCTGTCAGTCCTTTTCGACCGCGCAGATGGCGTGGTGCATTATTACCGAATACCGTTGAGGTAATTATTCGCGTAAACGAAGCGAAAAAGCGTCCGGTAAACGCAGTAGCAGACCATACGGAAATCAAATCAGTAAAAGAAGTCAGCATTAAACTTGATATGGATAATTCAGGCCTCATTCTGTTTGACCCAGATCATTCCTGGGATGATAGAATTCTGGCTGAGCAATTCCAATATTAAGAACAAGCTATATTACGCAGCTTTTGACATATGCGATTTTGCCATCGCAACATTTATAACCGCTTTCGAAATATCTGGACGATAATCATCTTCAATAATTTCTACTGAATCATAGGTTTGAATTTCTTGCATCTGTGTGACACCTTTTTCAAACTCAGCAACAATTTCGTCAGTATTAATAGCAATGTCATCAATTAAGATAGTTTCAACTTCTTCAACATCATTGTGCACTTCAACGATAACTTCTGCTTCAATTGCGCGGTTCTTAAGTTCTTCAGCCTTAATACGAGAATGGTCGCGGGCAGCTTCTGCAGATAATTTTCTCAATAATAAAATCAAGTCATCAACGACATGATCTTTATGTCCAATATAGCTTTCCAATACTTCTTTTGTAACCAGATATTGCATGCGAGCTTGATTAATATCGTTTGTGGAAGTCAACAAACGGCGCCAGCTTGCTATAGCAATCTGGAAAATTACAAAAGCTGACTGCGGCAGCCCCGCACGGTCATAAAGCGCTTTAAAGGCAGATTTTCTATCTTTGGTCAAAATAGCTTCAACCCGCGAGAACCTAACGCCACTGAGTTCTGCAAACGCTTGTGCAACCAGTGTGATATTGCCCATGCAGACGGCTCGCAACAGATAGTTGACCGAAATTTTACCGCTCTCAATCATATTACGAACCAGATGTGTAACATCATCGTTTGATGCGTTTGCGACAAATATTATTGAAGCCTTATCACATGCTTCAGCAACCGCTTTTTCTGCTTTTGGTGCTTGCATCCAACCTTTTGAAATCACAAGAGATGAAAGTGCTGACCCTAGTTTATCTATCAGAATTAATCGTGTCTCGGCAGCAATGTCATCGCGCTCAAGAAGCATTAATCTGATTTCGGTAACATCACCAAACCGTTGGGCAATTGCATGCAAGTTATCTTGGCTAAACTCTGCAACAGGGTTCATCATTACCGCCATACAAGCGTCTTTAGAACCGAATTCAGCAATTGCTGCAATAACTGTTTCGCTCAACCAGGGACGACACGCGATGGCTATTTGATTGTCTATTTCAGAGGTTTTGATAAATTCAACTAATTCAATATCATGCAGTAAAGGAGATTGTGAAAGTGTAATAATTGAAACATCCAATGTATCAGCTGCCAAGGCATTGATAATATGCTTTGGTGCTTTTTTACGTGCACCAAAGGTCTCTGCTAATGCAGCACGTACTGCAGGGGCAGGATCTTCCAATATTTTAGTAAGCGCTGCTTCAATATCATCTCTTTCTTCTTCGGTGATATCGTTACGCAAATAGGCTCTCGCCATAGCGTATGCAGCTTCTATTCTTTTACTTACAGTTGCAGTTTCATTCCATTTAAGAAAATACTCAATTACCATACTAACTCCAGCCCACTGATACTTCGGCTATTACTCTTTGAGTTAGTTTCTACATGAAAATAATTAACGATCGGTTCACTATAGAAAAAAATTTTTTGTTAACTTTTAGGCTCCAGACTCACAGGTTATATCCAGAAACATATCAAAGCTGCTAGGCATATTGCAGCCATAAAGTTTCTTGCGAGCTTGTCATAGCGTGTTGCAACCCGCCTCCAGTCCTTGATCCTGCCAAACATTCGCTC
>CALDZF010000032.1 GCA_937944165.1 uncultured Rhizobiaceae group bacterium | reverse complement strand
CGCTGGCACCAGCATGGCAATCCCCCTCGCCTGACCAAGCTTGAGCGTTGCTTTCGCATCTTTATTGACGAACGTCTGCTCAACGGCTGCCTCATGCGGCATATGCTGATGCAGCACTTCGCTTAACCCATCATGCAACTGACAAAGCCTTGAAGCCAGATCCGCCTTCGCATTGGAGCGCACAGTACCAGCCGCAACAAAGGAAAGCG
This sequence comes from uncultured Rhizobiaceae group bacterium, assembly GCA_937944165.1. Taxonomy (GTDB): domain Bacteria; phylum Pseudomonadota; class Alphaproteobacteria; order Rhizobiales; family Rhizobiaceae; genus JAALLB01. The sequence goes on along the minus strand of CALDZF010000032.1, from coordinate 3,100 downwards.
AAGAGCCAAGTGAGTCTACAACACCCCACCCCATATTGCGCAAGCCAGGGTCTACCCCAATTATTCGAATCGCTTCCTGCATAAAGTCACCTTAAATCATTCAAACAGACCTTGCATCAAAAAAGTGAACAAAACGGAAACATTTAACAGTTTCGTTTTCATTTTGTAAATCGTCACATGGCATATTATATCGTCACATGGCATATTATATTGTAAGAATATCAAGCGAGGTAAAAATGTTTGAAACAATTGATTTTGGAATAAGGGCAGCGTCAATTGGCGTGCTGATCTTATTGCTGGTTCATTTCTTTTCTATCAGGCCTTTCTCGCGCAAATCACTTTCCGCCATCACATTACTCATAGGTGCTATTGGCGTGATTGTCGGCTCTTCCATAATGTTCATAGAAAATGTCAATAATACCCTGGCGTTAACATTCATTCATACTTCAATTTTTGCCTTCAGCCCTGCCATGATCGCTTGGGGCTTGCTTGAACTTTTTGAAGATGACTTTCAGATTCAAACCTGGCAGATCGTATTTGTTATTTTTTCAATACCAACACACTATTTAACGCATCTTGACCCGATCTATGGCACAATTTGTAATATTACCTCTTTGATGATCTACGGTTATCTATTTTATATTACCATTAAAACGGCTACCCATGATCTTGTTGAGGCACGTTGCAAATTCAGATTTTGGTTCATGGGAACCGCAGCACTTTCTGGTTTGGTATTTACACTTACGCATTTGATTTATGGCAACCTACTCCCCGCCAACCTACAACTCTTTCAGACATCCGTTTACGCTATACTCACGATTATTCTTGCTTATTGGGCATTAAATATCCGAGAACAAATTTGGGTTCTGCCTCAGAACAATTTGATGGAACGGCCAGAGGCACTCTCACCCGCCGAAACCGCTTTATTGACCAAGCTGCAAGCTTCCATGAAAGAGGATATCTGGCGTGAAGAAGGCCTCACCATACGCAAACTGGCTAATCTACTTGAATCACCAGAGCATCGTTTGCGCAAAGTTATCAACCAAGGTCTTGGTTATAGAAACTTCGCAGCCTTCGTAAATGAACATCGCATTGGTGCCGCTTGTGAAGTTTTGGCAGACCCGGTCAAGGCAGATGTTCCTGTAATTACCATCGCCTATGACGTTGGCTATGCTTCTCTTGGTCCCTTCAATCGAGCATTCAAAGACATTGTTGGCGAGAGCCCTACAGAATATCGAAAACGTTCGTTTTCTCACGTATAATATATCCTTGTCGATTTTAAAAAAAGCTGATCATTTCTGAAAAAGGCTTATCATTTTCGAATACGGCGAGAATCCTTTGACTAAAATTTTTAAATTCAGGGTGTCCTCAAAAAACGAAAGGAAGACACCATGAATAAGAACTCAAAATTAATCGCACTTTTAACCGCAGCCCTTGTTACTTCTGCGCCTTTGTCGGCAAATGCAGCAAGTTTTTCAGATAACGTTTTCAGTTGGCCGACAGATTATAAAAGTCAAAAGGCGTCTGAAGCAAAAAGTACACTTGATGACAATATAAAAAACTTTGAAATCAAAAAACCTGCCAAAAACAAAACGCAAACTCAAAAGCGCAAATAAATCTACATCCCATGAACTTGGCGGAGAGAGTTTTCCGCCAAGTCATAAACTTTTTTCTTCCAAATAAAATTCGCGTTTTTTCAAAGCACCTGATAGGAATTTAAAAAGTTCTATCCAAGCGAGCATCTTTTGGAACAAGCCCTCACCTATCTCAACCAAACCCCGATGCAAATCGTGATTGCAATTGTGTTTATCACAGGCATCATACGCGGATTTGCGGGCTTTGGTTCCGGCATGATTATTGGCCCATCCACCGCAGCTTTTTTTGGCCCGCAAATGGCGCTCATCATGATTACGATCATGGATGCCATCCCAACCCTTACGCTTGTTTGGGGTGCGCGCCGTGATGTAAACTGGAAAGAGCTTATTCCTGTCATCACCGGTTATGCGCTTCTTGCACCCTTTGGTATTTGGCTTTTAGTAACGGGTGATGCTACAGCGCTTCGCTGGTTCATCTCCATAAGCATTTTAATTGCCGTTACAATTTTATGGTCTGGTTGGAAATATACTGGCTCACGTTCAAACTCCGTTTCATTCTCCTTTGGCGGGTTAGGCGGTTTCATGGGCGCTGCAGCCGCTCTACCCGGCCCTGCAGTTCTGGTTTATTGGCTGGCAAGCACGGCAAAGGCCATCACAGTGCGTGCCAATATGATCTATTATTTATTCTTAACAGATCTAATCGTTATCGTTGGTTATATGCTTGCTGATCTTTACACCATGGAAGGCATTGTACGGGGATTACTTTGCGTGCCAGGTTATTTCGTCAGCATTCAGATTGGCACCAAATTCTTTGCAGGTGCCAGCGATGCAACCTATCGCCGCGTCGCATTCGTCATGATTTTATTAGCAGCAATCACATCACTGCCACTGCTGGATACTTTATTCAGCAGATAGCTTTTTCCTTTTTGGAATATCAAAAAAGATAAAAAAATGCGCTACTCAGAAAGTTTTGCCATCACTTCGTCTGAAATATCGAAGTTTGAATAAACATTTTGCACGTCATCATCTTCGTCCAACGCATCAAGCAGTTTCAACAATGTGCCAGCCTTGTCTTCATCAACAGGCGTATTGTTTTGTGGCTTCCAGGTTGATTTAACGCTTTCCGCTTCACCAAGCGCTTCTTCAAGATTTTTGGTTACTTCACCAAAGGCGTCAAATTCACAAATGATAACGTGGCCATCTTCATCTGATGTCACATCATCAGCACCAGCTTCAATTGCCGCTTCCATAATATCATCTTCAGAACCCGTTTCAGACTTATAGGTAATCTCGCCCATACGGTCGAACATGAAGGAGACCGAACCAGACTCACCCATTTGACCACCATTCTTGGTAAAACAGGCGCGAATGTTGGAAGCTGAACGGTTTTTATTATCCGTCAGTGCTTCAACCACAATCGCAACACCACCAGGGCCATAGCCTTCATAGCGGATTTCTTCATAATCTTCACCGCCAGCACCAGAGCCTTTGGTCACCGCACGCTG
>CALDZF010000031.1 GCA_937944165.1 uncultured Rhizobiaceae group bacterium | reverse complement strand
TCAAAAAGGCGGCAAGCTGGACGAAGATGCAATCGCTGATTTGGAAATTGTCATGCGAGATGCATCAATCTGCGGACTAGGGCAAGCGGCTCCAAACCCGGTAAGGCATTTGCTGACGCATTTTAGGGAAGACTTGTGATGCAAATGACGCGGTTTTACATAATATTTCTATTATGCTTTATGTTTGTTTTAAACGCTAGAGCGCAAGATTTACCGTCGCCAGATTGTAGCAATATACAAACGTTTTCTGCAACTCATGGTGTTGCATTCGAAGTAACTATGTTTCACGGCATATATCCTAAGGCAGTTCAAAGTCAAACTTGTGATAACAACACTAAAATAACCGATATGGAATATGATATAATTCAGTTGAATCTTATTCATGCTTTGGGATGTGCTGCTGATACTGGCGTTTACAAAGAGTTTGCCAAACTACTGAGTCAAAAAGATGAGAGTGCAAAACTTATTCATTCAGATATTAACAAAATTCCACAAAGATATCTTTCACCAGAAGATAATTTCTGCCAATCAGAAAGGTTAGTTGCACTCAAAAATTGTGGCAGCCTAAATCATAGTAAATGTGTTTATTTTCAAGCATCTTCAAAAGAGGAAAAATAATGACAGCTTATGTAATCGTTCGCGCAGACGTAACAGACCTTGATAAATGGAAAGAATACGCCGTTGCTGCTGGGCCTACATCCGCGCCTTATGGTGGCAAGTATATTGCTCGCGGTGGTGCTGTTGAAGGACTTGAGAATTTTGAGGATGAAGGCAAGCGTGTTGTTATTCTTGAATTCCCGGATATGGATTCAGCACGTAACTGGTATAATTCGGAAGAATATACTGCCGCGAGAAAAATACGTGAAAGTGCTGGCAAGGCACATTTCATGATTGTTGAAGGATACGACGGATAGTTGAGGCATCATTCCAGGGCTTGTCCCTAGAACCTAAAAAAGCCGCAAAAGCACATGTGGTTTGATTAGATCCTCGGGACAAGCCCAAGGATGACGATACTGGAAGAAAGAAAAGAATATGACTGACCAAATCAAATTCACCCTGGACGGCAAGGAAGTAACAGCTTCCAAAGATGAAACTATCTGGGAAGTTGCAAAGCGCGAAGGCACGCGCATTCCGCACCTTTGTCATTTGGATAAGCCTGGTTACCGTTCAGATGGTAACTGTCGCGCTTGTATGGTCGAAATTGAAGGTGAGCGCGTTCTTGCTGCTTCTTGCGTTCGTAATGTTACAGAAGGTCTTGTCGTAAAAACAGACACAGAGCGGGCTGATAAGTCTCGCAAAATGGTTTTTGAAATGCTGGCAGCAGACATGCGTCCTCGCGAAGAAAGTCCGGACGATCAATCAGACTTCTGGTTATGGTCAGAAAGCATGGGCATCACCGGTTCAGATCGCTTTGAAAGTAAGTTCGACGCTGGTCAGCACGTCGAGTTTGATATTTCAAACCCTGCAATTGCGGTAAACATGGATGCCTGTATCGCTTGTAACGCCTGCGTACGTGCTTGTCGCGAAGTGCAGGTAAATGATGTGATCGGCATGGGGGAACGTGGGTCTCACTCGGTTCCTGTTTTCGATTTGGCAGACCCAATGGGCAATTCTACCTGTGTTACTTGTGGTGAATGTGTACAAGCCTGTCCAACAGGTGCACTATATGAAAAAACCTTGATGGATGATGCGAATAAAACGCGTGAAATCAAAGAGTTCGACAAGGTTGTTGATTCAGTTTGTCCGTTCTGTGGCGTTGGTTGTCAGACGACAATGGCAGTTAAAGATAATAAAATTGTTCAGGTTGATGGCCGTAATGGCCCAGCCAATGAAAACCGCCTCTGTGTTAAAGGGCGTTTTGGTTATGACTATGCAATGAGCGAAGAGCGTCTAACCAAGCCGCTTATCCGCCGTGACGATGCACCAAAAGCTGGCGACGTGGATATGCGTTTCATGAAAGTTGAAGACGTTTTCCGTGAAGCAAGCTGGGAAGAAGCAATGGAATTGGCTGCTTCTGGCTTAAAGAAAATTTCTGATGAACGTGGTGGCCAGGCGCTTGCGGGTTTTGGTTCTGCAAAAGGCTCCAACGAAGAGGCTTATCTTTTTCAAAAGTTTATCCGTCAAGGGTTTGGCACAAATAACGTCGACCATTGTACACGTCTTTGTCACGCATCTTCGGTTGCCGCATTGCTCGAAGGTGTTGGTTCTGGCGCGGTTTCAGCGCCTTTCACGGATGCAGAAAAATCAGATTGCATGATTGTAATTGGTGCGCGACCAACGACTAACCATCCAGTTGCGGCGACTTATTTCAAGCAAGCGGCCAAGAAGGGCAAGAAGCTAATTATCATGGATCCGCGCAAGCAGGACTTAATGCGCCATGCTTCTCATGCACTACAATTCAAGCCTGGCACTGACGTTGCCATGCTCAATGCGCTCATACATGTCATCATTGAAGAAAACCTTTACGATGAGCAATACATTCAGGCCAATGCTTCGGGCTTCGATGCTTTGAAAGAAAAAGTAAAAGACTTCTCACCAGAAGCCATGAGCGAAGTTTGTGGTATTGCACCAGAAGTGCTCCGTGATGTTGCAAGAGTTTACGCAACTTCTGAGCGCTCCATCATCTTCTGGGGTATGGGCGTTTCTCAACATACGCATGGCACGGATAATGCCCGTTGCCTAATCGCACTGGCGCTGATTACAGGGCAAGTGGGACGAGAAGGCACTGGCTTGCACCCACTACGCGGACAAAACAACGTACAAGGCGCATCAGATGCGGGTCTTATCCCAATGATGTATCCTGACTACCGTTTGGTAGAAAATGAAAGCATTCGTGGCGAAATGGAAGACTTCTGGGGTAGAACCCTTGATCCAAAGCGAGGTCTAACAGTAGTGGAAATTATGGACGCCATCCATAATGATGAAATTTCTGGCATGTATGTCATGGGCGAAAACCCTGCCATGTCCGACCCGGATCAAATTCATGCAAGAGGTGCTTTGGCAAAGCTCGATCACTTGGTGGTGCAAGATATTTTCCTGACAGAAACTTGCTGGCATGCGGACGTAGTTTTGCCTGCTTCTGCACACGCAGAAAAGCTGGGCACTTTCACCAATACAAACCGTCAGGTGCAACTCGGGCGTCCAGCAATCAATCCGCCAGGTGAGGCGCGTCAGGATTGGGAGTTGATCGTCGAACTTGCAAATCGTGTTGGTCTTGATTGGAAATATGAGGGCGTAGGCGAGGTCTATACGGAAATGGCATCGGTGATGAATTCTTTGAATTACATCACCTGGGAACGTCTTAATGATGAAGATGTAATCTGTTATCCAGTGGATGAGCCAGGTGGTTTTGGCAATGAAGTAATTTTCACCAATGGCTTCCCGACAGCAGATGGCAGAGGTAAAATTGTTCCAGCTGATTTGCTGCCACCAGATGAAGTGCCAGATGAGGATTTCCCAATGGTTCTCACCACAGGACGCTTGTTGGAGCATTGGCACACAGGTGCCATGACCCGCCGTGCAAATGTTCTTGACGAGCTGGAACCTGAAGGCATTGCCGCCATGAACAGGCAACAAATTGCCAAAATGGGTCTGGAAGCAGGACAAATGATTGAGGTTTCCACAAGAAGAGGCACAATTTCAGCCGTATTGCGTGAAGATCGTGAAGTGGCGGA
>CALDZF010000030.1 GCA_937944165.1 uncultured Rhizobiaceae group bacterium | reverse complement strand
CTCATACTGCTTATCAGCAAAATTTAAAAGTGCTCTTATTTCAGCAGAACCAACAATCTTTTGCTCTTCTGCCTGCTGTAGAAATTCTTTAACTTTTTGCACTTAGATTACCACTTTGATTTATATTGATAATAAGTATTATAAATATTCATTTACATATTAAATAACATTAATCCAGTAAAAGCGCTCTTGAGCGGGAGAAGTATTGTCTTCTGGTTAACACAAACAGAACAAAAACCGTCGTGCCCATAAAAAATACTGGCCCAAGAAACCAGCCCAAATAACCAAGTGCTATAAAAATTCCACGCAGACCTGATGTAAAATGACGCCCTGCAATCATATTCATTTCTGCTGCTTGTAGGGCAGTTTTATTACGTTCCTCTTTTGTGGAATTATCAATCGAGGGAACAGCACCAACCAGAATATTACTATAATTAAACAGTCTGAAAGCCCACCCAAATTTGAAAAACGTATAAACAAAGAGCATGGCCAAACCCAGAATTTTAAATTCCCAAAGACCTCTGCTTACATCGCCCGCAATCGGTAAATCATCATAAACCTTAAGCACTGCATCCGTTGCACCCAAAAGCGCAAAGCACCCACCAATCGCCAGAATGGAAGCGGAAGCAAAAAAGCCTGTGCCTTGCAACAGTCCCGCCATGATGGATGTATCAATCATACGCATATCACGCTCCGCCATGACAAGCATCCACTCTTTGCGCTTTTGCGACATTAAACCTGTCAGGCTTTTGCGCGATAAGGGGGAATAATCTGCAATATATTCAAACGCACCCCATGAGATTAAAAACAGGGAAAGCGCTAAAAAGTCGAGCAAATGAAAGTCAGAAAAGAACAAGATCATAACATAAAAGGTTTGCACTGTGTGGGGACTAAATTCAAGTCATCTAATCCAAATAAGCATCACCTCGTTGCCCCGCACGCTCAAGGTGTATGGGTAAGACTTTGCCATAGAGCTGTTTGGTACGTTCTGGAGACCCCACCATGCCTTCTTGCTCAACATAGGAAAAGATTGCCACATAACGCGGTGTATCGCCTTTGAGAGGGGCAACGCGGTGAAGCGAGTAACGCCCTTTGAAAACTTGCAAATCACCCGGTTCAAGCCTTAACTTTGTAACCCGACCAGAAGTTTCATCCAACACGTCACGAACCGCTTCAAAGTTTTCTCCGCTCGACCGAATATTAGGAGCATATTCAAAATTGCCTCCCTCGTCAGCATTTTGAATGGCAAGTGTTACGGTGAAATTATTAGTGTCAAAATGCCATGGAAAGCCATTACCCTCACCTGCCATATTCACAATAACATCAGCCAGTGGATCAGCATATCGAAAGAACCTGTCTTCAGGTTCATCTAGTGCTTGGCGAATAAAATCAAAGAAATGCGGCCATTCGTAAATCGCTCTCAAGGCAGAATTTTCACCAAAATTGTCAGCAGGAATAAACGCATTAGAACGGTCATAAAACCGGCGCAACGGATGAGAAGGTTCAAGGCTTTCATCATCTTGCGAGAAATAAACATTTGTTCGGTTCATCGAGTGATAACCGTGTGGGCTAGCGCGATCTGCTTCCTTAATCAAATCAGGTATTTTATCAGCCCGCATAAAGCCTTTTAAAACTGCGCAACCATCTGAGGTGAGTTCTGATCGGATCATTTTAATCATATCATTAAACCCAGCACTCTGCGGCTGGTCTACTGGATATCGTTCAACATCAATAAACTCACTAGGCAACATTATGATTTCCTTTAGCTTCGCCCTCTTGGTACCACCTCATAGCCCTCTTCTTCTGGCTCATCATCAATCAGCAAGGCTGGAAATCCATCCGCCAAAATTTCATGGCCTGTAGCTTCTTCAAGTCGTCTGATAATATCATCTGAATTGGCACGTTCGCCATAGCGCTTTTGCCCGTCTTTCATAATATCAATCAACATCGGGCTAACTTCCAGCGGCACATTATTGTCTTCGGCAATCTTTTGAAAAAGCCCAATATCCTTGAGCACTAAATCCATTGTAAATTCAATATCACGGCTACCATTCAGAATTACCTGTCCCTCAGTCTCCGCAGCAAAGGAAGTGCCAGAAGAAATCACCATGGCCTCATAGGTGGTTGCCATATCAAGACCTGCAGCCTTCATCGTCACCATGGCTTCACACATGGTAATTAGATTTGCCGTTGCTAGATAGTTCGTCATGACCTTGAGAATCGAAGCAGAACCCAAAGGCCCTGTATGCAGAATACGACGACCAAGCGTTTTTAGAAATGGCAACATGCGATCAAAGGCTTCGCGCTCACCACCTACAAAAATCGAAATATTACCCGTTGCCGCCCGGTGACAACCGCCCGATACAGGACATTCAACTGCCGTACCACCCTTAGCTTCAACCAGTTTGGCCAGACGCTTTATCTCATCAGCATCCGTGGTAGACATTTCAGCCCATATTTTACCCTCACTCATGCCTTCAAGAATACCGCCCTCGCCTTCCATAACAGCAGCTGAAGCCGCAGGACTTGGAAGGCATGTAATGATAAGATCACAAGCCTGCGCCATCTCCTTGGCACTTTCAGCCCATTTAGCACCTTGATCCAAAAAAGGTTGTGCTGCCTGCTTGTCCAAATCCAGAACCGTCAGGTCATGTTTGTTTCGAAGCAGGCTGCCCGCAAGCTTTCCGCCCGCATTGCCAAGGCCAATAAATCCGACTTTCATTATATTCTCCCAATAATATTTGGGAGAAGCTTTGATGAGTCTTTAAGGTTTTAAAAGCGCTAAAAGCGACAGATTAAAACAGAATTAATGCCCTTCAAACTCAACAAGTGTGCGAACGGATATCCCCATATCACGGAGCTTTTTACGTCCACCTAATTCTGGTAGATCAATCACAAAACAAGCGCCAATGATATCAGCATCCAATTCTCGCAAAAGGCTGACAGATGCTTCTGCCGTGCCACCCGTTGCAATCAGATCATCGACCAGAAGTACCCGCGCGCCTTTTTGAAAAGCATCTTTATGAATTTCCAACTCGTCCTTGCCATATTCCAAATCATACTCAATGGAAATAGAATCCGATGGCAGTTTTCCTTTTTTACGAATGGGAACAAACCCGCAAGAAAGCTGATGCGCCATCGCTCCTCCCAAGATAAACCCACGTGCTTCTATGCCAGCAACAAAATCTATTTGTGAACCACTATAAGGATGCACAAGTTCATCAATCGAACGACGAAACGCGGAAGCATCGCTAAGAAGCGTCGTGATATCACGGAACATAATACCTTCCTTGGGATAGTCAGGAATGGCACGAATGGCTTGTTCTAATTGTTGGCGCAGAGAATGTGGCATGGTTTTAAATTCCGATTTTCAGTTCGTTCCATAAAAAAAGGCCCTGATAATCAGAGCCTTTTTTATCTAAGTGTGCAAATTCTTTAGTCTTTCTTCATGCCGGCAAATACCTGCTTCTTTGAAAGATATAGCAAGACTGTAAGAATAAGAAGGAATATCATAACCTTGAAACCAAGTTGTTTACGCTCAACAAGGTAAGGCTCTGCTGCCCAAGTCATAAAGGCAGCAACATCTTTTGCGTGTTGATCCAGTGTAGGTTCAGTATCATCATCGTAGTCAACATCTTCACCATACAAAGGCTGCGCCATGGCAATCGCATTACCAGCGATAAAGTAAGGGTTATAATGCGTACCTTCCGGCAGCTCCGCACCTTCTGGCGCATCCTTATATCCAGTTAGGACTGAATAAATATAATCAGAACCGTTTTCTGCGTAGGTTGTGAAAATATCAAACACAAATGTCGGAAAACCGCGCTCAGGCGCACGTGCCTTTGCAAGCAATGAGAAGTCTGGTGGAGCAGCGCCATTGTTTACGGCAGCAGCTTCAGCTGTATTTGCATAGGGTCCAGGGATTCTATCCGCAGGAACAGCAGCGCGCTCAAACATTTCTCCATCTGCGTCAGGGCCATCAGTTACTTCAAATTCAGCAGCAATTGCTTTTACTTCTGCCTCCGAAAAACCAATTTCCTGCAAATTGCGGAAAGAGAGCAATTCGATTGAATGACAAGAAGAACAGTTTTCTGCATAGATTTTATAGCCGCGTTGCAGCTGACCCAAGTCCCACTTGCCAAACGGACCAGAGAAACTCCAATCCACTTCACGAGGTTTGTTTGTTGGCCCACCAGCAGCAAAAACTGCCGTTGCACCAAATCCAATGCTCAGAGCAAGTGCAGCGGCTGTTATTTTAGAGATTATCGTTTTCATTTTATGTTTCCCCAAAATCTTATTCAGCAGGTTGTGCTGAACCAGCACGACCCATTTTGGCATCACTGCCCAATACTGCATCAGCGATGCTAGGAGGCACATCCTTAGGCTTCTCGAACCAACCAAGGAACGGCAAGATTACAAGGAAATGTGCGAAGTAGTAGAATGTAAAGATTTGCGAATAGGCAACATAGTTACCCTTGAAATCTCCATCCAGCAACATGCCAACAAACCCACTGCCTTCAGCCGGGCGAGAACCAAGCCAACCCAGGATGACACAAACAACTGCGAACACCCAGAAAAACAGTTTAAACATTGGGCGGTAGTTACCTGAACGTACTTTTGAAGTGTCCAACCAAGGCAATACAAAAAGAATTGCAATCGAACCAAACATCGCGATAACACCGCCAAGTTTGGAGTCTATCAATACAATATCCGTAAACGGAATACCAATGCTAACCGTCACCGCACGAAGAATTGCATAGAACGGCAAGAAGTACCATTCAGGCACGATGTGCGCTGGTGTTTTCAATGCATCAGCCTTGATATAGTTATCAGGGTGACCGAGGAAGTCTGGCAGATAGAAGATGAACCATGCAAATACCATCATGAAAATTACGATAGCCAAAGCATCTTTAATAGTTGCAAAAGGCGTGAAAGGAACTGTTTCCTTCTTCATGTTTTTAACTTCAACACCTGTCGGGTTGGTTTGCCCGGTTACATGCAAAGACCAAACATGAAGCGCTACGACGCCTGCAATCATAAATGGAAGCAGATAGTGAAGTGAGAAGAAACGGTTCAATGTTGCATTGTCTACTGCAAAACCACCCAACAACCATTCTTGAAGGCCAGGGCCTACAAGTGGAATAGCTGAGAAGAAACCAGTGATAACAGTTGCGCCCCAGAAGCTCATTTGTCCCCATGGTAGAACGTACCCCATGAAAGCTGTTGCCATCATAAGCAGAAATATAAGAACGCCCAATATCCAAAGCACTTCGCGTGGCTCTTTATAAGAACCATAATACATGCCTCTGAACATGTGTATGTAAACAGCAATAAAAAACATGGATGCACCGTTTGAATGCACACTTCTGATAAGCCAACCGTAATTTACGTTTCGCTCTATGTGCTCAACACTATCAAACGCAAGCTGTGTAGATGCAGCATAATTCATCGCCAGCGTAACACCCGTAATAATCATAATTACCAACATTACCATCAGTATAGCACCAAATGTGTACCAACCGTTCAGGTTGCGAGGAACCGGATAGGCAATAAAACTATCATAAACCATGCGTGGCAAAGGAAGGCGTGAATCAAGCCATCTACCTATACCACTTGTTGGAACGTATTCTGAATGTCCACCACTCATAATATTAATCCTCTTCCCTTAACCGATTTTAATTGTGCTGTCAGAAACAAACTCAAACGGAGGAATAGCCAAATTCTCCGGAGCTGGTCCTTTTCTGATACGACCAGCAGTATCATAATGCGAACCGTGACATGGGCAGAACCAACCACCAAAATCACCTGACAAGCCTACTGGAACACAGCCAAGGTGCGTACATGAACCGATCATTACGATCCAGTTTTCCTTACCCTCACCTGCTGAGCGGTTGGTATCAGTTGCTTCTTCTGTAGCTGCATTGTCATTGCGGGCAATTGGATCTTTTAGATCAGCAATTTCAACAGCTTTTGCATCTTCAATTTCTTTATCTGTGCGGTTACGAATAAACACGGGCTTGCCACGCCACTTAACCGTAATCGCCTGACCAGGCTCAATAGAAGAAACATCAACCTCAATTGAAGCCAATGCACGCGTTGCTGCATCTGGTGCCATTTGATTGACCAGAGGCCATGCAACTGCGCCTGCTCCTACTGCACCCATTGCACCAGTTGCAATGTATAAGAAGTCACGACGTGTTGGTTCCGGTGTTCCAGGTTTTTTCTTGGCTGCCACGGACAGTATCCTTTCAAACTTCCAAAGAGAATTAGTGCTTTACGCAACGACATACAAAATAGCACAGATTCTCGATTAAGAATTCATGTTGAATGCGTTCTATTCCTCTCTTTATAAACTGTCCAGATTTTTTAGGAAAAAATGGCAGTTTGTCGCGGGTTTTATGGGGAAATATTCAGATTTTCAAATTATCGTCAAAAAGAACCGCTTTTCGTCTGGGCTTTTGCTTTATTTAGCGTTATCTGCAAGGCCATGGCAGCACCAATTTTATTTCTTGAAGATATTTATCTCACCTTCGGCGGAACTCCTCTGCTGGAAGGTGCAAGCCTTGCTGTTCATTCTGGCGACCGGATTTGTCTGGTCGGAAGAAATGGCTCTGGCAAATCAACTTTAATGAAGATAGCTGCAGGCCTGATAGAAGCAGACAAAGGTGAGCGCTTTGTTCAACCCGGTACAAATTTTCATTATTTACCCCAAGAGCCAGACTTAGAAGGCTTTGAAACGATAGAAGATTACATTAAGGCAGGACTTGGTCCTCAAGATGAGTTGCATGTCGCACTTTCTATGACTGAGGAACTTGGCCTTTCACCTGAAGCGAAAACAAAAGACTTGTCTGGTGGCGAAACCAGGCGCGCAGCGTTAGTACGCGCACTTGCGCCCCAGCCTGACATATTGTTTCTCGATGAGCCAACCAACCATCT